>NZ_LECT01000016.1 GCF_001027925.1 Rhodopirellula islandica | reverse complement strand
TGCCAGTCGCTTGGTCGACCCCTGCGAGGAAGGCGCGTCGCACACATCGCTGGACCACGTGCACGATTCCCACTTCGTTTGGATCAAACTGTTCACATCGCTGAGGCCGCGGCATCGCTCTGCTCTCCAAAGGGATTGGCAAGACAAAAGCATCGTATGCATCGCCGCAGCAAAGTCAAATGAAGGTGGCTGGCACCATATGGAGGAGATGGATTTGGATTGGATCGTCGTTGGCGGTCACGGAGGCGTGGCGACTGCTCGGCACAGGGTGAGCAGTTGGTCTCGGCGGGCAAGCGTTTGTTGCTGGGACTCGGTGGGCTTCTTCTCGTCCACATGAATTTGATTCAAGGAGGCCGTCGCGAGATCGGCGCGGCGCATGACTTTGAACTGGATCTGGGCCAGTCGCAAGCGTGCTTCGTTGGACAGCGAACCGTCGCGGTCAGCGATGATTTGCAGTGGGCCCGCTGCGGGAACGAACTGTTTCCCTGCGGCATAGAGTTTGGCCAAGTCAAACAGGGTCTTGTCGGACAACCCCGTGGCGATGGCGAGTTGGTCCAGCTTGGCAAAGTGGGAGTTGGCGACGCTCAAACTGCCGCTCGCGAGGGCTTGTCGTAGCAGCATCGACAGGCGATTGAACTCGGAGTGCGATTGCGACGCGGTCATCGCGGCTTGAGCGGCTGCGGCAGCATCGTTGGGGCCACGCTTTTTCTTGCCAAGGAACCCACGCTTGGTTTTCACTGGCGTGGCCGACGCCGATTGCCGTTGAGCGTAGGTGGATTTCGCATCGACTTGCGAATGCTTGCTCGCCAAGGCCGCCGCCACAGGATCGTACGCAATGGCCGCTTCCCGCTGAATGGCTTCGCGACGCGACGGTGGGCAGAGCCACTCGTATTCCTGCAACCACTCGTTGCGGGAAATGACGTCCCAGTTCTCGCAGTCAACACGACCCGTGTGCAGCATCCAGAGCCCGATGGGTGCGCCAACGAGTGCACCGAGCATATGCAGCACCCCAGACGAGACGGAGAACCCCGCGACGAACATTTCAACGACTTGCAGAAACAAGAACAGCATCGCGAGCGTGACGACTTTGATTTCAAACGCGAAGGCTCGGATGAGCAAGAACAACCCAAAGACCAACACACATTCGACGTCGTTTTCAGGTGCCCAAATCAAAGCAATCATCATCAATCCGAACACGGCTGAGGAGGCCCCCAGTGAATACCCTTCGCCGACGAGGACCAACATCATCAGCTGTTCGACAACGCATTCGCCAACAGCAATGCCCAAATAGATGAGCAAGAACTTCCACGCACCAACTTTGCCTTCCACGATCAGACCGAACGCCCACAGGAAGAACATGTTGCCCATCAAGTGAAACGGACCAGCGTGCAGAAAAACGCTGGTCACCCACTGGACCGGATGGATCGTTTCGTACGAAAGAGCGAAGCGTTCCAACGTTTCGTAGTCAATGTTTCCAGTGACCAGCCCCCAGACGCAAACACTGAAGGCGAGCACATTGGCAACGATCAGGCTGACGGTGGCGATCGGCCAGTGATAAATGGGCGCGTCGGTCGAGATCGGCACAAACAACACGACGCGTCTCCTTCGAGTGAGGGGAATGACAATGGCAACCACCGCGACCGTAGTCTAACGCGATCGACGCCAGCGGTGGCAGGAAACCACCTGTTGTGGGGCGAGCCTCGATGATCGGCAGGACCTGGAGCCCGCCGGGTGCGTGACCTTCAAAGGGTTTGTTCATCGATCGCAAAGCCCCTCGGGTTTGCCTGACCGCGGAGGCAGATCGGTTCGCCACTGGCCGGCAAGGGCTCCGGCCAATCCGCTCGCATGCGTGTTGGGCAACGATTGATCCACTGAGGAAGACCGGGGCAAATCCATCGACAGCCTGCTCTGCGTTCAGCATTCGCAACAGTCGGTTTGGCTTGGGCAGGCAATCGACAAACTGAGGCTGAGTCGAGACACGGCTCCTGCGAATTGTCTTAAGATGGGCCGACCCGCGGCCGCCATCGCGTGGCTCCCCACTTGCGAGAGCGCCGGCCGCAGCCGGAAAGCTCACCTTGAAACCTCCTGCCTCGTTTCCCAGTGCTGACTCAAATGCAAGACGCAGAATCCAACTCCCAGTCCGCCGCCAGATGGATCGTCCCATCGTTGTCGCTGATGATGTTCCTCCAATTCTTCGCGTGGGGAGCTTGGTTCGCGAGCCTGTCCGCTGCGATGGATTCGAATTTGTTGGGAGCGTTCATTGGCGGTGCCTATGAAGCGGCTCCCCTCGCAGCAATCTTCGCTCCCTTGTTCTTGGGATTGGTCGCCGACCGGTTCTTTGCGAGCGAACGTGTGATGGGATCGCTGATGCTGGTTGGCGGCGGCATCATGCTATTGATCCCAGGAATGGCGGAAAGTGCTTCAGCGTTTGCCAATGAGACCGCCGATGCCATGCGTGCTGCGGGCACCTACGATGCGGAGGCCTTCAGCGCCTCGCAAGCGGAGGAGAACACCGCTGGCAAGACTTTGGTCTGGATGATCTTGGCGTACCTCCTGTGTTACATGCCGACACTGGGACTGGGCAACACGATCGCATTTTCGAACATCCCCAGTCAAAACGATTTCCCGAAGATTCGCGTTTGGGGCACGATCGGCTGGATCGCTGCGGGCTTGACGGTCGGGATCTTGGGTTGGTCCTCGTCGTACAACATCTTTTGGCTCGGTGCGGTCAGCTCGCTCGCGTTGGGTGTGTTGTGTTTCTTTTTGCCGCACACCCCGCCACCGCTCAAAGGCAAGCCGATGGACATGCGGTCGCTGTTCATGGTCGATGCATTTGCGTTGCTGAAAGATTGGAACTTCCTGATCTTCGCGGCTTGCTCGACGTTGATTTGCATTCCTTTGGCTTACTACTACGGCATGACAGCCACGTACCTGAGCCAAACCGGATTCGCGGAACCGGCGGCGACGATGACAATCGGGCAGATGTCCGAAATCATCTTCATGTTGCTGATCCCGTTCTTCTTCCGCCGTTTAGGCGTCAAAGTGATGATCTTGGTTGGGATGGCTTGTTGGGTGTTGCGTTACGCTCTGTTCGCGTATGGCGCACCAGATCAAGTCACGTGGATGTTGCTCGCCGCGGTGGCGCTGCACGGCATTTGCTATGACTTTTTCTTTGTGACGGGGTTCATGTACACCGACCAGAAAGCCCCGCTTGGCATTCGCGGCCAAGCCCAGGGGTTATTGGTGTTCTTGACTCAAGGCGTCGGGATGTTCTTTGGTTACCGGATCATGGCGGGAGGAGACTTGTTTGGCTTCATTCCTCTCAACTTGACGTTCGGAAACTACGGCCAGCAGGTGACTTCCTCGCCGACCTACGTGGAAGCGTTGGCGGATGCACGCGGTGAATCGACGTCCCTGTCGTTCCTGGAATCATTCACGCAGATGTTTTCACGAGCATTGCCCGAGGGACTCGATGCGGGGATTTTGGCGGAAACGATGGGACAGTGGAAGGACTTTTGGTTGTCGCCCGCCATCATGGCGGCGATCATCTTTGTTGTCTTCGCCGTGACATTCTGGGACCGAACCGAAACGGAACCAGACGCGGCCGAAGCCTCTGCTGCCGAGCCCGTTCCATCGGACACCTCGGTCTGATCGGCTGGCAATCAGGTGCGAACACCGCGGGACCCCACCGTTGGATCCTGCGTTATGATGGAGCGGTGGGTGTGAGCGACACGCCAGTGGTCAGGTCGCTGCATCGACTTGGGTTGACGATCGCTTTTCCGGCCTCACTGGGTTCCTCCGGCCTCACTGGGTTCCTCCAGCCTCGCGGGGCTCCCCAGCCTCAAGGGGCTATTCAGCCATCCAGGGCTCTTTCGTGACATTTCCTTTTCGCCTCGGTTTTGAATCGCCCGACTACCTTTGGTGGTTGGCTGCGCTGCCGTTGTTGTGGTGGCTGGGATGGTCGCACTTGCGAGTGCTAGGGGCTTGGCGACGGGTCGTTGCTTTGATCGTCCGGACCGTTGTCTGGACCGCGATCGTCGCGGCGCTTGCCGGTGTGCAACTGGTCTGGACCAGTGACCGGATCACGGTCATGTACGTGCTGGATCAAAGCGAAAGCATTCCGTCGGCGAAACGAACGGCGATGCTGGATTACGTGATCGAATCGGTTCGCCGTCACCGAAATGCAACGCGTGGTGACCGCGCGGGGATCATCGTCTTCGGTCGGGATGCGATGATCGAGATTCCGCCTTACGACGACAACGTGCCGCCGATTCGTCGTCTGGAAAGTTTGCTGGAACGCACCGACGCGACCAATCTGGAAACGGCACTCAACCTCGCTCAGGCATCCATGCCCGAGGACACGTCACGCCGCATCGTGATCGTGACCGATGGCAACGAGAACATGGGAGAAGCTCGCCGAATCGGCAGCCGGATTGTGGACGCGGGGATTGGGATCGACGTGGTTCCAGTGTTGAAGGAGGCCGGCGGAGAAGTCTTGGTCGAAAAGATCGATCTGCCGACGAACATTCGCAAAGGCCAACCATTCGAAGCACGCATCGTGGTGGATCGCCAAGGTGCCAAGCAATCCGATCCAGAGAAACCTGTCACAGGTCGCTTGCGCGTCAAACAGAAGGTCGCAGGCGAAGAAGCGTTGCTGCTCGAACAGACCGTGGAGCTGCAACCGGGAAAGAACGTGTTCCCGCTGCAGCACAAGATCGATCAACCAGCGGCGTACACCTATGAAGCGGAATTCATTGCCGATGACGACGAAGACGATTCTCTGACGCAGAACAACAGTGCGACCGGCTACACCTACGTCCGTGGCAAAGGACGTGTGCTGTTGATTCACGGTCCAGAGGACATTGGTGATTTCGAACTGCTGATTGCAACGTTGCGAGATTCCAACATCGAAGTGACTCCCATGCCAACCACGCAGCTCTTCGGATCGCTGGCCGAGCTGCAACCCTACGACGCGGTGATTTTGGCTGGCGTTGCCAGGGTGTCCGGTGACACCACTCAAACGATCACTTCGTTCAGTGATGACCAAATCGAAATGCTGGTCCGCAACACCCAGCAACTCGGGGCCGGGTTGCTGATGATCGGCGGCCCGGATTCGCTGGGGGCTGGTGGATGGACAGGGACGGAGCTTGAAAAAGCGATGCCGGTCGACTTCCAAATCAAGAACACCAAAGTGCAAGGTGTCGGGGCTCTGGCCTTGATCATGCACGCCAGCGAAATGGCGCAGGGCAATTACTGGCAAAAGCAGATCTCGATCGCGGCGATTGAGCAACTCGGCAGCGCGGATCAAGCCGGCGTGGTTCACTGGACCATGAACGGTGACAAATGGTTGTGGGGCGGATCCAAAGGCATGTTGGAGGTCGGCCCCAATCGACGCGCGATGCTGGCGGCGGTGGGACGGATGTCACCAGGCGACATGCCGGAATTTGATCCGGCGATGCGGATGGCGGTTGCGGGGTTGGTTCGAACCGATGCTTCAGTCAAGCATTTGATCATCATCAGCGACGGGGACCCGGGAGCACCCACCAACAGTGTCATCCAAGCCTTCCAAGACAACAGCATCACGATCAGCACGGTCGCGGTGGAATCGCACGGGTTGTCCGACAGCAAACGCTTGCAAGACATCGCTCGGTCCACCGGTGGCAAGTACTACGCGGTCAAGTCGGGGCGTGCATTGCCCGGCATTTTTCAGCGAGAAGCCCGCCGGGTGACGCGGCCTTTGATCTACGAGCCACCCGGCGGCGTCACCCCGCAGATTGTCTTTCCGCACCCGGTCGTCGATGGGCTGGACTCGCTTCCACCGATCACCGGTTTTGTCATGACTCAGGTCAAAGACAGCCCGCTGGTTCAGGTCATCGCTCAGTCCCCGAAACCCAGCACGCCGGAAAACGCGACGGTGTTGGCCACCTGGACCTACGGGCTGGGACGCTCCGCGGTGCTCACAACCGATGCGGGCGCACGCTGGACGAATGCTTGGACGGGGTGGCCCGGCTATGAAAAACTGCATTCGCAATTGGTGCGTTGGTTGATGCGTCCGACCGGCGACACCGGTCAATTCTCGTTGGCCACACAGGTGCGAGATGACATGGTCGATGTCATCGTGACCGCGCTCGACGATGACGATTCCTTCCTCAACTTCTTGGAGGTCGGTGGTTCGGTTTTGGACCCTGATCTTCAACCATTGATGCTGGACATGGAGCAGACTGCACCGGGACGCTACGAGGGGTCGTTTCCGATCGATCGAGCGGGAACCTACTTCGTCAACGTGATTCCCGGCCAAGGCAACGCGCCGTTGTCTGCTGGCGTCACGGTGCCTTACAGCGAAGAGTTCCGGTATCGTGAAACCAACGAAACCTTGATCGCTCAGTTGGCCTCGATGAAACCGGATGGAGGCGAAGCCGGGATCGTCACCGAGCCTCTGGAAGCAACCTTGAATGACGCCCTGTTATCGCGGGACACGTTCCGTGGTGGATTGCCGTTGGCCCGTCGAATTCGTGATGCGTGGCCATGGTTTGTGTTGGCCGCTTGTGTGTTTTTCTTCACCGACGTGTTGGTGCGACGTGTCGCGATTCGGTTTGGATTCCTGAAGACTTGGTGGAAACGAATGGTGGGGGATGCCCAACCTGAAACGGCAACGGTCGCGAGATTGGATCAACTGCGTCAAACCAAAGAGGACGTCCACAAACAACGACGAGCCAGCCCACGGTTCGAGCCGGAATCGATCGACACTGATGGCTCGAAACGGTCGGACATCGAAGGTTTGGATTCCCCACTGGGGCGGCCAACGGATTCCCAGGATGCATCGCGACCGTCGACGTCAGCAAGCAGCCAAGGTGACTCATCAGGGACCAGTTACACCGAACGGTTGCTCGAAGCCAAGCGACGGGCGAAGAAGAAATGATGATGCTCGTCTTCACCGCGTTCGCGTTGCTGCTCATCGGGTTGGAACTGTTCACCGGATGCGCGATGCTCGGATGGGCAGCGGACAAAATGGTCGTTGAACGCGAGAAATCGCCAGGCCCGTATTGGTTTGCAATCGCCTTGCATTCGTTGGTCGGCATTGGATTGCCGATCCTGTTTGCGATCTACGCCTAGGTCGCCGACGGCGAGTGAACCGAATCCGAGCGTTCGCGGTGACTCAGCCAGGCCCAGCGAACGGCTGCGTACAGAAACACAGCGGTCAGGGTGCCTGCGGCGTCGGCCAAGAAATCCATCGGGTCCGAATGCCGGCCTCGAACCAGAGCCTGGCTCAGCTCATCGACGCACGCATACACCAAGCACATGGCCACGATGATTGAAAAGCGACGCCAGACACGGGACGAGTTGGTGCAGTAGCAAAGCAACATCGCCAACCCGAAGAAAGCCGTGAAGTGCATCACTTTGTCGTTCACCGACGGGAGTGACTGGGGCATCTTGGGCAGATGCGTGCCCACAAAAATCGCGACCCAGTAGGCAACCAAAGCGATCACGGCCAATCGAAAGCCGAGCAGTCGAAATTTGGTGACCGGTTGCATCAGCGGTGCTCTCGCGAGGACAATGGGCGTCTATGACAATTCGTTCGCTAAAGGTCTCTATCGTGCGTCCGCAATCCACTCCTTCGATCAATCTGGCTTCGTTTCCGGCGTCGCGGGCATTCTTGGCGACGCTCGTGCTCGCACTTGCCCCATCTTCTGCATATTGCCAGTCCGGGGAAACTCCCCCTGTGGCGGCCAAAAGCGATGCTGAAACGAAAAACACCGCGAAATCACAGTTCAAATGGCGTCCATTGGCAGGAAAATGGGACGAAGCCCACTTTGGTGGGGACGGCGGAATCACACGAGAAAATTGGAAGAAGACTGCTCAGGACGATTCCGCGAAGCTGCCTGCGACCGGTGAGTTGTTCCGTCTGGGGATGGGCGACCCGCTGACCGGAATCCGCTGGACCGGTGATTTTCCACTGGAGAACTACGAACTGCGTCTGCAGGCTCGGCGAACCGACGGGTTCGACTTTTTCGCGGCCGTGACGTTCCCTGTCGGTAAAGAACACTGCAGTTTTGTGCTGGGGGGCTGGGGCGGCGGTGTGGTTGGAATCAGCAGCATCGATGGGAATGACGCATCGAGCAACGAAACCACCGGGTACAAAGACTTCGAAAACAAGCATTGGTACAACATCCGGATTCGAGTCGACAAGGAAACCGTGACCACTTGGATCGATGATTCAGAATGGTCCAACGTGAACCGATCCGAGCACACGTTTGACATCCGAATCGAGATGGATCCATGCCTGCCGTTGGGGATCGCAAATTTTCAATGCGAGAGTGAAATCCGAGGCCTGGAGATTCGCCGTTTGGACGATCAGTCCCCCGCTGAAAAGCCTGAATCGCCGAGCGAAGAAGCCTCCGCAATCACACCAGCGGGAAACCCATGAGTTTGGACCCCTTGGACATTGATCGTCACTGGATGCAGCGGGCGATCGAGATGGCTCAGTCTGCCGCGATGGAAGATGAGGTTCCGGTTGGAGCGATCATCGTGCGATCGGGAACCGCGATCGCCGCAGCGGCCAATCAGCGGGAAGCCTTGCATGATCCCACGGCTCATGCGGAGATGATCGCGATCACCCAGGCGGCAGCTTCGATCGAAAACTGGCGTTTGGAACAAACGACGCTGTACGTGACGCTGGAACCCTGCCTGATGTGTGCGGGGGCGATTCTGCAGGCTCGCGTGCCGCGGGTGGTCTTTGGGGCCAGCGATCCCAAGGCAGGGGCGGTGACCAGTTTGTACGAAGTGCTGACCGATTCACGCCTCAATCACCGCTGCGAAATCACCCATGGCGTGATGGCCGAACAGTGCGGCCATTTATTAACCGAGTTCTTCTCTGCCAAGCGTGCACTGGGCAAAAAGTAGGGGAAGAAGTCCAAGTCGATCGACGCTAGAATGCAGGGCCTTCTCAGTCCAAGACGGCTGACACACTCCCTCCGAACCTTTCCCGTGGCAATTTGCCCTCGTCAAAATGAAACTGAATTTGCTCTCTCGCCCAAGCCTTCGTCCCATGACCATTCATCGTTCCCTGTTGACCGGACTGCTCGTCGGTGGTCTGGCCCTCACCGGGTGTTCCCGTTCCGACTCCAAGACCGGCCAGGACGCGAACACTCCTGAAGTCGAAGAGACCGTGGTCAGTGTTCCTCCTCAGGCCACGCCGGACGATCCAGAGGCTGTCGCCGCACTGACCGACGCGGGTTACATCCTGACGAAAAACGACGATGGCAACGTCGTTGAGTTTTCGATCGCCAACCAAAAAGGTGGCATCGCGGAATCCTTGCCGCATCTCAGCGGAATTCCCAACACGCTGATCGCCACCTTCAATGGCCCTGGCATCGACGATGCTGGAATGGACAACCTGACTTCGCTTGCCAAACTCAAACGCTTGACGCTGACGGACACCGCGATCACGGACCAGACGCTGGAAACGGTTGGCAAAATGAACACTCTCGAAGCGTTGTTCCTGCGTCGCACCGGCGTCACCGACGAAGGCATGGAATTGCTCACCGGGTTGAGCAAATTGCGAGCGATCGATCTGCGGAACAGCAACATCGGCGATGCCGGCATGAATTCGCTTGCCAAGATCAAAACACTTGCCGATGTGCAGCTGGAAAAATCCAAGGTGACCGATGAGGGCTTGGTCCAACTTGCCCCGTTGCCGCTGAAGTCCATCAACTTCAACTACTGCACGACGATCAACGGTCCGACGATGAAGATGCTGGGCCAGACCGCAACGCTGGAACAGTTGCAAGGCGATTATTCCAAAATCAACGACGCTGCGATGGCTGAATTGAAAGGGCTGTCCAAGCTCAAGCGTCTGCGAATTCGCGGTTGTGACGTGACGGGAGAAGGCATCCAACACATCGCCAACAACAAAGCCCTGGCTCGATTTGAACTTCGCGATTCGTCGGTGGATGACAAAGGACTGGAAGTCATCTCGCAGTTGCCCGCCGTGACCTACGTCGACATTTCGGAATGCCGCCTGGCGTCTCCTGAAGGAATCGCCCAATTGGGTAAATTGACGGACCTGACGTACCTCGGACTTTGGGAAACCAAGACGAACGATGAAACATTGGCTGGGTTCGGCGACTTGGTCAACTTGGAAGAGTTGAATCTGAAGTCCACCTCGGTGACCGACGAATCACTGCCTGTGTTGATGCAGATGACCAAGTTGAAAACATTGAACGTTGCGGGGACCCAACTCGGCGATGAGAGCTTCCTGGAATTGGCAAAGCTGCCCAATCTCAAGAGCATGAACGTTGCCAACACCAGCATCGGATTCGACGTCATCGACACATTGGCTGAGAATCATCCCGACCTTCAAGTCATTGAGTTTGAAAACTGATGCAAGCCAACGCTTCTGTGAGCCGCTCCAAGAGTCGCCGACCTGGCGAAGACGAATTGTCGCTCGACTATCACTGTGAATTGGCCCGTCGTGTTCCTGGTGAATGCATCCTGCAAGCCATGGACGACCAGTTGCACTGGGTCTGTGAACTGGCAGGAAGCCTATCGGCGGAGCAGATTGACAAGGTCCACAAACCCTATGCGTGGACCATTCGCCAGGTGATTGAACACTGCGTCGACGCGGAACGAATTGCCGGGGACCGAATGCTGCGAATCGCGGCAGGAGATCAAGGCAACCAGCCCGCATGGGACGAAAACGCCTACGCCGCGGCTCGCTTTGGTCTGGGGAACATGCGAGAGTTGATCTCCGAACTGGGATTCTGCCGGCAAGCCAACGCGACGTTGCTGCGGCGAATCAATCCAACCGCCTGGGACAATGTTGGGACGGTGGATGGCAACCGCATCAGTGTCCGAGGGATGGCCTGGGTGGCGGCGGGGCATTTACTGCATCACTTGGAAATCATTGAACAGCGATGTGAAATCCAGGTTCCTCGCGGTCCCCAAATGACATGAGCACCGCGACCGAAAAAGTGTTGCGGCGTCGATTGATCCAGCGTCCCGCCGAACCCGGTGTCCGGCAGACGCTTTACGATGTGATCTTCGAAGCCGACTCAACGCTTGGTCGTGGTTTTGACATCGCGTTGTTGGTCGCGATCATTGCCAGCATCGTGTTGGTGTCTTTGGAAACGGTCCCTGAGTATGGCCTGCAACGTGACCCCAAGTCTGAGACGCCAGTCAGCACGCTCGCAACCTGGTTTTGGGTGTTGGAATGGTTTCTCACCATCTTGTTCACCATTGAGTATGCACTCCGACTGTACTGCGTGCGTCACCCGCTGAAGTACGCGTTCAGCTTTTGGGGGATCGTGGACTTGCTCAGCATTTTGCCGAGCTACTTGGCTCTGTTCGTCGAGTATTCCGCCAAGTCATTTGTCATTCTTCGCAGCGTTCGGCTGCTGCGAGTCTTTCGGGTCCTGAAGCTTTGGCGAATGATGAGCCAGGCCGATGAGCTCGCGGATGCGGTTTGGAAATCACGCGAAAAGATCATTGTCTTTTTGGCTGTCGTTTTGGTCGCGGTCACGATCAGCGGCACGTTGATGTACCAGATCGAAACAGTGCTGATGGGATCATCCCATGAAAGTGATTTCACCTCCATTCCGCAGTCGATGTACTGGGCGATCGTGACGATGACCACGGTGGGCTACGGCGATGTGGTGCCACACACGACAATCGGAAAGATCATCTCTGCCGCATTGATCCTGCTCGGGTATTCGCTGATCATCGTGCCAACTGGATTTGTCAGCGCGGAACTGTCGAGCAAGCTGGTGACGACGACGGAGCGTCATCTGTGTTCGCAATGTGGTTTGTCGAATCACCGAGCGGGCGCCGTCCATTGTGATCGCTGCGGCCATCGCTTGGACGATGTGATTCCCGCGGTGTCGAGCCCGGATGGTTCGCAGGGATCGTGACCCCACGGCGGTCGCGTGATTGTCAGCGTACTTCGGGCTTGGTCGAATCCGGCAGGTGTTTCGCGTAAACACGAGCCACATCCGCCATGTAATGTGCCAGCGGTGCGGCGGCGGCTCGCTTCATGAATCGCTCCGCGGCAACTGGTTGGTCCTCCGCATCGGCGATCATCCCCAGGTAGAGATCCGCATAGAAGCGAGCGGATTGCTTTGACCCTGGATGGTCGATCGCCTCCACGGCGGCTTCGATGGCGTCAGTGTCGCCTCCTGGCAGCCGGTCAAGGATTTCAGACATCGGGACCCGTCGGTCTCCCGGTGCAGGCAACAGCAACTTTCGAGCGGAGTCGATGCCGTTGGCCTTGGCTTCGCAGAGGAAGTGCCAGGCTGCGTTTTCAACATCGTTGGGATTCACACGTCGATGGGCTTCGAACAATTCCCGTCCGTCTTCGAAACGCCCGGCGAAGAACAAAGCGATGCCGTACTGCCAAAGGTATGGCTGCATGTCAGGCGATTGCTCGATTGCGTTCTCGTAGTGCGGAATGGAATCGTCAACCTTCCCGGCACGCAGCAGCGCATCGGCCACTGCCACCTGGCGATTCGCGGAACCTGGCTCATCCGGACGCAGGTTGGACCGGGCTCGTTCGATCGCAAGCTCATGTCGGGCCGAGTGATCAATGCTGGGCTGTTGTGCATGCACTGGATGGATCGCAAGCCACGACAGCGTGAGCGCGAAGATCGAGAAAAGAACTCGAGGCGAGAGGTGAAAAGTGTGGCTCATGGTCAGCATGTTGGAATGGAACGGGAACAAAGAGTGGCATAGGCTTCCAGCCTGTGAGTCGCGCTAGGTCATCACCTTCCTCACAGGCCGGAAGCCTATGCCACATGACTCCGCTTGTGTTGGGGGGTGACGATTTGATATCGCCGAGGGTGAACCGGGCCAGTGACCATCGTCCGAACGAAATCAATGATGACGATCTCTTGAATTCAAGCTTCCATCCTATCGTGTGGCTCGTTGCCGGATGCGCCCTGGTGGTGACCTTGGGGTGTCGATTGCCGACCGGCATCACGCACTCGCGATGGGCGATGGAACACCCGGATTACGCTGAGAAGTATGCCGAAGGCGCTCCCAAATCCGACCCGATTGGCAAGGTGAAACAGGCCAGCGATGCCAGGTTCCTGAACGGGGCCGAGGGGACCTACGTTTCTGCCGGAGCGGCGTATCGATCCCGCACGGGAGCCGGGTTTGTAGCGGATGTGGGGAATGAAAACTACTTGACCTCGTACCTCACTCAGCGGATGTCGGTGTCCGGCGCTGCGGGCTGGGACCAAGCTTCGATCGGACTCGACACCGGATTGCGATTGCAAACCCCAACCCGATTGGCGCCCTTTGTGGGGATCGGTGGCTACGCCGGGATGAACTGGGAAACCGTCGAGGCGGACGACGATGGAGTTGACAACGACGACGATGGAATCACAGACGAACGCGGTGAGGAAGACACCGAATACGATCTGACGATGGCGTCGATCTATCCCGAGGTGGGCGCCCACTTTTGGTGGACGCCACACGCTCGGTTGACCGGGTTTGGACGCTACTGGGTCACCACGGATGGACGCGAATCCGATGCCTGGATTGTCGGCGGCGGACTCGCGTTTTTTCGGAAGTGAGCCAGAGGTTGGCTCGAACCAATTGGATCAGGGATTGGTTTCCGCGACTTGGGGTTGATCCCAAAGACGATACGGGTCGTCCAGTCGCTGCATTTCGGAGAGCAACAACGCTTCCAGTTCCTGACGTTTCTCAGCGTAGGCCGGGTTTTCTGCGAGGTCCGTTTCGAGTTCCGATTCACGTTGGTGTTCGGGCAGGTACTCCAGCGGATTGGCGGCCAAGTTGAACAACTGCGTTTCGTGGACTTTGCCGTCCAACGCGTCGTACTTGATCAGTTTCCAATCGCCCTTCTTCACGCTCCGCATGCCCGGTTTGGTTCCACCACAGTAGACGCCGTAGAGGACATCGCGAAGGACTTCTTGGTCGCCTCGGATGACGGGTTGCAGGGATTTTCCCTCCAGAGTTTCGGGGCCATCGATCTTGGCGAGGTCGACGAGCGTGGGCAGCAAATCGAGGAGGTAAAGGTTGCCGATCGCACGCTTTCCCTGTGGAATGCCGGGACCCTGGATGATGAAGGGAACTCGCCAAGTGTGTTCGTAGAGGTTTTGCTTGCCTTGCAAACCGTGGCGACCGATCGCCATGCCGTGGTCGGATGTGTAGACGATGTAGGTGTTGTCCAATTCGCCCATCTCCTCGAGGCGGTGAAGCACCTTGCCGATTTGAATGTCGATGTTTTCGCTGCAGGCAAATTCTCGTCCGAGTTCGTTGCGAATCGTCCGTTCATCGCGACGATCCCACACGCCACTGACACTGACTTCATCGCGAAGATTGGGGTGCCCGTGATGGAACGGATGAGCTTCCAAATGGTTCGGCGGCAGGGGCGGTTGCTTGGGATTCGCAGGTGGCAATGATTTGCGATCAGTGTGGTTGGTCGCTCCATACTTGGCCAGCAATTCAGGTGTTCCGTCTCGCGTGTCGTGTGGATGCGAGAAACCGAAGTAGATCAAGAATGGATCTTCATCCGATGCAGCGTCACGTTGATCCAGGTATTCCAACACTTGTTTGCCGTGCCAGGCACTGCCTGATTCCTCTGTTCCACCACGTTTGGTTGCATCATGCACGACCGTGAATTGCTCGTTGGCGGCAGCGTAACTGTTGCCCCTCTTGCAAGTTCGCATCGTGTCGTACCCGGCCCGATTGAAGATCGCCGCCATGGTGTATTCAGGCAGGTCCTTGGGGGCCAGTTTCTCATCTGGGTAGCGCACACTTTGATTGTTGTTGCGTTGCTTTGCATTCTTCGGACGTCGCTGAGGAAGGTGCCAAACAGTGCGTCCCGTCATGATCATGTGCCGCGAAGGGGTGCACACGGCACCTGACCAGGCCCCCATGTGATGAGCCCCATCGAACACCATTCCGGACGCTGCCAAGCGATCAATGTTGGGCGTCTCCAGTGGCGAGTCGGGGTTGTAGATCTTCAAATCGAGAGGCGATTGGTCGTCAACCACAATGACCAAAAAGTTGGGGCGATCGTTGGCGACTACGGCGTGCGAGACGCTCATTGCGCAAAGCAACGCAACCAAAGGAAGCCAACGAGGAACGGGGATCATGAGATGCATGGAGGGTCTCTCTGGGGGATGGGGATCGTGTGGGAAGAGGATCAGGGACTGGGGCGGATGTACTCGGAAGGATCGATCCAGTGGAGGTCGTCCCAGTAGCCAGTGTCATTGGGTTGAGGATCGCCGGGGGTGCTACGCCCGTTGACCACGATTTTTGTCAGCGCGGTTTGCAATCGACGAGCAATCTGAGGGTGATCAGACGAGAGATCCTTGGATTCCGCGGGATCAGTGGCGAGATCGTAGAGTTCACCTTGGTCTTTGAATCGGTTCGGAGCGATCCACTTCCAGTGGCCTGCCGTGATGGCGAACTCGCCTCGCACCCCGTGATTGATCAATGGGACACGATGATGTTCGTAAGAAGGGTCGAGCAAGATCGATGCAAAGCTGTGGCTGTCTTCGGCGGCATGGTCCGGCACGGATTGCCCGAGCAATTCGGCAATGGTTGCCAACAAGTCGACTTGTCCGACCAACGCATCGCTGGTGCGACCTGGTTGCTGAATGCCGTCGGGCCAACGGGCCAGCATGGGAACTCGGTGGCCGCCTTCGTAGATATCACGTTTGCCACCTCGGTAAGGACCGTTGCTGTGGTGACCAAAGTCATCGATGCGTTGCTTCCATGACTTTTCAGGGCCGTTGTCGCTGGTCAAAATCACGAGCGTGTTATCGCTCAAACCGTTTGAATCCAAATGGTCGAGCAAGCGGCCGAGATGGTGATCCGTTTCGATGACAAACTCACCATACCCACCGCATTCGCCTTGCCCCCAGAACTCAGGCAGCGGGCAGACGGGATAGTGCGGCGATGTCAGTGGCAAGTACAGGAGAAACGGTGCGGTGTCGGAAGATGCTTCTGCGGATGGAGCGGCTGTGACTTCGGAAATCCACTCGATCGCTTTGTCGGTGAACCGAGTCAGGCATTGATTGTCGATGAAGTCGTCCGCGACCTCGATGGTCGTGTTCTTGAAACGCTCCCGTGCTTCGCCCTCAGTGTCGACATAGGGAGGCATGATGCGATAGTCGACGTGACGCTTGTTCGGTTTCTTGCCGGTCCAAGATTCGGGAGGAACCGCGGCGTGGCGACCATCGAACCAAGCCAACACGCCATAGTTCAGGGATGCGGGAATGCCAAAGAAGTGATCAAAGCCTTTGTCCAACGGCATGTCGAGAACGGGTTGGGACCAATCTCGGTCCTTCGGTGAGCCGGGGAACTGCATGCCCAGGTGCCATTTGCCGACCATGCCCGTTTGATAGCCTTGATCGCGAAGGAAGGATGCCAACGTCATCCGGTCGTCGGCGATCAAGCACTTTCCCTCGGCGTTCATCACACCTCGTTTGAGCGTTGTCCGCCAACTGTAGCGACCTGTCAGCAATCCGTAGCGGGATGGCGTGCAAACGCTGTCGCTGGAGTGCGCGTTGGTGAAGGCGATCCCCTCTTTCGCGAGACGATCCATGTTGGGCGTCGCGAATTTTGCCTCGGGGTTGAAACTGCTGACATCGCCGAAACCTTGGTCATCGGTGTAGACGATGATCACATTCGGACGTGGGCTGGCAGGCGTCTGCTGTGCGACCAGCGAAAGGGGCGAAATTGCCGAGCAAACCAGCGTGACCCCAAAAATTCCCAGAAGGCCTCGGTAAGCATCCCGCAGGTGCATCCGAGTTCGGCTCGACGATACAGGGATAGAAGAGTTCGAATGCATTTTGGAACCGTGTCGACGAAGAGGAGCGGTGAAACCGCCTCCGATTGTATTCGAATCACACAGCAAACTCGAAATGCCTTTTCATTTCCTTCGGTCGGCCATCAGGGAACAGATGGCTGCAATCGCTCGGCACGCCGGAAATACTGCTCCGCTTCGGCTGTGTTGCCCAGAGCATCGTGCATGGCTCCCATATTGTACGTGGCGCTCAGGTGATTGGGGACGATCGCCAGCACACGTTCGAAGTAGCCGATGGCGTCTTCGGTGCGTTGCTGATTCGCTGCAATCACGCCTAAGTTCAAGATCGCGCTGACGTCTTCAGGGGATTGATCCAGGATCCCCTGCCAGACTGCGGAGGCATCCTCCCACCGTTGGACCGACATCAGCACGCGAGCCAAATTGGTTCGATGATCCAGTCTTTCAGGAGCCAGTTGCACGGCGGTTTGGAACAACTCGATGGCCTCCTCGTTGCGTCCCTGTGAGGATCGGAGCGTCGCCAAGTTCCCGTAAGAATTGGCGTAGCCGGGGTCAATTTCAATGGCATGGTTCAGCGACGCTTCTGCGGCGTCGAAGTCACCCATCATTCCTTGCGATGCCCCCAGTCCGTTGTAGGCTTCGGCGAGCCCCGGATTGAGTTCCGTGGCACGGGTGTAGAGCGAAAGTGCCTCTTCCAGATCGCCCAGGTTTTGACGGGCTTGGGCCAAGTTGATGACGGAGTCGGCAAACGTGGGTTTGATCTCCAGGGCACGACGCAGATGCGTTTCGGCTTCCAGGTAGTCACCTCGTCGGTTGAGCAACGCGCCCAAGTTATTGTGAGCCATGAACGAGTTGGGGTTCTTGGCCAGCGTGTCCCGCCAGAGCACTTCCAATCCGCTGTAGATCGTCGCTTGGCTAAACGAAACCGTGGCCAGCAGCAACGCGGCACCGGCGGCCATCAATTTAGGCAGGTGTCGCCCCAAGCCAAATTCTTCCTCGTCTTGATCCTTGGTTTGCAGCCAAGTCGCAACCACCCCCACGACCAAGGCAATCAGAGGAACACTGGCCATGTAGGCAAAGTGATCGGCAACGAAGGAGAACCGCATCGGGTAAACATCGAAGAACCCCAAGGCAGGAAACAAGGTGCCCGCGTACAAGCACACCGCTGCGATGGGGCCGCGCCCCAAGCGATGGCGCATCACGAACAGCGTGATCATCACGGCGATCGCTGCGATTGGAAACGCGTTTTGCCACCATGAGGTGACATCGATCTCCCATCGTGGGTAGGTGAAGATCAGCTCGGTCGGCCAAACCAATTTACCGGCGTAAAACCAAAGCGCTCGTCCGGCAATCAGCACCCGTTGCCAAGGCGACAATTCCCAGTCCATGCCACTGGCCCCGACCTGGACCTTTTCCAACCACACGGTGAGCAACCCCATTCCGATGCCGATCACGAAGAACGGAATCAGGGCGACAAAGTCTTTGATCCGGAGCGTGCCACGCTTCCACCAAATCATCACCAGCAACGCGGCGGGCAAGGTGGAGGCGACCGTCTTGCTCAACAACGCGGCGATGAAACACAGCAATGCGAGTGCGTACCAACGCCGGTTTCGAGGCGTCGTTTCGGCATCTGATTCCGACTTCGTGAAGTCCCAGTACCTGAGCCAGCACAGGATGGTCAGCAACGTAAACATCCCCGACAGAACATTTTTGCGTTCGGTGATCCAGGCAACCGATTCCACATGCATCGGGTGCACCGCGAACAGGAGCGCCGCAACGTAGGCTCCCGGAACGGAGAACCGCGAGAGGACTCGCCACAACAACAGTGCACTGATGCAGTGGACCAGCACATTGACCAAGTGGTAGCCCATCGGGTTCAGGCCCCACAGGTGATTCTCAATCCAAAATGAACTGTGAACGACGGGGTAGTACTGGGGTGTCGCCGAAGGATCGGTCCAGATCGCGACCAGTCCATCAAACGTGTGCAAGGTTGGGTTTTCAGTGACATAATCGTCATCATCCCAAATGAATCCACCTTGGATGGCTGGCAAGTAAGCGATCGCAGTCAGAAGGCACAACGCCGCAGCGAGCATCCATTTCGTGAGGACGCTGGTGCGGAAGAAATGCTGGTCGGTCGAAGAAGAATGGGATTCCAAGCTGGCACTCATGGGTGTTGATCGTTGGCCGAGGGAATGGGGCTGCCGTGCGGGTCCTTCTCCGGCGAATCGGTTTGATGATCGAGTTGGTCTTGCAGTTGGCGATCGGTGAAGTGCTCAAGCTGGTGAGCTTGCTGGTGAATCCGGCTGCCTTCCGAGTCAACTTGTGTGACCAGGTATTGTTCCCACAACCGGTGCGAGCGAACCAGCGATTCCGCTTCGGATCGTCCCACACCCGTCAACTTGGGAACCAGCACTTTCGAACGATCGGCCGTGTTCGCCGTTTCGGCGGTGGCAGTGGTCGAAACCGCCTGAGCGGTTTCGATCCGGCCACGCCAGGCGTGATACTTGACCGCCGATTTGATCGCGAATCGGTTGGTCAACAAGACACCCGCCATCCAGGCATTGAGGTCGGCCTGCATGGCCATGGCATCCGCGATCGGACGTTCGTCCAGTGTCTTTTCTTCCATGCGGTACAGCAACGCCAAGACGTCGTCCGTCAGGATCGTCCAACGCAGCCATTGTTTGCGGATCCACTGGGGGATCAATCCGCGACGGGGCGAACCCACCACGGCAAGTGTGAACGCGAATCCGGTGGCGACTGCCATCATGCCCGCCGTGGTGGTGCTCCGGAAACCGAACCAGGTCGGAATCTCGACCGCGGCCACGTGACCGCCCCAGGCGGAAGCGGCACCAATCACGCAGGCCAACAGAATCATGACTCCCAATCGATCGGTCAACAAATACGCCGTCGCGGCGGGGACAACCAACATTGCAACGACAAGGATATTGCCCACACTTTCAAAGCTGGCAACGGCAGTCACGGCCACCAACGTCATCAGGACGTAGTGAATCGCTTTGGCCGAAAAACCACTGGAGGTGGCCAGTTCAGCGTCAAAGGTTGCCATCTTCAGTTCTTTGAAGAATAGCCCCACGAAAGCCGCGTTGATCAACGTGACGATCGACAACACGACCACGACTCGGGGAATGTCGGTGGGACCGAGAATCGGAATCGGGATGA
Source organism: Rhodopirellula islandica (assembly GCF_001027925.1). NCBI lineage: Bacteria > Pseudomonadati > Planctomycetota > Planctomycetia > Pirellulales > Pirellulaceae > Rhodopirellula > Rhodopirellula islandica. Next base: position 322,751 of record NZ_LECT01000016.1, on the reverse strand, counting down.
CCCAAGTATCAAGCGGCGTCGATTCAATGGCCCCATACAAAACGCATCCTGGGTCCAGGTCGACCCGATCAGCCGCCAACACGATCATGATCAAACCAGCGGCGAACAGGGTCGTGAACACCACGCCCATCGAGGCACCCTCGTCGACTTCGCCACGAACGTGAATCCAGTCGGACAAGAGTGCAGTGAGAACGCCCACGATCACGGCGCCGAGGAACATCCATCCGCTGCTGCGACTGCCGGAAATCAAAAATGCGGCGGCCAAACCGGGCAGCACCGCGTGACTGATCGCATCGCCCAGCAAACTCATCCGGCGAAGCACGAGGAAACAACCGAGCAGCGATGATGCCACGGCACAAAGCATTCCTGCGGCGACGATCCATCCGTCCAATGCCCAGTTCCATTCCACCGTCCAAAATGACGTGGAGTCAGCCCAACCGATCATGCCTTGGCTCCTTCGGCGGAGGAAGCGTGCGGGTCGGTCGGCATCCGGCGCTCCCCTAGTTCGGCATTGAGCAACGATTCGAGCTCAGCCACCGTCTCCGGTTCCAGCACGTGCTCAATCGCGTCCGCATCGCGGTCAACTCGTTGCGGTGCGATGTCGGCGTGATGAATCAAATACAGTTCCCACAAACGGTGGCGGCGTGTGAGTCGGCGGGCTTCGGATTCCCCTCGTTCCGTCAAAGCGAATTCCATCTTGGTGATGTTCTCGCTGACCCAACCATCGCTGGAGGCCTGCTCCAGAATCTTTCGAAGGCGTTTGCTGGACCAACTCCGGGCTTGGACGAGTTCGTCCCACGAAACCGACAACCGATTTGGATCGGTTTCAAACAGTTCGTAGAGTTCACGCAGCAAGTGTTGTCGATCGATGCTGGCGTTGAGCGACCGACGACGCCACATCCGAATCAACAAGCCTCGACGAGCCCCGATGAGAAAACTGATCAGAAAGCCAATGCCAGTCGTCAGCACGATCATCGCGCCGCTGGGCAATCGTGGCAGCATGGCGCTGGCGGCTGCTCCCACCAAGCATCCCATCATGCCAATGGCCGATGAAAGAACCATCATCCAAACCAATCGATCGGTCCAAAACCGGGCCGACGCAGCGGGAATGACCAGCAAGGCAATCACCAACACCAATCCCACGGCCTGCAGGCCAATGATCGTGATCACGACCACCACGCTCATCAGAGCCGCATCGAGCAGCACGACGGGGTACCCCCGCGAGCCCGCAAAGGCTTCGTCGAAACACAGCAGCTTGAACTCTTTCAACAGCCCCACGCAAACCACAACACAAATCAACGATGCGATTGCGATCAGCCAGGCGTCGCTCTCGACCATCGACGCGGTCTTGCCGTAGATGAACGATTCCAGTCCGGCTTTGTTCCCGTTCTTCATTTGCTGGGCGATCCCCAGCAGTTCCAGTCCGAGTCCAAAGAAGACGCTGAGGACAATTCCAAGCGCGGCATCCTCTTTGATGCGAGTGCCACGCCGAATGATCAGAATCGATGCGATCCCAAACATGCCCGATACGGTGGCCCCAGCCAACAAGACCGGCAGCGAACGCCCATTGCCGCCCATCGCCGTGACCCACAGAAATGCAATTGCAATTCCGGGAAGCGCCGCGTGAGCGAGCGCATCGCCGACCAAAGCACGGCGACGAAGCAGCGTGAAGCAACCCACCAACCCGGCAGCGAGCCCCAGCATCGCGGCGCCGAAAATCACGACTCGTGTGTTGTGATCCTGCAGACTGATCACACGCCAAAGGTGCTCGGGCATCAGATCGACCGTTCCCGGCGACGCATGGCTTCGGTGGCTTCGTCCAGCAACGTCAATCGGCCACCGTAGGTCTTCTGCAAATTTTCACTGGTGAACACGTCTTCGGTTTTGCCTGATGCGACCACTCGCATGTTCAGCAGCACGACGTAGTCAAAGTAATCCGGCACCGATTGCAAATCGTGGTGAATCACAACCGCGGTCTTTCCATCGGTTCGCATCTGACGAAGCAGGTCGATGATCGCGGCTTCCGTGGCTGCGTCGACCGCAGCCAGCGGTTCGTCCATCAAATACAAGTCGGCGTTCTGCACGAGAGCTCGCGCCAGGAAAGTGCGTTGTTGTTGCCCGCCGGACAACTGGCTGATTTGCCGATGAGCGAGGTCAGCAATGCCCACGCGAGCGAGCGCTTCTCGGGCCATGTCGCGGTGCTTTTTGCGAACCGGCATGCACCAACCCAATTGTCGATACAGTCCCATGGTCACAACATCGAGGGCATCAACGGGAAAGTCCCAGTCCACGCTTTCTCGTTGCGGGACGTAGCCCACTCGGCTGCGTGATTTGGAATACGGTTGGCCAAAGAATTCGACTCGCCCCGACGCCCGTGGGATCAAATCCATGGCCGCTTTGAGCAGCGTGCTTTTCCCGGCTCCGTTGGGACCGACGATGCCGACCAAGTTGCCTGCTGGGATTTCCAGTTCAACGTCCCAGATGACGGGTTTGCGGTGATACGCCACCGTCAAATCATCCACCTTCAAAGCGATGGCCGACGACGTGTCACCGGCACCCGAAGAGGCGGACCCGTTTGGAACGGAAGGTTCAACAGGGATGGCAGACGAACTCATGATGAAAACAGATGGGCTGGACGGGGACGGTGCCTAATTCGGAACGTTCGAGGTCTCGGCTGTCGTTTCCGCGTCCATGCTCAGTTTGCCTCGCAATCCATTCTCGGGGGCTTCGCCTCCCAGGGCTCGGGTGATCAGTGTCACATTGTGATCAATCATGCCAGGGTAGGTGCCCTCGTAAGTGCCCGCTTCGCCAGCGGCGTCAGAAAACAGTTCCCCGCCAATTTTGACCGCGTGCCCACGAGAACGGGCGCCATCGATCAAGGCTTGAATGCTTTTCCCATTCACACTGGTTTCAACAAAGACGGCGGGGACCTGTTTCTCAACGATCAAGTCGACGAGTTCGTTGATGCGTTGCAGCCCGGCTTCTGAGTCCGTTGAAATTCCCTGCACACCCATGACCTCGATCCCGTAAGCGCGGCCAAGGTAGCCAAACGCATCGTGCGAGGTGATCAGAATTCGTTGGTCTTCAGGGATCGTTGCCAGGGCGGCCTTGGCGTCCGCTGCGAGGTCTCGCAAATCCGATTGGTAGTTTGACGAATTCATCGCAAACGTATCCAGGTGTTCGGGCAACTGTTCCCCGAGGACTTCCGCGACTTGGTTGGCGGTGAGCGACCACAGTTCGACATCGAACCAAACGTGCGGATCGGGGTGGCCGGTTTGCTGCGAATCAGACAAAAGCTTGTCGTGATCCAAATCCTCTGTCACTGCGAAAACGGGTTTCGATTTCCCGACCTTCGCAAAGGTGTCCGACATTTTTCCCTCGAGCATCAAACCCGAATAAAACACCACATCGGCATCCAAAATTTGAGCCACGTCATCGCGAGTCGTCTTGTAAAGGTGCGGGTCGACGCCCGGACCGAGCAACACGGTGACTTCGATTGCGTCACCACCGACCGCTTTGACGACGTCGCCCACCATCGCAGTGGTGGCGAGAACTTGCAGCTTGCCGCTTTTGGGTTTGCCGGATGAGTTGGTGCATCCTTCGGTTGCCGCAAAGGCGAGGATCAACATCGTTCCGGCCATCAACACGGTTGCCCAGCGAGACGCCGATGATCGGGTGGATGCCCGCGGTGAATGCTCGGTCGAAATCGCTGAATTCATTTGGAGGCCTGTTTTCTTTCTTGGAGCCATTGTTCCACCGCGATTCGATTGGACGGGAATGCCATGTTGTTGAGCTCACGCTTGGTAGGCACACACCATTTGAACTCAGACAGTTCAGTGGGTTCCAATTGAATCTTAGCGTTCGTGGGAACTTTGCAGACAAAGAACAAATCGATCACATCAGCGGTCACGCCGGCGTAGGTGTAAGTGTTGGGGCCTGTCGTCAACAGCGTCAACTCGGTCACTTTCAACTGAGTCTCTTCGATGACCTCACGGCGCAGAGCTTCCTCGATGGACTCGCCTCGATCGACAAAGCCCCCGGGCAAACCCCATTGGCCTTTGCCAGGGTCGCGTGCACGACGAACAAGCAGCAATTCCTGAGCTTCGTTCACAATCAGCCCGCCGACGGCCGCGACGGGGCCAAAAAAGAACGCGAATCCACATTCTCCGCAGCGAAACGGGATGGCTCCGAGATGCTCACTCGGTGTTTGGCACGAGGGACAATAGCGGAACGCCTGTTCGATCGGTTCTTGCGAACGCCTGCTGGGCTTGGGGCTTGCCTTGCGAACGCTTTTGACAGCGGACTTTTTCGCAGCCTTCTTCTTGACCGACTTCTTCACCGTCTTGCTGGCGGATTTTTTGGCGTCGTTGCCACTCGCTTGGTGGGCGGCAGGATGTGATTTGCGTGTTGATTCACGGGAGGACTTCTTTGCCGATTTCCGCGAAGCAGACTTCTTGGCTGTTTTTTTGACGGTGGCCGCGCTTGGTTTCTTCTTCATGGTTCAACCTCCTCGTCGGTCATTGAGAAAGCGACGATGGATTCGGTGTGGTAGTGCGCCGCACGCAACACTCCTGCACCGCTGAGACGCGTTCCGAGGGTTCGAAGTTCTTCGATCGAGTGGATGACACCCATCCCGAGTGATTCAACCACATCGTCGTCGAGTTGGCAGTGCAGCAGCACGTGACCATCGGCAATCAATTGACTCCATTGCCGTGCCAGAGGTGTTTCCGCGTCCCAGCTTTTGAACGCCGTGTCCTGGTCCAACTTGGCTGGGTTGCTCGGTTCCAAATCGGCCGTGCCCGAGTCGTCTTCCTCCTCCTCGTCGTTGTCTTGGGAGGCGTCGCTCTGGTCCGGATCGGACTCGATGCCGATCGGTGATTGACCGAGTTCTCGCAACCACACCGGGCCGGGCGGCGTTCTGACTTGCGACCAAATCACAATCGTTCCGGCCGGTGTGACGTGACGCCCGGCTGCGATTGCGGCCCGCGCCAGGTTGGCCCAGGTCTGCGAGTTTTCGTCTCCATCGAGAGCCGCAACGACCATTTCCGCGGTCGGGACGGTCTCGCTGATGGCGTCCGAAGTGATCGCGGATTCGTCGCGATCCCAGGACTCTTGGTCGGCCGTCTCTCCGCTGGCGTACAGGTTGGCCAGCTCATGGCGCAAGGCATCCGGGGTGCCGGCGATCAATCGACCGAGTTCACCGGCTGCGTCGGCGGAAACCAGCATCATGACTTGCACGCCCAGCAACCAAGCGGCTTCCGAAGGTTCCGTGGTGGATCCGATCTGGTAGCGGTGCTGCGTCGCCGCATCCGCGAACAATGGGAAGATGCCGGTCGGATCAACGTTGTTGATCGCGTCACGGGATCGAGCGGACAGAATTGGCAACGTGAAGTCAGCGTCGACCAGATCCTTGGCCAGGTAGACCGCCTCGGCGTTTTCGTCCGCGACGATGTAACGCAAATTTTCGCGTCGGTGTGGTTCGTGGCGGACCACTTCCACCTTCATCGGTTTGAGGGTGGTTTGGTTGGCCTGGACCGCATCCAATTCTTGCTGCAGTCGAGTCACCAAGGCTTCGTCGGCCTCGTTCCAGAGCACCACGCTGACCTTGCCCGCATTGGCTTGCCCGAGCAAGGCAAGCACGCCCCGCAAAACATCCGAAATTCGCGGGACATTGGGGTCAACCGCCAAAGCCACATGGTCGCCGGGAACAATCGCCTCGAACACTGTCGGGAAGTCCGCCGGCGTCTGCAACATGCTCACGGCGAGTTTCGTGATCGCCTCCGGTGAATCATCGGTGGGTTGCGAACGAGCGGAGAACGAACCCGCCACCGCGGCGGGCCTCAACTCCCATAATTCACCCTCGACTGCCCCACGGTAGTGCTGGGCTGAGACGACTGGCAACGAAACACGTTTCATGGAACAAGTGGCTAAAATGAACGGGATGACCAATTGGATCAGGGCGACCCTCACGGCGCTGAGATCGAATGCGGTTATCGTATCGAATCGTGGTTCCTGGGGTGACCCCAGCGAATCGCAACCAAGCGGCTCTCTTCCTCTTTTCTGGCGATTGCGATGACTCAACTCCTTGCTGAACAACCGCTCGTGGTTTCAATCATGCTGGGGGTGTTGGCCGCCGCGTTGATTTTCAGTTGGTTGCAAACGGGCAAAAAGGCATTGGCCATCGCCGGCTTGGTCTCCGCCGCCTTGATTCCGTTGGCTTGGGTGATCGCCGGCAATTGGGTGACGGACGAGGAACGAATCGAAACCTTGATCTACGATGTGGCCAAGGCCGTCGAAGAAGAACGCTACGACGACGTGGTCGAGCTGATTGGTGCCAAACAAACCCAGACGCAAGCTGGAACCGAACTTCAACGCTATGAATTCGAAGTCGCCAAAGTCGGCAGCATTCGATCCATCAAAATGGTGCAGGGATCCTTGCCACCACAAGCCAACGTGGACATGACGGTCAAGGTGACCGTCAGTGAAAAACGCGGGTCGATCAAGAATGTTTCCATTCCCAGACGATTGATGCTGACATTCGAGAAAAGTGGCGATCCCAATGCGGCCCACGGCGGTTGGTTGGTGTCGGAATACGCTCACTTGCCAATTGTGGGCAAAGCCGATGCCTATTCAACGGGGACGTTTTGATGCCTGACGATTCTCACCATGCGGAACCATGCACAGCGGAACCCGCTCACCCGTATCCGGGTCGCTTGATCACGCTCGATGGAATCGACGGGGTTGGGAAGTCATCCCAGATCGAGATCTTGGCCGATCGTTTGCGATCCGAAGGCCGCGAGATTCTCTGCGTGCGAGACCCCGGGTCGACTGACCTGGGAACGAAATTGCGAGCGATGTTGCTGGACAGTGATCTGCAAATGCATCGACGCACCGAAGCGATCTTGTTCATGGCCAGTCGCTGTGAAATGATCGAATCGACCTTGCGATCGGCGCTGGCCGATGGGGTGACGGTGATCAGCGACCGGTTCTTGCTGGCCAACGTGGTCTATCAGAGCGTTGGTGGTGAAGTCGATGCGCAAACGCTGTGGCAACTCGGCCGACTCGCGTGCGGTGGGGTTCAGCCGGACGTGACGCTGTTGCTGGATTTGCCCGCCGAGATCTCGATGCAGCGAGTCGGTGGCGAAGCTGATCGCATGGAGTCACGAGGCGTCGATTACATGGCCAAAGTTCGGCAAGCCTTCTTGGACGAATTGCCCAACGCCGGTGGTCGCACGCACGTCATCGACGCCTCGGGAACAATCGATGAAGTCGCCAAAACCATCGCAGCGATCGAGCTGTTCTGATTCAGTCTGTAGGTCTCTCGTTCCCGCACACCTGAACGGCATCGATCGTTGCAATGGCAGCCGCCGGGCGACGGAACATTTCAGAATGTGGCTAGGACGCTACAGGCTGTTTTCAGATTTGCCGAAGACGCCGGCTCACCAAACCCGTTCACTTCAGCCGACGGCCGTTAGGCCCAGTTGTCACGCCAAAATTCAAGCCAAGCCAACCTTCCAACCAACCGCAAACTCGCCCACCATTGTCCACGTCAACCGCAACGCTGCTCACAAAATCTCCGCTCGCGTGCTTCCACGGTCCAGAATGTCAGCAGAATGGAGGTCTATTCTGGGCGTCTGAATGGCAACGATCTCGTCGCACGGCAATTCCCGGTTGGAATATGTCGAGCTAAGTTCCCGAAAGAGATCTCCCCATACTATTTCCATAATCTGAAAGAGCTTCCTGCGTTTCCGCTCTTTGGTACACTGACCTTTCCGTTTTTTATGGACCCCGCGAAAATAGCCATTGAGAGAATCAACTCGGAACGAAGTAGTCCAACAGCCAACCAAAAAAACGTTCGCGTACAATCGAAGGGCGCGGGATTCATGCATAGGCGAATGGAAACAACAATGAACCCCGTTTCCTCTGATTTCGTCATGGTAAGGGGCATGGGTACGCGTAATCTTATGTTTGGTGAAGGCGACCTTGGTCGTTTCCATTGTGCCGTTAAGATCCTGAGGCAAAAAGTTCGGCTTCATCATTTGGCAGCATTAGAAAAGTCGGCCGTGTATCTGCTGTTTGAATCTCCCTCGCGAGATTAAGGTTTGGATCGCCGAAGACACCGTGCCATTCGAAAGCCCAAGTTCTTCAGCGATCCTTTTGTGAATTCCGGTTTGCCAAGGCTGTTCTGGAAGCTTTTGGAATACCTGTTCGACTACTTGTTCGCTTACTTTCTTATGTGCGACGGCAGATGCGACCGTGTTGAACGTTATAGTCCCATTTCTTGCCTCCTCTTTAAGGCACTTGTTGATGCACTGGAGTGCGGGGTCAGTGCCGTTAAAGTAGTGCCGGATGCTTCCATCCATATTCCTGTGGGTTCCGGCCAGGATTTCGTTCGTGGTGACGTACTCATCGCCGGCCCAAAAATGGAAACTCGGTTGTAAACAATCAACTATCTCGTTCTTGAGAAACGTGATGTCGGTTATCTGCCTAGCGTTCATAGAGGAATTGCTAATATCCTCTCTTCTCAGGAAAACCTCGAGCTGATCGCAAACGCATTCAACAAACGAAGCTGTGTCAGTAAAAAGTTTTTCAATGTAGTCATCAGCGACATCAACCGTCTTGGAAACGGTCTTGTAGGTTCGTCGATAGACTTTGTCCGTCCTCCCAAGACGATGCACTAAGAGGTGCCTGCGGTCATGATACTCCTGCATAACAGAATAGCCGGGAGAAATGCAGGATAAATCGATGTCAAAGCGTCGCTTGTAATACTTGATAACCTCCTTGAATCCGCCGCTGCTCAGTCGTCTAGTTTCGCGATCGATGATTCGGCCGAGAATTTTCGCAGGGCTGCTATTGGCAATTAATTCGTCCTGTGACATCTCAATTCGCAGGTTTGGGTCCATGAATGGTCTCTTTGTAACCACAAAGACGTCCTTGACTGAATCGACCAAGAACACTTCAAGTACTGAAACGACCCGCACCAACGTGAGCTCGCACAACATCGTATGCAATCGCTTGCGTTGAGACCTTTTCCCTAAAGATGTATCGTGCGGGGAAACGTCCACTTCGTTGGTCTTTAGCTGTTCACGCAATTGAGGTGAAGTGTAGCGAGCCTGCCATATTTCTTCGGCAATTTCATACGCCCTCTTCGTGCTGTCGAAAAAGCTGCGAAGACTCTCTAGTTCACTTCGCATCACTCTGTGTGATTTGAGTTTCATGGGGCGATCAAAGAGGGCGGGGGTCATGAACGGACAGATGAAAGCAACAGTGAACGCCATCCCTTTCGATTTTGCCCAATGGCTTGAAATGCAAAACGCCTTCCAAGCAAAAATATTAGCACCTCCCCCGCCAGGCAGCAACGATTGAGCGTCTTTGGTGTCGGCGGAAACGGAAGAAGCAACGAATCGCGGTGAACGCATCCATCGCCGCCGAGGACGTTGCTACTGATCGCCGTTCGCAGGTGGCCTCATCTCGGCCCGGTCAGGGCTGGCAGCTGAAGCGGACGACTCGATTGACAGGAATGACTTCGACTTGCCCGCCAACCTGCGTGATAGTGAAATAGTCGGCGCCGAGGACAGCCGACTCAACCTCCAGGTCACTGAACGTCGACACGCCACCGAGACCATCGTCGACCGTGTACTGAACGGTCACCGCGTGAAAGGTATGACGGTCGGCCAGAGGCAAACCCTTCCAGAACAAACCACACGCCATAAAACCGCAAGCGAAGCTGGCGGCGGCAATGAGAATGAGTTTGCGTCGATCATTCATTTGGATGTTCATCGGCGATCGGAAATGACGTGGAGCAATCAAAAGGGAGCGGGGCATGAGTGAGCGAATAGAAATCGCAATGCCCCCGTCCCCTTCGATCTCAAGTAGCTCAATTCTGGTCAGAATCAGAGTCGGTCGACATTTCCTTTGGGACAGTCGTTCTTGGAAGCAAACGAAGCATGGACTCCACCTGCCTGAGCGATTCTTGCGTTTCGGGATCGGACAACAATTTGAGTGTTTCGTTTGCCGAACGAATGGTAGACGGGAGTGACGAGATCCCTTTGGCTACGTCGTCCCCGACAATATTCGAGTCCTGAAGCGTTTTCTGGAAATCATGAAACAATCGGTACGCAAATGTTTGGCTCAGTTCGACCGTGGTTGTGCCCTGTCCCGTCGCTACGGTCGCACCGTCGATGACCACGTTGTACGATCCCGAAAACTCGAAGCGAATGACTCCCTCACTTGGACGAGGATCGGTCTCAGTAGTTGGCTCGTCAGCGTAAGTGGTGGGCGAGCAAAGAACGGTTGCAAAAACAAGCAATCCGGTAAGCATGGAAATGGTGTGTTTCGGCATTGATAGCGACCTGCGGAATGAATGGTGAATCTTGATGTGTTCGCAAACGTCGCAATTCGCGGAGCGTCGGACCTCACGGGGCACGGAGAGACAGCGATCCATTGCTAGAACGCTGGAAGCCGTGCTCTCGTGCATGTCATGGTTCCCCGTCCGCTCCCGTACGAAGCGAGTGGACGGCAACAATCCGCATCGGGCCGGGCTCGGCGTTGTCAAAGATGCCAGTTTCGAGAGATTGGATAGCGTAGTCAAGCGAGTCGATAAGACAGTGCGAATTCACTTGGACGTCAGTCGCGACGTGGTTGCACGACAACGGTGAGCATTCGGGCGAGTTCTGCATCGAGTAACAGACGATGTCATATCCGAGCAGTGTCGATGCGGTTGCTGGCAAAATATCCGTCTTGATGTCCAGTTCAGGTCCGAAGTCCCGCCAGGTGTGATCGTCGTTGTCGAATTGCTGCGGATGGGCCTCGTAATACACGAAGGCAAGGTCATCCAACGAGATGCCGTGCTGCGTACAAAGCCTAGTAATGTTGGAAGGCCGGTCGAAGAACCAGAAGCCGTTGTGCTTCCAAAAAGTTATGTAGTCCGCAAAGTCCGGTGAGATGCAGTCTGACACGGCGTAGACGTCGCGGACCGATGGTACGCCCAGCCAATCGGGACGCTCGACGATACGTTTCGCCATGTAGCCGAGTGCGATCATTGGCATTCAGTCGGGTAACGATATGATTATCCCCGGTTGGTCCGGAGATAAGTTGGATGGAAGGGTGTTTTCACCGGTTGCGTTGTCCCGTCTCAGGTTCGCAATCTCGGACTTATCGCTGGTTGCGCTGCCCTCACCTAACGTGGTGGTGCAGCACGCCGATGTCAAGCTTTTTGTTTGTCTGAGAATCGGGGTTCGCTGGGCGAACGCAACCTTTGCCCGCCAAAATGTGATTCTCGATTCGTCAGGGGCAACCGGGCAAAGTCCCAGGGGCGGTGCAACTGGCTTCGATGAAACTGGCCGTTGGTCGGTTGTCCACCTTGGCCAAAAGCCATGCTCAACATAGCCAGTGGGCAACGCCCCTGGTCTTGTGCGGCGCCACCCGCACGCTTTGGCCAAAGGCCGAATGAATCATTCATCGAACGCCTCACTCAGGAAAGGTGTAGTCCGGGTTGGTGGGATCGAAATCGAGGTCGGTTAACTTTGGGTTCACAACCAAGTCGTGGTACTCGTACGATTCGATCAGGGGCGGCGTTTCGCCTTCCGATTCTGGCCAGCCAAAGCTGCGGAAGCTGACGATCAGTTTCTGCTCTTCGTCGATCACGACTTCCGCCAACGAGAAATCATCGGGTTGGTCGCTCGGTTGGGATCGTTGGATCTGCAGCAACGTCAATGATTTTCCATCGAACGGATGGCCTTCCGTGCGAATCACACGGACGTCGGGATTGTCAACGTCGCGAGACCCACGCTCAATCAATTTGCGGACCAGATTCGTCAGCCCCAGCTCGGTGATCGGATAGCGTTGGCCTCGCATGGCGAGGAAATTGGTGGGTTCGAGCTTGGCGGTCATCATGCTGCCAAGGAACCCGGCTTCACGAACAAGAAGCTGGCCGTCGTTTTGGTCCTCGATCCAAATCACCTCCCGTCCTTTCGCGGACTCGGGTGTTTCGAATCGCAAGTAAGCACGCAGGCCTTGGCCGGGCTCGCCACCAACGTGTCGCGTTCGGATCTTCATGAACATCTCCGACGGTTCTTGCAGAACGCCGTTGCGGTCCTGTTCGTGTTTGATCATTCGCGTTGTGTAGCCGTCGACGTTGTCGATCAAGTGCTGCAGCGATTCCTCCGCGAGCTTCAGCACCTCTGACATGGGAACTTCGACGGAGGCTGATTCGGTCGTCCCGTCGTTTTGAGCGTTGCCAGAGGACGAATGGGGGCCAGGTGACGAAGGGGAGCCGATCACGGTCGGTGGATTGGCGACGGAACGCGGTACACTTTTCCCGCGGAAGAACCAACCCAGCCCCAGTCCTGCGAAGAAACACAGCAGGCCGATCAGGCAGGTTCGACGCCGGCTGCAGCAAGAAACATTGGCGTTGGAGTGGGCGGAAGATGAATCGGAAGCCATGAAAGCAAACACCGGAAGAGAATATGAAAAAACCTCTCTGGATTCACCTGTGATCAGGCTCGCCCAGAGAGGTTTGAAAGGTCATTGATTCAGGTCATCTGACAGTGCAAATGAACAGAATGACAAGGGTTCGGCTCAGAAGCCCTGGTTCATTTTGGCTTGCTGAGCTTGGCGAGCGGCAGCACCGATGGCTTGCAGCATGCCGTCACCGATGATGAACCGGCTGATTTGGCCGTTTTCGATCGCTTCGGAAACGATTCGCAATTCACCAGCGTCATCGGCTCGTGAAAGAGCGTCGATCATGGCGGCGATCGCATCGTTGTTCTCGATCGATTGAGCAAACTGAAGGATTGGCATCAGGTTGACTTCCAGTTGCATCAACGTGTTGCCCGACGGAGCCACGGGTGTTGCTTCCGCGTCGATCAATTGCTTCATCAATGGCAGGCTGTCATCGCCCAAAGCAACGTAGATGGCTTTGGGGCCAGTTCCGATGTGAACGCGAACTTGTTCGCCGAAGATCTTGCGAACTTCGTCTTCGTCAGCGGGCACGTCGGCTTCCACCAAGTGCATGTTGACGCCCTTGTAATTGTTGACGTCGAACTCAAAGCGAGGTGCGTCACCGCGACCTTGAACCTTGGCAGCGACATCTTTGACGATGCTGGCGGCTTCGCCACCGTCGGAAACAAAGGCCCCCATTGCGAATTGCAATTTATTGGCATCGGTCAGCAACAAGGCACCGAAGTCCGACTTGCCTTCTTTGGCCGAGTCCATCATCAATTCAACCACGCGGCGAATCATGTCTGTCGCTTCGGCTTGCTCGGATTCGCTCAGCTTGTCGGTTTGGCTCAGAGCCGATCCCAGCATTTGCATGGCACCGTCGACGCTCGTTTGAGCTTGTTCCAAAGCCTCGGGGCCAATCGAACTGGCGAAGTGAACGTAGCCGGCGGCATCTTCACGAATGACACTGCTGTAAGCCGACGGGATCGGTTTTTGCCCGTCGTAGATGCGAGCCAATTTGGTTCCGGCAACGGCGGTGAATTCGGTCTCGAGCATGATGCGGCGATTGGCCGAATCAATGTCGATTCCGATCATCAGTTCTTTGGTTTGATCGATGACTTGTTCGAGTTGTTCGATCGATTGAGCGGCGTATTCCAAAGCGGCTTCGTCGCCGTTTTGTTGCTGCTTCATGGCTTGGTCAAAGCCTTGGCGAATTTGCCCGATCAAGGCATCACGCATTGGCGGCGGGATCTGTTGGACGTCCAAGCGAACGGCGATGTCGTAGTCCGTGCCCATCTCGCTGATGATGGCCGAGGGGTCGGCGGGAGCACGGTCCAGCACGCTGCGGTTGCGAGCCAAGACAGCCCAGTTACCGACTTGGCGGATGAACACCGTGTTGGCGCCGATGGCGATCACCATGGTGCCGTCGTCCAGTTCGTCGGCGGGGCCGACTTGAGCTTCCATGCGTTTGAGCACGGTTTTGACATTGGAGGTTGGCAACAACGCGATGGGTTCCGGAGCACCGTCGATCAACGGGACGACCACACCAACCGGTTGAGAGGTGTCGATGCCTTGCGTGAAGGTTCCGGCCATCATGGCGAACATGCCTCCCAATTGAGGCTGGCCGATCGCACCACTGAGGTAGTTCAAGTCGCGGGTCAATTGGTCAATGCTGCCCAACGTGACCACGACAACGGGTTCAGTGGATTGTCCCGCCACGGCACTGCCGCCACCGGGAGTCAATTTTTCTTGAGCCATCACCGAAGTGAACGGTGAGGCGATGCCTGCGACGGCGACCAAAGCGGCCAACGCGAACGTGGCAACTCGAGAAATGCCTGGGCGGGCGGGTTGGAAACGGGCGTACGACAATCTCACGGGTGCGTCCTTTGTCGGATCAAATTGGAAACTGAAAGGCAAGAGCTTCAACTGTAAGGCCGCGTCATGTCAGGAACAGGGCGCGTACGAAGAAAGGTACCCAGGCCAATTCGCTGAAGTTTCAGCAATGTTGGCAATTTGGGCGAGTTTCTTCTGGGTTCTTTTTTACCTAGTTGAGCGGGACGGCGGCGTCGGTTTCGTCCGCCAGGCCTGCTTCATCGTCCAGTTCTTCCTGGATTTCACGCTCCAGTCGAGCAATCGCGAGCCGAATCAACCGCGTTTCACGACGCGCGACGGACAATTCCGCCTGCAGTCGTTCGAGCTGGCGTTTCTTGTTGGTTTTGAACAACCGGGTGGCGACGCCCAAGATCACCAGGGCTCGGAAGCCCTTGAGCGCCGTGCCTCGCAAGCGATAGGCCCGAGCAAGCTTGGCAATTTGGGGTATTTTCGCAAGTTTCGCCAAACGAGTTCCTCGAACCGCCTGCATCGATCGCAGGAACGAGAAAAACGGCAGCAAGATGATGGCCAAGTCGACCCAATTGTGGCGGATGTACTGAAGCTTCTTCTCCGCAATGGAAACCATCAGAATGAATTCTGCCGCGAAAGCAAACCAGATCACTCCGGTGCCGATGTGCAACGCGATTCGCAGCCATTGATAACGTGCGACTTGGTCTTTGAGAAAGAACTCCGTGATCAACACCGGCAAGATCAACAGCGCGATGCCGATCATCGGAATGCTGAAGTGTTGCGCCAAACGCCGCCTCAGCCGTTTGTTGGTTCGTTGCCACGACATGCCGGGCAACCACAACTGGCCATGCATTTCGTAACTGCGAGCACACATCCGCAGGGAAGGGCAAATGCAAAACGTCAACGTGTAGAAGTGGAACCATCGCATGGACGGTGTTTTCGGCCGAATGATCCAGTGGTAGACGGACTCCAGGATCACGATGGGCCAAATCGCCAGCATCGAAACAATCGCGAGTTGTTCGAACCACATTCCCAAGTAAGTCGAATCAACCCGAATGACGTATTGATCGACGTCCGCCTGAGTGGCCGATTCGCGAAGATTGGGAACGTCGACCCACATCACGATCAAGACCGCTTGGCACACCAAGAACAACATGGACAGCGCAAACATCCACGGCGCTGTCGCTCGCGCGATTTGCGTGTGAATGGGGGAGTGCAAATGCGACGTCATGAAGTGCGGGTGCCACCAGCGAAAACTTGCCAAACCGAATTGGCGGCCTCGACATCATCCTGCAAGGCCGCTGCACGACCATAGACGATTCGGTTGTACGCATCGACGACCTGGACCGCCGATTGGCCGAGAGTCGGGAATTGCACTGCGACTCGGCGGACAAATTCAGACGGCGTTTCGTCCGGAGATCGCTCGACGCCTTGTTCTCGGCACCATGCTTCCAAAGCCTGAAACGTGACAACCACCACCCGACGCGGATCGGGATCCCCAGCCGGATTTCGAAACGATGCAAATGGTCGCGGTGGCGAATCCGGCTCCAAGCTTTTCTTCTCGATCGGTTTTGGAGCGGACGGTTCTCGGTTTTCATCCGCAAAGAGGTTGTCCCACCACGCCAGAATGGCGTCCAAGTTACGAACGACAAAGAACGCGATGAACGCAAACAACGCCAGGAAAATCACCCATTTCAGCATTCCTGCCATGGTGCTGAACACGCCCCCCAAGGACGGCGAGCGATCGGGCGGTGGCTTGGTCCGAGCCGAGAGCGGTTCCTGTTGGTTGCCCGTGTTTTGATTCGGGGTGTCGTCCGAGGGCGACTCGCTGTTGGATTTCGATTGCTCGGATGTTTGAGGCTCCTGTTCCTGCGAATCAGGCGATTGGGATTCCTCCGCGGCATCGGTGTCGGAGCTTGAGTTCTCGGGTTCCCCACTTTGCGAATCGTCGTTGGCCGCATCTGCCGCATTCGACTCGGATGTTTTCGACTGCGATTGGTTGGGTGGATCGGTTTTGGAGGAGGATTCGCTCGGTGAGGGGGGTGACTGGTTGGGAGGCGCCTTGCCTTGGTCTCCTGACTTGGGCCCTGGTTGTCCGGGCTCGGATTGGGGGGGGGTGCCCGAGTTCTTGGAATCGTTGGCCGCGGGAGACGGGCTCTTCGACGACTCGTTTTTTTCACCGCCGGCGGGTTGGTCGCTGCCGGGGTCTTGCCCCTTGCCTTGCTTCTTTCCGCCGGGATCACTGCCCGCAGGTCCATCTTCGCGGTTGCCCTTTTGGCCGCCGGCTTTTGCACCGGGTTTGGTTTCACCGCTGGGAGAACCGTCTGGGCTGGTTTCGGATGACTTCGCGTCGTTCTCGTCGCTGATTTCCGCGCCCTCATCGCCCCACCCGTATTCGCTGGCAGACAGCGGCGACCGATTGGTGAGGAACTCGGGGGCCTTCAGCGAAGCAACGGCCTTGCCGGGCAACGGAGCGATGTAGGCGATCATCAGGATCACCCCGATGATGACAATGCCACCTGCAAGCCATGCGACGGTTGCATCCAAAGGCATCTCGGTCTGCCGTTGTCGCAGATAACGCCGAAGGTTCAAAAACGAAGTCACCACGAGCAGTGACAACGCAGAAAACAAATAGAGCGTCAGAAGGATTCGAGCCAGGTTCCAGGTTTTTGAATCGCCACCAAGAAAAAACTGGCCCAGACCAAACAGCGGCAAGGCCCCCAGTGCCAGCCACAACACGGTTCGACCTGGTTGGTGCCCGGCAGCAGGGTTCTTGGCTGAGCGTTTGGAGTTGGACTGGGAGATCGCACTGGCGTCATTCGCGTCGGTTGCCGCATTTGATGGCAAGACGTCGGTCTGTTGTTTTTGTTGTCGTCGAAGCTTCAGAAACGACAAACCACTGTCGACCAGTCCCTGTCCGCTGCTGTCGACGGCATCATCGACGATGGTGCAGTCGTGAACGATCTTGTCGGCCAAATAACCGACGACCCACACGATCCCGATGGAAAAGATCGGATCGCCAACGTACCGAATCAGGACGAAAACCGTCGCGACGCCCAAAGCAATTGCGTACAGGGAGGAGTACTGACGATCGTGTTCGATGGTGATCCGGGCCACCGCAGTGGCTCCCATCGTGTACATCAACATCGTCCAGACCAACGCGCCCGAGTACCCGCCGGAATACAGGACGATGCACAGGAAGCTGGCCAGACTGAACAGCATCACGAAGATCAACACCGGCGCAATCGCGATGGCGGCGTAGTCGGCGGCGGTGTGATGCAGTCGGCTCAAGAAGATGCCGTGTGGCTAGCTGGCCTGCCCGTGCGCGGCGTCACCGGCTTCGTTGGGATGAGACGCTTTCCATCGCCGCATGGCAGGTTCAATCGTACTCATTGGAACCCACCGCTGCCGCGTCTTGGAGCTTTGCACCAACGTTTCCGGAGAAATTTTCCCCCGGTCGATACGGAGCAACATTTCAGGTTCGCTGATGGGACCGATCCGTTTCGTCGTATGAAACCATCCGTGACTCATGTAATACCATTGGGCACTCATATGCACCTCCACTATGTTTGCGGAACAACCTTCAGCTTAGTGCTTTTGTCATCTTGAATACAGCTAATTCTGGGGTGATTCTTGCGCGGCAAGGGTGGTCAGTGCGCCTCTAGGGGGGCGTGGTTTGAATGCAAGTTCCCTCCGAAATCGTCTTGTGATGACGGTGATGAACCCAGTACTTTGGCGTTGGACGATTCAAGTTGGATCTCGAAGAATCGGCCACCCTGTTGGGTGGTGATTATCACAAAAGCTGGTTTTCAAGTGATGGGGCAAGGCGAAACAAACGCGCGGACAACACCTCGAAACGACCGTTGTCGTGACGTGTCGCGCACGTTCTACGATGCTTTCGCAATCGCTGTGTCGCGATCGCTGGCAGGGTTGTTGGTCTGTGTTTTCGGCGTGACAAACGCCCTCGCGCAAACCAGTGAAAAAATCGTTGTCTTGCCGCAGAAGGGGATCCCTTCGTGCCAGTTGTCGGAATCGTTGATTCGTTTTCGGATCGCGGGCGAAGCGGACGCTGCTGACGAAGAAACAGTTGCGAGCGAAACGCCGGTGGATCAATCCAAAGGCTCGGGACGCTTGGACATTCGATCGGCTGCATCCAATGCCCTGATCGGGCGCGTGGAAATTTCCCCTGCAACGGTGTCTGAACCGGTCACGATCACGGAGCCAGGGATTTACGATGTGCAAATGCGCGTCCCTCGAGACCACCAAGGTTGGCAGCGCTGGCTGCGTTTGGATTCCCTGACCGAGCGTGATGGGATGGACGTGGTTCGCAGTTGGACCGTGGTGGTGTTCCCAGCCTCCAGCACGCAACCGACTGCCCCCACCCAACCCACGGCGGGCCTTCCCAGCCCAATGGAACTGAAGCCCCGTCAACTGATGACGCGGATCGATGCGGCGACCCTGCGATCGTGGTGTTCCAATGCGGCGGCGGAGACATCCGCAAAGGATCACTCCTTGTTGAACTGGAATTGGCGTCACGATGACGCACCGATTTCGGAGGATGCGATGCAGTGGCAAGCGCGTCTGAATTGCTTGAAACGCGAAATCAAAGTCCTGCGTGACCATGGTGTGGACGCGATCGTCCTGCCCATGCCCGAGGCGGCGCTTGGTGCCGATCCCGATTCATCGGTTTCCAACGAAGGGTCCCTCGAAGACGCCATGCTGGTCCGCTTGGCCGCGGAAGAAATGATTCAGTTGGACGGACAGGTTTGGTTGGAACCGCCCCATTTGCAGTGCGGTGCTCCGGTGAATCGTTTGGTTGATTCCTGGAATGAATTCTGGGGCAACGGCCAGGCCAGTGGTTTTGTGGTGCGATGGCAATCAGAAACCATTCAGTGCCGGAACTGCGGCCACCATCATGCGACGGAAGCTTTGCTGCCGATCATTGCGAACTTGAATCATCAGCACTTGATCTTGGTCGAAGATGCGAATGTTGAAACGGCGTCGACCGCAGATGCCACCAGCGAATCAACCGTGCTTCCTTTGCTGCAACAAACTCTCGCCGAAGTTCGCCGTTTGCAACCGGAACGAACCGACGGGCAGGTTTGGTTGGTCAGTGATCACCGACGTGAACCGCCCCCGCGGTTGAGCGCCCACTTCCCGATCATGGACAGTCGTGCTGCTGAGCCCGCCCAAGGTTTTTGGCTGGGGTACCAACCTGTGAGTCCCACCTCGGACGCCGCGTCTTCCGTGGAGGGCAACGCCGTTTCGATGGCGTTGAAGGATGACCAATGGATTCAGTGGTGGGATCAACCTGCTCGTGCCGCGGGCCTGCCTCGTGATTCCATTTCGTCACGATTCCTATTGTTCGATCGCGACATGTTGGACTCATCCATTGGCAAGGCCGCTTGCCACGTTTGGAAACACTGGAACGAGGATTTGATTCCAGTGCCGGCAGAAGTTGCCAATGGCAAACAGAGGTCGATCGATGGGTTGGTGACCGTGTCGGTGCATCCGTCCAGTCATTCTTTGGTGCTTGTGAACCGTGCTCCGTGGACCATGAGCGTTTCGCTGACGACGACGGAAACGACGGTTTGGAAGACCACTGCGGGTGACGATGCAAGGGATCTGACGCTCACGGTGCCGGAGCAAACAGCACTGGGCGCCCGTTTGAAATTGCCACCGCGTCAGATGGTGATTTGCCAAAGTGAATCGCCACTGCCTCGCAAATTCGCCTGGACCGGATCCGTCTCGGACCCTGCCACGATGATGCCTCGAATCACCGAGCAAGTCACGATGGTGGTGGAGCATGTCGGTTTGTTGAGTGAGTTGGATCGGTTGCCTCGAGAATTGAAAACACCCACTCCAGAAGCTGAATCGCAAGCCGCACCGGCGAGGTCCTCCATTGACCGCTGGAACCCTGGTCGAGTGATTCAAGCCAGCACAACGTTGCTGCGTTCTCCCAAGCAAGTGACACCACACTTCGCTGCAAAGTCACCGCAATCCCTGCTCAGCAACGGCGGGTTCGAGCAGAGCAGTTTGCCAGATGCGTCCGCGCGACTGGGGATTCCGAATTGGATGCATGCCCAACATCCCGCTGACGCTGTCAAACTCGATTCACGCGCAGCGTTTCGTGGCGAGCACAGTGTGCGTCTCGCCGCTCGCGATGAGTCGGGAACTCAGGCTTGGTTGATCAGCAAAAACATTGCGACTCCAGTCGCGGGACGCGTTGCCATTTCCATGGCTGTCCGAGGGTACCGCGAACCTCTCAAAGCACCAGCGACGCCGGGAGCATCCGCTCCAGCGATTGCCAATCCTACCGCAGGGAATTCAGGAAGGCCCTCGCTCGAACCGTTGGGACAAAGCAACGAAGGACGCCAGGGGACTTCCGCGGAAGCTTCCAAAACACTGACGCTGCGAGTGGCACTGGAGGGATCTCTCGACGGGCAACCGTGTCGCCATTGGCGTGAAGTGGAAGTTCCAATTGACGGAAAATGGCAAGACTCCACCGTGGTCTTGGAATGGCTGAACGTGGACGTGGAAAACACGCGAGAATTGCGGGTAACAATCGACAATCTGTCCGATGGAATCATTTGGGTGGACGATGTTTTTGTCACGGATTGGTTTGCCAGTCGAGCCGAACGAGCTGAAATCCAGAGTTTGGCGTACTTGGCCGTTCAGGGTCTGCAACGTGACGACGTCAAAGGTCCCGCGAGATTACTGAATCAATTCTGGGCCAAGCAATTGTTGCAATTTGCCGTGCGACGAACGACGGACCCGCGCCGCGCCGAGGTTGATCGTCCCTTTGTGCAGCCGGCGTTTGGGCAGGGCGTTGTCAGTCCCGTGGCGATCGCCACTTCGGCCCCCACAGGGCCGCCGACAGAATCCATGCTCACCGAAAAGACGGTGGACAATCTTTCTGGCACAGCGGCCACGCCTGGAAGTTCCTCGGATCCGCAGCCCCTGGTGGATTCGTCGCAGCAAAATGCGAGTGTGACCGGCAAAATTCGCAATTGGTTGCCTCAGCCGCTAAGATTTTGAGTCCTTTTTGATCAGTCGAACGCCTTCCCAAGGTTTCGCTTATGTTCCATTCGCCATCGCATCGATCGAAGCCTGCGAACGCTAAGAAAAGCAGTCGGTCGTCCTTTCGTTTTTGGGGACGCATCGCGGGCGTGGTCTTGACCGTGGCCCTGGTTGCCGGCGGCATGGCGAGTTACTGGGCGGTTTGGCAGTCTCGGCAAGTGCCCGATTTCTACCAGCGGGTCTTGGATCAATCCGATCAAGCGATGCAGGTTGCTCGGAATCAATTGCAACACGATGTGGAGCAACTGCAATCGGATCTGTCACGGCGAGGTTCCTGGAACGCCTCCTTCAGTGAAGAGGAAATCAACGCGTGGCTGTCCGATCAATTGCCAGAACGATTTGATCGGCTGTCACGTCGCGGCGTGCGCGAGCCCGCCATCGCCATCCAAGATGGGCAAATTCTCGCCGCGGTGCGGTACCAGTCATCGCGTCTCGACACGGTGGTCTCGTGCCGCTTGTCGGTTGAGATGACCGAAGAACCCAATCTGCTTGCCATCCACTTGTCGGACTTGAAAGCGGGGGCGTTGCCATTGCCGCTGGAACCCTTTGTCCGCCGGATCAGTCGCGAAGCTGCGCTGGGCGATTTAGACATTCGGTGGGACTTCACCGAGGATGGGCCGATCGCGTTGGTGCACATTCCTCCAGAGGACCCGCACTATGCCTTCAAGCCCTTGGTCATCGAACTGGTCAGCTTGACCGCGGGGCGGTTGCGTCTGTCGGGACAAGCCGGCCAGTTGGCGCAGGATTACTACTCGCCTCGAGGTCCGGTGCATCGTTTCGTTTCGTTTCGCAAGCAATCACAGCAAGCAAACGATTCCGAGGATGAATCCTCACGTGCATCTGATCAAACCACGGACGGCCGTTCCGCATCGATTTCCGAATCCCAAGAGCAAAGCTCCGACGCAACGACGACCGGGGATCGAAACCTCGATCAACGCCGGGCAGATTCGCGAGCAGCGGGAACCAAAGCCTCTGGCCAACGCTGGATGGTCAGGAAGCCGTCCCAGACGATGCCGGCGGTGTTGCGAACTCGCTCAGACGATTCGCTGTCGCAGTACCAGTGAATTGACTGCAATGGAGCCGACTGAAACAACAGCTCCAAGCACCCGGGCAATGGGACCGCGTTGAGTGCTTCCGTTGGTTGGATTGAGGCCACGGTGCGAAACGGGATTTCGCTCGTCGCCGCCTGCGAGGACGATTCCGATCGGAGGATTCGGTGAGTGCCGAATGCGATCCGGGTGACATTGCCTCGGTTGTTGGAAACCGGGCCGTTGTAGTCCAAGTAAAGCCGGCGGTGATCCGGCAAACGCACCATCGGAATCTTGTTCGCGGGTGCCAGCTGCACGATCGGCGTGGCACAGGTCCACAGTTGCTCGCCGCCGCTTTCCAGTTCGAACAACCAGTCAAAGTGATCGCCACGTGCAACGGTCGCCTGGGCGGCTGTATCACTGCCACTTGAATCGCAGCCACTTGAATCGCAGCCGCTTGGATCCGAGGCACTTGAATCCGAGGCATCCCGATTTGGGTCAGCACACTTGTCGCTGTCGCCGCATGGCACGCGGTGATGCAACACGGCAAATCGCAACGACGCCTCGGAGGAAGCCTGCGATGAATCTTCGGTGGAAAGGTTCACGACAGTGGCGGCAGCTGGTGACCCATCTTTTCGCGTTTGGTTTCCAAGTAGCGCATGTTGTGCTCGTTACTGGGGGGAACGATCGGGACTTGGTCGACGACCTTCAAGTCAAAGCCACGAAGGTTGAAGGCTTTGGTTTTCTTCGGGTTGTTGGTCAACAAACGAACCTCGGACAAACCAAGGTCCTTTAGAATTTGAAGTCCGACGCCGTAGTCACGCATGTCCGCTTTGAATCCGAGCGCGTGGTTGGCTTCGACCGTGTCCATGCCCTTGTCTTGCAAAGCGTAGGCCCGGATCTTCTGAGCCAACCCGATGCCCCGACCTTCCTGTGGAAGGTAGATCAATGCACCTCGGCCTTCGCGACTGATCATGTCCAGTGCCATGTGAAGTTGGTCTCCACAATCGCAACGCAGGGATTGGATCAAATCCCCCGTGAAGCAGCTGCTGTGCATCCGAACCAGTGGTGGCGTGCCGGGCGCGGTCAGGTCCCCGAACACGATTGCAATGGGTTCTTGGGCTTCGTAGTTGACATTGTAAACGATGACTTCGAAATCGCCGTACCGGGTTGGCAGTTCCGAAGTGGCGGCGCGGCTGACCAGTTTTTCGCTCACGCGTCGGTGTGCGATCAGGTGTTCGATGCTGATGATTTTCAGATTGTGTTCCTTGGCCAGTTTCGCCAAGTCGTCACGCGAAGCACGGTCGCCGGTTTCGTTCAGCACTTCGCAGAGCACGCCGACGGGGGCCAGTCCCGCCATCCGAGAAAGGTCGATTGCCGCTTCAGTGTGTCCTGCCCGGCGTAGCACACCGCCTTCTTTGGCCAGCAATGGGTACACGTGACCGGGACGCACGAAGTCTTCTTCCGTGGCCTCGGGATCCGTCAGGAGTCGAATCGTTTCACTTCGCTCGGCGGCCGTGATGCCTGTTTTCGCAGTGGCGATATCGATTGGCGTCATGAACGCGGTTTGCAGCGGAGCGTTGTTTTGAGGGACGACCGGTGACAATTCCAGTCGTTTACACACCTCGGGCAGCACCGAAACGCACAACTGTCCACGCCCACCCAAAATGAAATTGATCAGTTCTGGGGTCGCTTTTTCGCCCGCGCAGATAAAATCGCCTTCGTTTTCACGGTCTTCCGCGTCAATCACGATGATGACTTCGCCTCGGGCAATGGCTTCGACGGCTTCGGGAATCGTGTTCAACTCAATCGAGGATGACATATTGGGCAGATCAGGTCGGCGATGGGGGGGGAAAGACGGGGGACCATGCGACGAAATGGCAATGACTCGACGCTGGACCTGCCCGTATTATACGTGCGATGGAAACCACGCCTACGGACCCAAACATGATGCTCTCATCCTTTCCCTGCAGTTCCCTGCCGCCGCGAGAATTCGCGAGCGGGAATCATGGGGGGCAGGGCAGACGGACTTTGCGAAGCCCAAGTCCATGGAACCTGCTGGCGAGTTGCATTCTCGCGTCAGTGGCTGTTCTGCCCTCAGGGGCTGCGTGGTCCGATGAGGGAGAGAAGACAAACTCATCGAAGATCATCCCAACCAGCGAGTCCGCGGCCGTTCAGCCCGCCAGTGTTCAGCCCGCCAGTGTTGATTCCGCTGCTGAGGTGGGCGCAGTTGCCGTTGCGGCGACCGATCAGGGGACCCCCGTGGAGGTGCAGCAGTTTCTTGATCTCCGCTACAGCGATGCCGATGGAAGCGCGGGGCTGTTTGATTTGCACCTGCCGATTTCGGATCAGCACCGCGTTTCGACGAACGACGCCGGCGAAGTGTTTGTCGAAGGGGCACCTCGTCCAGCCATTTTGATGATCCACGGTGGTGGTTGGGCGATCGGCGACAAATGGACCTTGCGTGCGTATTGCGATCGATTGGCCCAGTTGGGATTTGTCGTCCTGAACATGAATTACCGCTTGGCACCGCAGCACCAATTTCCGCGGCAAGTCGATGACGTGCGACAAGCCCTGCTGCAATTGGTCGAGCATTCGGACGCTTGGAAAATTGATCTGAATCGTGTCGGGATGTTTGGCTACTCGGCGGGAGGTCACCTGTCGGCACTGATTGGAGTGCTGAGCAATGAAGATCGGCCGACTCAAATGCTGGCCAGCGAGTGGGGATCCGACGACCCACGTTGGGAACAGTTGCCGCCGATCGCGGCGGTGTGTGCGGGCGGTCCACCGTGCGATTTCCGAATCGTCCCCGACGACAACGCGGGGCTGAGTTACTTCTTGGGCGGAACGCCGCGTGAAGTGCCTAACAATTATCTGGGAGCCTCACCGACCGCCCATGTCTCCCCCGGCGATCCACCGATGCAGTTGATTCATGGTGAAAAGGATTTGTTGGTTCCGCTGGAAAACAGCGAGAAATTCGCAGCTGCTTTGATGGACGCCGGCGTGGCCGTTTCCTTGACGGTGATCGAAAACCAAGGCCACATGATGACGCTGTTTCATCCCACCACGAAGCAGCAGATCAAGGACTTCTTTGTCAAGCAGTTGCTGCAACCGTAGTCATCGTTTCGGATCGCTCTGGTATCGATTCCGAGTCACGACAACACGGCCAAGGCAACGGCGAACGTCAACAGAACCGCACCCGACAGTCGCATCAGCAGCAGTTTGCCGCTGAGGTCGGCTTCTGCGCCGCCCCAAATTCTGGCGGCGGCGTAAGCCAACAACACGCCCCACAAACCGCGAAGCGAGTAGACCACGTTCAGTCGTGCCGCGTCGCCAAACACCGAGACTGCGATCGTGATGCAGAACGCTTGGCAGGCCAGCAAGATGATCGCGGGAACGAGCAGTTTCCAGTTGTTGTCTGACACCACGGGCCGCCAGCGTACCCAAGGCAGCGCGAGCAGCGACAGCACCGCGACGATGAGAAAGACCGCGGGCAACAACCGAGTGGATCCCCAGGCCGGTGACCAACGTTGGACCAACAAGTCAAACGTCGCATAGCAACTCGCGGCACCGAGCGCCAATGCGATGGTCAGTCCAATTCGCCGGGGATGATGCTGGCCAGTCCACTGAATCAACGCAATGCCGGTTGCCGCCAAGAAAGCGGCTCCCCAGATTGCGTTGGGGACTCCCGTGTCCGACGAGAATGCGAGCAGGCAAGTTACAAAAACGACCTTCACGCCAAACACCGGGGCCGCGATGGAGACGTCGCCGACTTCCACCGCCGTGAATGTCAGCAACAACCCCAAGATGAACAACAACGCGACGATCGCGGGTTGCCAAAGATTCAACCAATAGGTGTCGGGCCCGTCAAAGAACCACAACAGCGACATCAAAGCAGAGGAGCCCATGTTCACGCAGAACAACAGCGTGACTTGTCCAACCCCCTCAGGGCGTACGACGGATCGGCTGACTCGTTTAACAAAGATCAGCCCGCAAACAAAAAGAACGCTGGCCAACAAAGGAAGTAGAAGGTGCATGGCGGAAACGATACCGCCTGCTCCTCCAATGCGATAGTTGAAGCCAGGTTGCCGTCGCGACCTCCAGGCTCACTCTTGCTTGGGCACGCCGGTTTGCTTCGTCACCGAAACGGTGTCGAAGAGTTGCCCCTCCAAGTCGTACGATTTGAGTTGCAGTTCTTTGCCATTGACCGCGACGTAGACAAAGTGGTGTCCGCGACGAACCGTTTGTTGAAACGGAGGTCGGATGGGACCGGCTTGTTCCAGTCCGCCACCGCCGCCGCCCGTGATCATGTAGATCGTGCCTCGGTCGTTCTGTGGTTTTTCGTTGTGCATTTTCCAGGTGCGTTCGTAGGAGTGGATGTGTCCATTCCAGACAATGTCCACAGCGAAGCGGTCGAACAATTTGGTCATCGGGCGGATTCTCAAATCACCCCATTTGCTTTTGCCTTTCCAGAGGTCTCCGTAATCATTTTCATCCGATGAATACGCGGGATGGTGAAAGCTGACAAAGGTCCACACGACTTTGCCGTCTGCTTTTTCAGTTTCCAAGGCCGCGAGTTGCTTTTCGAGCCACTGGTACTGTTCGCTGTCGGGGCCCATTTCCTTGTTGGAATCGAGCATGAAGAACGCCGCGTTCCCGTATCGAAACGAGTAGTAGTATTCAGGTGCGGGCAGGTCCATGTACCGATAGTAGTGATCTGCATTTCGCTCGTGGTTCCCCAGGACCGGATAGAACGGGACTCGAGAGATCAGTGGATTCATGCTTGAGAAGAACTGATAAACCCATTCGTTCTTGATCGTGCCGGTGCTGACAAGGTCACCGGGGACGACCAAGAAATTTGGACGCAGGCCCCAGGCCAATTCGCCGACTTTTCCGCTGACGGCTGGATTGCCCTGCGTGTCCGAGATGACTGCAAATGCGTACGGGGTTTCCGGCAGGGAAGCGGTCTGGAACGAGAGCACTTCGCTTTGCACGGAAGCTTGGGTTTCCAGATCGGTTGCGGTGACTTGATAGTAGTGTCCGGTCTCAGGAGTCAGTCCATCCAGCAGTGCCGAATGAATTCTTTTGTCGTCGGAGGCGACAGTGCTTTCGCGGTCGAAGTCGGCGGTTTCTCCGAAACGCACGGAGACTTCGCACTCCGCATTGGTTTCACAAACCACGCGGATGCTGTCGGTGGTGGCGTACTGCAAAAACGGGGCGACCATGAAGTCCAAGGGGGCCTTCTTTTTCGCGGTGGGCGGAAGCTCTGCCCATGCCTCTTGGTGTTCGAAGTCATGAGCGATCCAAGCCGGTTTTGCGGCCAGGTCGTAGACAGCGACCTTCGCCAGACGACCGCTCATGGGAATGGTCTCGTTTCGATCGAGGTAGGCACCCACCGCCAGGTCGGCTTTTTTCGGATACAAGATCGGACCACCTTGATCGCCTGTTTCCGCATCCAGTTTTCCGTTGACCCAGAGTTGCATGGTTTCGCCATCGTAGACACCCGCGACGTGGTACCACTTTCCGAGTGTCACTTCGGTGGTTCCTTCCAGGTAGGTCATCTTCCCATTCCCATCGTCTGCTTCCTGACTGGAGAGTCCGAACGAGAACGTTTGGTTGTTGTACCCCAGAACCCATCCTTGTTCCGAGTCGCCATTGTCCTGCAGGGCCGAGACAATGCCGCCGTATTGAGTCAGCTCATCGAGCGAAACCCAAGCCGCAATCGTGATCGCTTCCTCAGGAAGCTTCTTCTGCAATTCAGGCCAAGGTTGTTCAGCAACAAAAAACGAACGGGTCCCCTCGAGGCGAATCGCGTTGAGTCCATCGGAGTCGTCCAATGCGGGGGATCCGTGCCCAGCGAGACTGGGACCGAGTTGGCTTTTCAGATTTCCATCTTGGAAGAACGGTGTTCCAAAAACCCAATGCGCCCGCGGGTCAGGTCCATCGTGCCCGACGGCTGTCGACCATGAACAGACAAGAAGAAGCAGGCAGATGCCGGGACGGAGGAACCATGATTGTGTCGAACGCATTGGGAAACTCAAAGAAGAAAAACGATTCAAGGAAGTATTCAGCAGACCGGCGGGAGTCTTTCGGCATTTGGAACGTGTTGGCGAGCGATGTTGCTCCTACGTACAACCGGGGCTAACGCCCAAACGGCTCACATCGCCATGCCCGATCATTCCCGCCGACCTGCTTCTCAAGGAAGTGATTGGGTTATGGCTGTTCCACCACTTCCCCACCATCTCGGGTCCCCAAGGCGGAAAAGATCGTCATGTCGATCGATTCCGTGATGAACCGAACCGATCCGTCGCCCACACAGAACTGAGCACCACCGGTGTGCTGGCTGCCGAAACTGACTTCGTACGCGCCCCATTCAGGTGAGTCATCCGCCGTGGGGATGTCAATTGGTTTGGCATAGTTGATTGGGACAGCGGTCGACCCGCCCATTTCGGACCAGTCGGTACCTTCCCAGTTGTCGAAGTCGTCGCCGCCAATCGCCCAGTGATCTTTTCGGCCAGAGTTGGCTTCTTC
This sequence comes from Rhodopirellula islandica, assembly GCF_001027925.1. Taxonomy (NCBI): domain Bacteria; kingdom Pseudomonadati; phylum Planctomycetota; class Planctomycetia; order Pirellulales; family Pirellulaceae; genus Rhodopirellula; species Rhodopirellula islandica. The sequence continues at coordinate 293,829 of NZ_LECT01000016.1, read as the reverse complement.
GGCAGTCGATGCGATCGAGGCCAACTCGGGGTCGGGGATGGCTTCGCCAAACATCAGGGTGTTGGAGAGTCCGTCGATCACGTCTCGAAATTTGGTGCCGCCTCCCATTCCGCCTTGTGCGATACGAGCTCGCTCGGGAGAACGAGTTTGAATCATGCCGTCCAACTCGGAGTGGTGCTTTGTCGTTTGGCTGTCGCCCCAAGTCGGTTGGTTGGCGCGGCCCCATCCCCAGGAAGGCTTCCAGTCATTTGGCTGAATGCCGGTGACGACGGCGAGGTAGTTGGCGGGTGCACGGGCGGCGACAAACCATGGAGGCGAATAGACCGAGGCGTCAAAGATGGCTGAAGGGGCGACTGAGGAAGGGCATCGCATGACGCTGATCTGCATTTCGCAAGCGGCCACTTGGCGATCTCGTGGGTTGGCCGATGAAATGTCGGCGCCACTGAGTGCGGTGCCCGCTGCCCAGTTGGTGGAACCAAACGTGAGTGCTTCAAAGAGGCTGGTCTGTTCACAGTAGGGCATGATGAATGCACTCCAATGGCCACCTTCCTGAGCTTCACCAAGCATTGGCAGATCTTCGTCGTAAGCGGAAGCAAAGTTATGCGTCGCCAAGCCAAGTTGTTTGAGATTGTTGCTGCACTGCATTCGTCGTGCGGCTTCGCGTGCGGATTGGACGGCAGGGAGGAGCAATCCGACAAGAATGCCGATGATGGCAATGACCACCAACAATTCGACAAGGGTGAAGCCGGATCGGTGGCGAAGGTTGCGTCGTTTCATCTGAAAGGTCTCGCGAGAAAAAGTCAGGTGGGAACAAAAAAGGATGATTCAAGACTGTTTGGATGGGATGTCGAATTCAATGCGGTTGTCGGTGCCGGAAACCACCTCGAATTCGAGGGTCGATTCACCTCCATCGCCGTAGGCAGGAGGAACAAGGTCTTTGGTGACCAGACGCCGGTCGTCGTCCATCTTTTCATCGCTGGAGCCAACCGTTTGACCTTTGCCACTGACGATGCAAGAGAAGCTGACGCGATACATTCCGGTTGCGAGACCTTCGCCGGCGGTCGAGCGAAGGAACAGCTTTCCAGTGGCGTCGGTTTCACCGACACCGAGGTTGTATTGTGTGACGCTTTCGTCGACGGGCCGGACATACACGATCAACCGCTCGTAGGGTTTCCCGCCAAGCGTGACATGGCCGCTGATCGGGTGAAGAGCGGGTTCAGAATCGCAACCGGTGGCAAGCAGGGACGCTGTTAGGATCAGCAAGGCAGCGAAGGGTTTCATGGAAGGCGTTCGCAAATAGGATGGCAGGTCAGTTTTGAATGAGGCGTGATTTATAGGTGCTCAATGTGAAGGTGCTGTGGTGAGTTCGGTACGAGTTCGATGAATCTCTTGGGAATCAATTGATTGAAACGAGGCAGGTATCGGCGTTGCTTCTTGCACATGAATGAGGTTGTGCAGTTTCGAAGTGCTCTGTTCGTGACGTCTTGCGAACCCCGCCCGCGCAGGAGGTCGTGCAGTTTTCAAGTTGTTGTTTTGCAAAGCGTTTCTCATCACCCTCCCCTTGGGAGGGTCGAGCGAAGCGAGGGGAGGGCTCAGCATTGGATCCTGCGCGTACCCCTTCCCGGCCCGAAGCGGTCCGACCCTCCCAAAGGGAGAGTGAAGTAAAACTTCACGACCTCGAATGAGGTGGGGCTCGATTCTTCGATTGGTGCTGTCTACTTTTGTTCACTAAGCAGGTGCGCAGGTGTCATCGGGTATGTGAGCCGCTGGCGTTAGCCACGGTTTTCACGCACAACCGGGGCGAACGCCCAAACGGCTCACATGGTTGTGCTTGATCACTCCTGCCGACCTGCTTAGCGGGCGGTCTTCACCAGACACCGAGATCCTCGCCATATGGGATGGCACTGGATAAACGGCATGGAAAACAGCACCGAACGAACACAAGAAAATTCGACCACGCGAGACGCCGCGGACTCCGATTCGGAAGCGACGCGATCGGCAGGGCAGTCGTCGTCTTTGTTGGGTGCGATTGGTTGGCAAATCAGTCGTCGCCGATGTCCGAGAAGGAGGCCGCGAAGTGGATGATTCAGATGGCCAACGCGGTTCAGTACGGTCATGAAGCCGGAATCATTCACCGCGATTTGAAGCCGCAGAACATTCTGATGCAGCAGTCGTCGGATGGCGAAACGCAGAGGCCCGTGGTGTTGGACTTTGGTCTTTGTGCGAACACGGATTCGACCGTCGCGACAACGACCAGGATCGCGGGGACACCGCGTTACATTGCGCCCGAACAAGCGATGTTTGGCAATCGTCAGATCACACCGAAGAGCGATCTCTATTCGCTCGGCGTGATGCTGTATCAGATGCTCACCGGAACGACTCCTTTGACGCCGGACAATTTTGCCGAGGCCGTGTTGATGCTGCACCATTCGCCGATCGATGGGCCGAAGAAACATCGGCCTGATCTTTCCGATGCGATGCAAGCGATCTGTTTGAAGTGCCTGAGACGCGATCCAGACCTACGCTACGAATCGGCTGGGGCACTGGAGGCCGACCTGCAGAGATTCCTGAGCGATCAGCCGGTTGAAGCCAGAGCTCCCAGTATCGCGGAGCGTTTCGGGTACGAACTCTACCACGGGTCGCTCGAGAAGACCTTTGGTTGGGCCATCATCGGGATCAATCTCTTCACCTGGGCCTGGGCCGCGAGCGGCGGGCTGTTGGTTTGACAGCGTTATTCCGATGTACCAGAGCTTGTTGAAACGTTGCCGGAGTTTCTGTTCTTTGTCGGGGTGGTCGTGATCCCGTTCCACCTGCTCGGTGCTCCTGCCGGATCGTTGATGATCCGTGGGAGCAAGCATTTTTTGTGGCTCGCGTTCGTGAGCTTCGTTTCACTGGTTTGGGCCGGCATCCAAGCCACCCATTTATTCTCCAACGCAACCACGTTGAGAATCTACGAAGGCCGTGTGGTCGCCACGACTTTGGTTTTCCTCGTGATTGCGCCCGCTTTTTTGGCCCAAGCCTGCATGCTGGCAGCGGGATCTTGGACGGCGTGGCGTCGAAGTCGAGCTAGCGTTTGATCTCGAAGGTGACTTCGTTTTGACCGTACTTCTTTCCGTGGACGTCTTCCATCGTCAAACGCAGCTGGTAGCGTCCCGGTTCGAGCGAGTCGGGCAAGTACATTTGGTAGGCGATGAAATAGTCACGCAATTTGTTCGTCGACAATTGTTTGTCGACAGGCAGCGATTGGCTGGCAACGCGACGCCCTGATTCATCCAGCAGGTCATAGCTACCTTGCAACATGGTTTCGAAGCCTTGGTTGCCACCCTCGCTGATTGACTTGGCCACGAAGTTTTCAATCTCGCAATACAAGATGACTTGTTGACCGGGATCAAACTGACGTTTCGGGAACGGCTTGATTTGCCCGTAGGCTTCGATCTCGGTACAGAATTCCAAGGCCCGGATATCCAGCGAATCCGATGCCGCGGCAAGGAACTCGGTGGCTTGGCGAATTTGCGGCAGCGCGGTGCTGAAACGTCGCGACGGCACCGGGTGCCCGTTGGGATCGATGATGGTCCACAGACCGAGCAATTGGTGACGCAGGTACTCCTGTTCTTCCGTGCTCAATCCCTCCAGTTTGTCGACCGCACGATCGGGGTCTCCCGAGAGAACCATCAAGTGACGTTTAATAATCTGGCGACGTTGCTTCTGAGCGTCGGATTCATTGGGTTCGGTTTGCTCGAGTCGTTTGAGCAAGGCGTCATACAGTTCCGAGTCACTGAGCGATTCCACGTTGACTGCTTGAGCGACGCTGGCCGCTGGTTGGATGACAGGCGATTGAGAGCCTGACGATTGCGTGGCCGAGACCTGTTGAACTTTGGGTGGTGTGCCATCTTGGTTGGCGATGGCGTCCGTTTGATCCGACAACGAATGAGCCGCGCCGGTGTCATCCGCGACCTTGTCCGAGAAGTTCCAAACGGCCGTGGCATCTGTTTCTGTTTGGGGCGAGCCAGCCGGCAATGGAAGGTTCTCACCACCACCGGTCGCAGCGGCGTTGGTGGTGGCGACCTTGCCTTGGTCGCTCAGGGAGTCTCCTTCGAAAACGTCTTCGAGCACCTGGTCGGTCAGATTGAATTCAGAAAGTGGCGGGATGGTCTGAGCGACATTGGCGACGGGGCTTGTGGAGGACTCCTTCGATGGGGAGGGGGGGAAATCCTTTGCCGCGATGCGTTGTGGCGTCAGGCCGCGATCCACCACTTCATCCGGCAGATCGGGCAACGAGTCCAGCGAGGCCGCCAACAGGTTGTCGATCCCGGCCGGTTGCTGGGTGGGTTGGGCTTTCTTGTAGGACATTGCGACCAAGCGGCGAATCGCCTCTCGCTGCACCTCAGGCGGATGATCCTTGAGCGCGTTCATGACCATGCTGACGTCGACGCCCGCGTAAGTGTCCGGTGCCGAGGTGGGTTTGGGAGTGCCGTTTTCATCCGGGCGGGACGGCGAGTCGCTGACGTAGCTGACTTGGCGTGTGGTTGCCGCCGAATCACGTGACGACAAATCGTCAGATTCGGGGCCGGAGGAGGTGGTGGTTTGAGCGGGAGCCGGAGTCTTGGTGGGCGGGGTTGCCGCGGTCGTCGAATTCGAATTCTTTCGAGTGATCGGTGTTTTCGCCGTCGCCAAACGCTGCGGGACTTCTTCAAGCAGCGTCTCTGGGGCGGCATCCTCCCCCGAAATGAAGATGTCCGAAGGTCCCTGATTGGCGTGTTGTTCCAGACCGGATCGGCCGTTGAGCGGTGAGAACAACCGCGAGCGATGGCAGCCCGAGCTGGTGAATCCGGTGGCCAGCAGAGCGATGGCCAATCCCGAGCGTGTCAGCGAGGATGATCGAACCGACCATTCCGTGAACAGGGGCAGGAGGAGGAGACGTGGCGCAGACATGAGGAACCTGGCATCGGAGACGGGGGACAATCGACCGGCCAGACGCTACGAAAATCGCCCCCTCGGCAACAACGTCAATTTGATCCACTCATTCTTCACAGATTCGCTGATTTTCATTGGTTTCCACAAATTCTCCCCCCAATCGAGCTTGTCCATCTGAGGCATCTCGGTACGATTCACACGAGATCGTTGATCGATTGTGGATGCACCCGACCTTCGCGTTGTTGCTAGCAAATGGTCAACCTCGAGCCAATGCCGATGGATGGGCATTTCAGGTGAACATGTTTCCTCGCAGCTCCCCTCAGGAGGGGATCGAATGAACAGTCGAGTGTGGATGGTGGCGTTTGTCTTCTTGGGTTCGGCCCTGGGTTCCTCTGCGAGGGCGGATTGGACCCAAACGGTGTTCCCGGTGAAGACGCACAATTTTGGAACGGTTGCGGTCGCTTCCAAAACGGAATTTCGCTTTCCGGTGGTCAACACGTTCAACTCGGATCTGCATATCCGATCGGTGCGAGAAAGCTGTGGATGCACCACCGCGATCATCGAAACCGCAACGATCGCTCCCGGCGAGTCCGGATCGATCTTGGCTCGTTTCAACACCCCAACGTTTCGCGGCAAACGTGGCGCGACGTTGACGGTCGTCATCGACAAACCGTTCTACAGCGAAATTCAGTTGAAAGTGGATGGTTACATCCGCAGCGACATGGTGTTCCACCCTGGTGCCATCGAACTGGGAACCGTCAATCAAGGCGAACCCAAGTCGGGGTCGACCAAGTTGTTCTACGCGGGGCGAAGTGATTGGCAGGTGGTCGACGTCCGCTCCAACACGCCTTGGTTGGTGCCTTCGTTCAAGCAAACCGAACGTGGTGCAGGCAAAGCCAACTACGAACTGTCCGTCGAAGTGCGTGAAGACGCTCCGGAAGGCTACTTCCAAGACGAGCTGATCATTCAAACCAATGACCGCAGCATGCCGAACGTTCCTTTGCGAGTGATCGGCACCGTCGAATCAGCCCTGTCGATCGCTCCTCAATCCATCGCGGTTGGAACGATCAAGCAAGGCGATAGCATTTCCCAACGCTTGGCGATTCGGGGCCGCAAGCCTTTCGCAATTGAGTCGATCGAATGCGAAGGTTGGAAGGTGGAATTCTCGGCCAGCGAAGACGAACGAATGATCCACATGGTCGACTTGACGCTGACCGCCGACACGGCGCGTGGGAACCAACGTGTTCCCATGGTGATTCGCACCCGAGGCGAAAATGCCGTGACCGCGAAAGCCATTGTGACGGCGGACATCGCTGCCGAACAAGTCGCTCAAGCTCAGTGAGCTCGAACGTTTCAACAAAACGAAGCCTGCGATCGAATCCCTCGATCGCAGGCTTTTTTTATGCCGTCAACGAATCGCCTGCCAAGTCCGCGGGGTACTTCTCCTCTCGTCTTTTTCAGAATGAACGCGTCGCCCCCAATCACTCCTCAGTGACTGACTTGGATTCCACTGGCAGCAGTTGCACGGCGTCAAGGATCACAAAGCCAGACGTTTCCGCGTTCGTGATTTGGATGACGGATTCCGTCTCTGCCGAGAGTGCAACCGTGGCGACTGGGCGGAAGTGTTTTCCCGATGGCAGCGGCAGGGTCTGGTCCACGTGGAACGAAGTGTGGGAGTCCCCGGTGGAAATTGAGAGAGGAACGTTCTTCGCCCGGCTTTCGTGAGCGGAATAAGCCATCCGCACTTCGTATCGCCCCGACTTTGGAACACGGAATCGAAAGGTGGCCGTCGTGTTCCCGTCGCCCTTCGATTGGGAATCCTTCTCCCCGCAATACATGTAGCCCGTCTCGACGTGAGGTTTGAAGTTGGTCGAGTGTGACCAGTTGCCCGAGAGTTCCGCTTGGGAATCGTCGAGCACCATTCCCGGCAACGACGTCGCGGCAATGGTCCCACTCGGAGTGGTTGGCTCCGGCACGTCCGGCAGTTCCAGAACCTGGCCTTGCGCGAGCAGCCGTTTGCGGAGCTGTTCGTAGTTCAGTTCCTGGACAGGCAGGTCAGCATCCGCCGCCAGGGCCGCGGCGACACCGGCTCCCTGGCCGATCGCCATCCAAGCCCCCTCGATTCGCAATGACGAGATCCCAACGTGCGTGCAGGACAGGGCGACCGGAACCAGCAAGTTGTCGCACTGCTCTGGTCGGGGCAGAATCGACCGGTAGGGGACATGGTAGGCGTAGCCCTGTTTTGGATTGGTTCTTCGCACGGGGAAGATCGTCCCTTCGTTGATCACCCCGCCACCTGGAAGTGCAATCCTTTGGCAGTCATGCGAGTCAATTGGAAACGACGAGATCGCAATCGGATCCAGTTTTTCGGGTGATTCGAGAATGTCCTTTTGGCTGATGACGTACAGGCCTTTCATTCTTCGAGATTCGCGGACGTAGAGCGCCGGCGAAAAGTGTTCGTGGCTCGCGAATTCGTCTTTGCAAAGGCCGAGCTTGGCGTAGCGTTCCCGCATCGATTGGGGCACAACCGGGTCAGTGATCAGGAAGTGATAGAACTCCAGCGTGTACTGCTTGTGGGCTTCCCAGATCTTCCTTCGCCCCGCCTCGTTGGCGGCGTGCCAGTCGTTGCCGCCGCCGACCAAACCGATGGAGAATTGCCCGCCGATCGAATTGTTGCCGTCGAGTTTGTTCCCGGGCAGTGGGTACAAGTCAAAGCCAACACGGGTTTCCCCGGCCAGGAGCGCCCGGCGGACAATCTCGAACCTTGCCGGGTCGTAGTGGGTGGGCTGGGGCATCGGCACACGGTTTTCCGCTTCCTCGGTCAAGCACAGTCGGAAGCTGTAGGTCATCACATTTTTGTCACCGACGTTCTCGTCACCAACACGCATCGCGGTGACCAGCGGCAATGGCTCGCCTTGACCATCGAAGCCGTTGATGTTCATCTTCGATTTCGGGGTTTGCTTTCCCGCCAGCGATTCACCGTATTCCTCGCGTCCTTCTCGGCCGATGGTCCAATCGACTCCTGCAGCCGCCATCAGGTCGCCTTCGTAAGTGCCATCCACGAAGACTTTGGCAGTGAACACTTCTTGCGTCGTGTCCAACGAGGTGATGCGTGGACCATCCTTCGTGACTGATTGAAGAGCACGCTTTGTCAGGACGGTGACCCCGGCTTCCTCCAACATTTGCAAGGTCACTCGCATCGCCACATGCGGTTCGGACGTCCACCGCGATTGGTCCTTCTTGGCTGGGTTGTACGGAGCTTGCCGACCTCGGTCGGTGTAGTCCTTCACCACTCGTGTGTGCCACTCATCGAACAATCCCAACAACGTGCTGCGAACCATCTGGTTCGAGTCGCAGTGACTCAAGCCACCCGTGTTCAGCCCGCCGATATGCTCGGTCGGTTCTAGCAAGATGACCGAAGCTCCCTCGCGAGCGGCCGCGATCGCGGAACAAAAGCCGCCCGGTGTCGAGCCATAGACAATCACATCCGCCGCCGTGGGGTCAGCAACGTTGCCTTCGGTTTGGGGAGTTGGTTCTTGGGCTTGGAGCGTGGGGCAGAACACCAGCATGCCAAACGCAGCCAAAGCGAAGGGATTCGAAAGAGCAGCCCGGCGGTGTGACATGGGGATTTTCCTTGTGCGGGGCTCACAACTTGGCGAATGGTTGTGAGTGAAAAACGGAGGGGCCGTCATCTTAGTTGTCGAGCGACGAGGGAGGGTCCCTCGGACTTTGCGAATTCCCAGTCGCGGAGCGACGACAGTCGGGCGAAGCGTTGCAATCACCTGCCGCCGCTCCGCGGCTCGGTTGCGCTCGCTCTTGCCATCCGAGACCTCGGGTTGAAACCCGAGGCTGGCAAATGTCACCGCTCCGCGGTTGGGATTTCCGTAATTCCGTAAGGTGCCACCCACCATGCGGGATGCACCCGCGGGGAACACGCACGGCCAGTCGCGGAGCGACGGCAGCCGCCAGCCTTGGGTTTCAACCCAAGGTCACATGCCCACCCACAGGTCCACCCAGTCGCAGAGCGACGACAGTTGGGGGAAGCGTTGCAACCACCTGCCGCCGCTCCGCGGCTCGGTTGCGCTCGCTCTTGCCACTGGAGACCTCGGGTTGAAACCCGAGGCTGGCAAATGTCACCGCTCCGCGGTTGGGATTTCCACCATTCCGTAAGGTGCCACCCACCATGCGCACCCGGAGCGACGATAGGTGCGGTTCAAGATTTTCGCCCCGGATGGGGCCGTCTTTCATAGCTCGGGGTGGAAGCCCCGAGTTGGATGGCGGTTCATGGCCGTCGCCCCGGATGGGGCCGTCAGTGGGATGCGGTGCGGTGCCCCGCCCACGCGTCGGGCTTTCAATTCGACGGGTTTGGAAGCCCATCGTACGACGAGTACGAGTACGAGTACGAGCTACGAGCTACGAGCTAGGAGCTAGGAGCTAGGAGCTAGGAGCTAGGAGCTAGGAGCTAGTGACCAGGTCAAACCTGCAGGTCGACCCCGGTCGCCGGCGTCATCCAGGAGGCAGCGGTTGCTGCTGGGAGGGTGGGACCGTCCGGTTTGGCATCGATGGGGCGGGAGCCGTTGACGTTGCCGCGGTTGCGAGAGCGTTCGTGCTGGGATCCCGCGTCGCGATCGGCATGGTCTCGATCACCAAACGAGTTTTGAGTTTGATCGAACTCCGAGGCGCCGTTGGGTTCGGTGGTGATCTCAATGGATTCCAACCGCATGCCTTGCGACTCGAGTTGCGACCGCAACTGGGGCAGATGTTCTCGCAGCAGTTGGCTGGCGGCTTCCGATTCCGTCACCATCCGGCCGCGAAGGTTGTTCTCTTGGATATGAACTTCCAATTGGACCGACCCCAATTCGACCGGCGAGAGCCGCATGCGAATGTGTCCGCCGTTGGTGCCGAGCGTTTGAAAACCTCGGCTGACCCGTTGGACCAGTTTGGCACGAGCCACCGCGGAGGTCTGGTCGACCCCAGAGGCTTGCAGACCAGCCTTGGCTTTGCTTTCCGCCTTTTCCGCCGAAGGCGTGGCAGAATGGAGGGGATCGGTCGGATCGCTGCTGCCCGATGGGGTGGACACCGCGGCACTCGTGGATCCCACGGCGGTCGTTCCGCTGGCCGCGGTTTTGGCAGCGGCGGCCGCGGCGGTGGCTTGGATGGGTGCCACAGCCGCCACCGAGGCGGGAGATTTGGCCGCGGCTTGTTCGACCAACTGATTCAACTGCGTCTCGCTGATTTCGGTTTCGTCGCCGGCCGCTGCCAGGGACGAATCGATTGCGATTTTGCCCTCCCCCGAATTGCTTCCGCTGGCGGGTTGAGACGCCTGGTCTTGCGAGTCAGCATTCCCTTCGCGTGAATAGCGGCGACGTTCGGTTCGTCGGGGATCGTGCGAGGTTGGATCGTCGGATTGTGATTCACCACGCGTTTCAGCGTTGTCATTCTCTGTGCCGGACTCATCCGTGGCGGCTTCTTCGGTGGAGGTGACCGGATTCGTGGTCAGAACCTCTTCTTCCGCCGAAGCGTTCGCGGTGTCATCGCTCGAACGCTGTTGCGATTCGCTGCTGAGCAGAACGGCAACCTCTTCGGTCACGATCGCATTGGAATCGCTTTCTTCGAGTTTCGATTCCGCGTCGGAAAGGAGCAAGGCCTCATCCGCCGAGCTGGCTTCTTCCTCTTGAAGTGAGTCGGTCTCCTCGGCCGATTGGGTCCAAGCCACCTCGTCGGGGCTCTCCGACGACTCATTCTCTTCGTTGGAAGTTGCGACCGCATCTTGCGCCGAGTCAACTTCGACCGTCTCGTCGACCAAGTTGGTTGCCGTTGTCGCCGCGGCGGCGGGGGTGGTGTCGTCTCGCGCTTCGACCTCTTCTTCGCTGGATTCGTCGCGGTCTTCGGTTTCGGTTGACAGCGAGTCTTCCGGTGCCGAGGCTGGTTCGGAGGCAACCACGGTTTCGGTGGTCGCGATTCGAGCGAAGACTTCGGCGAACGGATCGCCCAATCCTGACGCCGGCTCGATCAATCCGGCTGTTCGTGCGGATGCAGAACTGCCCAGTGCGGCGAACGCATTCTCGGCGCGTTTGTTGGTCGTCGGTGTCGAGACAGTGGTCTCGGTCCTTGATTGGACTGGTTTTGTAGTTGTCATCGCGGTCCCCCCACCGTGATCATCGGGATCCTGGTGGGAACACCTTGACCTCAATCACCCACCGCGAGCATCGTCGATGAGTCCGGTCGTTGGCATTCCTTCGCCAATGCGGCGTAGGATCTCGTAGAGCTTGTCCATTTCTTCGGGCGTAGCAAACTCTGCCAAGATATCTTTTCGTTTATCGATGGGCATGGCTTGAATGATACTGACAACGTCATCGATTTCTTCGTCATCGTACATGCGCAAAAGCTGCTCTTTTGCCTGTTCTGCCTCAAGTGCCTGGAGTGTGCGTTGCACTTCTTGCAGTCCTTCGTCTTGAGCGCCTTTTCGAATTTCGTCCAAACTGCGATCAAACGAGGTCCGACGTTCATCAAAGCGTTCGCGTTGCAGCTTCAGTTCCGACATTTGAAGAGCGATGTCGTTCTTGGCTTCTTTCAGACTTCGCAATCGAATGTCACTGTCCAATCCATCCCGCCGCCGGGCGTCGAGGATCTCGTCAAAATCCGGTTGCTCACGGTCTTCGCTTTGCTGCATGATCTGCCGCAATTGATTGCCGGTGATGTCGATTCCGTTGAACAGTGCGATGACTTTGGTCAATGTTCCAACGTTGAGCGTGCCTCGCGAAGCGAAGTAGCCCATCAAAATGATCATGGTCAAGCAGGTCGCGGTGCTAATCATCGCGACGGAACGCATCATGAATCTCATCGTCGAGTCTCCTTGGATTGAGCAGCCATCGCGCGACGTCGTAGCAGGACACGGGCGGATGTCAGATCATCGGCTTCGGCTTGTTCTTGTTTGGCTTCGAGCGAACGATGTTCGGCCAGTTGAGTTTCACGCAATCGTTCGAGGCGTTTCACTTCGGCTTCTGCGGTCACAAGCTTTTGGCGACGCTTTTCAAGCTCTTGGTTGAGCTGAGCCAGCGTTTGTTGAAGCGAGATTTGGTCGGCGTGCAGTTGGATGTCGTAGCGACCTTGGTGCAGCATCTGGTCCACCGAAACGTTGGCTTGATGCAACGTGTGGGTCTGCGCCGTGCGGATCAATTCGCGTTGCGAATCGATGTCTTGCACTTGCTCGTTGATTCGCTGAATGGCTTCCAGAGCCTTGCCCACCTCCGCGCCCGCTTCATCTCGTTCGCGAGAACGCAAGTCCACCAGGGAATCGAATCGGAATCGAAACGGAGGCATGGGACGCTAGCGAGTGTTGAGTGCGAAGGATTGACGGGAAGAAGAACGTTCTGAGCGGTGTGGCCGAAACGATCTGGTGAATGGATGCCGTTTTGAAAACTCATTCGATGGAATGAGCGGGATCAGGCTGGATTGGGAGCAGCAACCGGCGGTTGTTTCAGTTGAGCGAGTGCTGCCGACGCGGCTTGATGCAATTTTTGAATGCGAGCCTGTGAATCCGCCAGGGGCGTGATCTCGTTCGCGTCTTGTCGCAACAGATCATTGATGGGGTCTCGCATCGCGATGGCGGTGTCGATGCGAGGGTCGCTGCCGGCGCGATAGGCACCGATCGAAATCAGGTCCTCGCTGGATTGGTACTGGACCATGTGTTCGCGAATTCCCAGGGTGGCCTGGTAGATTTCCGGGGTCACCAAATGATTGGCGACTCGGCTGATGCTTTCGGGGACATCGATCGGCGGGTAGTGCCCTCGATGGGCGAGTTTTCGGTTCAGCACAATGTGCCCGTCGAGCAAACCACGGACGGTATCTGAAATGGGTTCGTTGTTGTCGTCGCCTTCCACCAACACGGTGTAGAACGCAGTGATCGAACCTTTGGTGGTCCGTCCAGCACGTTCGACCAACTGGGGCAACATGTTGAACACGCTGGGCGGGTAGCCACGTGTGGTCGGAGGTTCGCCGGCGGCCAATCCCAACTCACGCTGAGCCATGGCGAAACGAGTCACACTGTCGACGAGCAACAGCACACGATGCCCTTCGTCGCGAAATTGTTCAGCGATCGCGGTCGCGGTCCATGCCGCAGAAAGTCGTTGAGCGGCGGGTTTGTCGCTGGTTGCCACCACGACGACGCTGCGTTTCAGGCCGGCGGCACCGAGCGCCCGCTGCATGAATTCCTGGACTTCGCGTCCTCGCTCGCCCACCATCGCGATCACGATTCGATCGGCGGTTGTTCCGCGAGTCAGCATGCCGAGCAATGTGCTCTTGCCAACGCCGGAACCGGCAAAGATTCCCAACCGTTGGCCCACGCCGCAGGTCAGCATCGCATCGATGGCGCGAACGCCCGTTTGCAGAGGTTCATCAATGGGTGGGCGATCCAGCGAATCGGGTGCGGGCCGCGACGCACTGACTCGAACAAGGTCTTCGCTGAGAGGTTTTCCGTCGATCGGACGCCCGAAGGCATCAATGACACGCCCGCACAGAGAGTCGCCAACACGCAATGTGAGCGATCGCGAAACCAAGCGAACTCGATCCCCAGCCGCGAGGGCTGAAATGGCTTCCATCGGTGCCAGGATCGGTCGCGTGTCATCAAACCCAATGACTCGCGCCAGGGTGGGTTTGGCGTCCGGCGGCATCAGTTCGCAGATCGCCCCCAGGGGAGCGGTCATGCCTTGCACCGTCACCGCATCGCCCGTCACCGATGCGACACGGCCGCGAATTTGTGACAGGACCAGGGAGCCAAGTGATTGGCGAATGGTTTCGGGATCGGGCAAGCGTGGCGGGTGCAGCTGTGGAACGGCGGGCAGGTTCATAGCATTTCCTCACGCAACCGTTCCAACTGGGATTGCAGCCCGGCACGGATCTCGCCGCCTTCTTGTCGCACGACCACTTCGCCCACGGAAAGTGTTTCATCGGGGATCACACAGGACTGTTCCGGCAAATCAGGGCTTGCCAAAAGTTCATCGAAACGTTGCCCCAACTCCGCCAGCATGTCGGGATGAACGGCCAGGACCAAACGTCCAGCGGACCGAGTGCTGTGCAGCGCTTCGCTGGCCCAACGCACCAGAAGGTGTTGTTGGTGAGGACTGTCGGCGTAACCGGCTTCGGCAAGCGATGCCGGCACGGGGGCCTCGTTCAGGTTGGCGCGCACCATTCGTTCGGTCGCTGCGATCGCAGTTTCGGTCAGCACCTCGGCGTATTGCTGCATCCATTGGTCGTACTGCGCGTGCATCTTTGTGCTGGCGTTTTGCAACGCTTGCAGTTGCGATTTGGTTTTGGCTTCGGCCAACTGCGTGATTTTCTGTTCGATGTCTTGCGAGGCCTTTTTCACGCCTTCTTCGTAGCCGCGAGCTTCCGCCGCCTGCTTCATTTCGGCGGCTTGGGATTCCGCTTCGGCGAGCAACTGAGCGGCTTGTTCGCGAGCCTGACGCAATTCTTCGCGTCCTTTTTCAGCCAGGTCATTGAGATTGAAGCCAGCCAAACCGGACACACCACCCGGTTGTTTGCCGACGACGTCGCCGGTCGCACCTGCTGCGTTGGATCGAGCTTGATCGACTTGATCAGCAGGGACTCGCGTGGAAATGCCGGGGCGACTCGCGGGCGGAAAGTCAGCGGGGCCAAACTTCGATCGGTCAGGGGGCGCGACGGGCGTGCCATCCGCATTGCTTGTGGGGGCGGCGTTGGGCGCGGCGTTGTGTTTGAGAATCGATGCCATGGTCATGCCGCCATCGCAGTGGTGGAGGAATCAGCCAAAGCAGCAACCAAGACCGCTTCTTTGGCCTCGTCAATTTCACGCAGTTCCATCGATCCCACATTGGCCAACTGGGCACGAACCTGGTTGGCTTGTTGCCGCGGAAGCACGCTGATGGCGGAGTCGGCGGTCTTGTTAGGCAGCCCGCACAAGCACAGCATGGCGATGCGGGTGGGGACACGTCCCAGAGCTTCGCAAAGCAAACGCGGTTTCATTTTCACGAGTTGTTGATGAATTTCGTCCGTGGCCAAACCGGAGGATGCCGGCGAGGAGGTGGAATCTGATCGCGGGGAGGCGTGGGGAGCTTCCGCGGTGGCGTTCGCCGGCACATGCACTCGCAGCGGTGGTGCGCCGCCAACTGATGGTTCTTGAATTTCTGCTGCGGCACCGATTGGCGTGCTGGCAGGATGACCGGGCGCGGTGGCATGCGTCGCTGGAACCGAGTGGGTTTCCGTGCTGGGCGAGGCGTGACCGTACGTCGGCGTCATTTCAGACAGGATGGCTTTCAAACGAGGCGACACGGCGGCGGCTTCCGCGGGCACGTGGCGTGCTGCTTGCGCCGGGTCCCAGCCCTCGGTGGGAGCGTAAGCGTTGATCAGATCCTGCAATGGATTGGCTTGCGATCGAGCGATCAAGGCTTCCGCTTTGGTGCGAAAGGTGCTGACCAGATCTTCGATCATCGAATCGGGAAATTCTTGCAACCGGCCGATTCGGCTGAGGATGTCTTGCCGCTGATTCGGAGGGAATTGCGGCAGGATGGCCGCGGCTTTTCGGGGATCGATCGATGCCATCACAACCGCGATCGTTTGCGGATGTTCGCTCTGCAGAAGCCCACGGACATCGTCGTTGGTCAGTGAATCCAGGAATCCAAACGATTGCTTGGTGGATCCGAAATCAGCGGACACGGGGACTCCGGCCGGATTGGAATCCATCGTCGAGCGGGGGGAAGGCGTCTGCGTGCCCCGCTCCGACGCGGTTCGGCTGAACATGATTTCATCCATGGAGCCGCTCGGTTGGCCGTGGCGGGCAGCGTCGGATCGAGTCTGTCGAATGGAACCGGTGAATGATTCCAGGGCTCGTTTGTGTTCCAGCGGGTCAACCTCGTCGAGGGAGGCGAGTTCGTATTGCAGGCGTTGCTGCGATTCAACGGGCAATTCGCCCAGTAATTTCGCGGCAATTGGTCGGGGTAAATTTTTGAGAACGATCGCGACACGTCGCAACGAAGCGGCGCGGCGAGCGTCATCGTCAGAGCGAGAGGAGGCGGTCGCCACGAGGACACCTGAATTGTGGGGAAAAAAGCGGGCAGAAAATTTGCGAGCGACGGATGCGATCCTGCCCAGTTCGGTCATAGTGAAACACGGGGTCCCAAGTGAAGGTCGAATTGTCTCGATCCCCCCGGCCCGCTAAACTTGCAGCCATGAACCAGCCCCGGATGAAACGCCTGTTGGCAGTCATTGGCGGTGGTCTGGACACCGGATGGGTGGCATCGGTCATCCAACGTTTTCTGTATTTCCTCCTGCCGTCCTGAGCAAACTCACATGTCAGCCATCACCGAGCAAATGCAGGGTGAAGTATTGATCGTTGGATTCACCGACAATGCCCTTCGCGATGCACAACGGATTGAGGTTGTGGGCCGCGAAATGCAAGAGATCGTGCCACAAGCCATCCACAAAAAAATGTTGATCGATTTCTCCGGCTTGGCATTCATGTCGTCGGCGATGATCAACAAACTGATCCTGCTGAACAAAAGCTGCAAAGCTCAGGGCGTGGCTCTGAAGTTTTGCAATGTGTCCCCGTTGGTGATGGAAGTTTTCCGCATTGTGAACCTGGGCAAACTGATCGACATCCAAGGCGATCAAGAAGTGGCCGTGGCCAGCTTCGACAAAAAGGGCTGGTTCGGCGGCAAAAAATGACGCCCGCCGGCGATTCCACTCCGGGTGTGCCCACGGACCCGCCCGAGTCAGGGCCCGACGTTTCGAAGTCGCAGTGGATGCGGTTGGTCGAGGCCGATCGCCAGTCGATTGCTGGTGAGCTGCACGATGAGCTGCTGCCTTACCTGTTCGCTGCAGCGGGGGCGCTCGCATCGCTGCAGCGGCAGAATCCCGATCTGAAAACGGCGCTCGAAAAACCCGTTCAGTGGGTCGATCAAGCCCGCGAAATCGCTCGCCAGATCATGAACGGAGCGGCGCTGCCTCGTGATCTGTCTTCAGGCCCCTTGGTGGCCGCCAAAGAATTTCTGGAATCCGTGGTGCTCCGCGGCGATGACGTCCAGGAACTGTCGGTTCGGTGGAAGCAATTGGACGAGAGTGCCGACGTGGCATGGGACGAAACGCAGGCAATCGCGGTTTACCGGATCGTTTGCGAAGCGGTTCGCAACGTGGTTCGGCACGCCCGAGCGAACCAATTGATCGTGGCTTGGGAAACGGCCCCGACCGGATGGGCGGTTTCGATCCAAGACGACGGGGAAGGCTTCGAGTCGGAGACCGTTTCAAAGACTTCGCAGGGCATCACCTTGATGCGGCAGCGGGCAGAAGCTGCCGGATTGCGTTTCCAGATCGTTGGGGCCAAGGATTCTGGCACCCAAGTGACCGTGTTTGGATCGCCGTAGCGTGCTTCGCACGAGACGGCGATGTCTCCGCGTTTGCTGCTCGATCAGCCGACTTGGCGACGGGCCGCGACTGCTTGTCCGAGATCGCGAAACAGTTTCTCGGTGGTGTCCCAACCGATGCAAGCGTCGGTGACGCTGAGCCCTTGAACCAACGGGGACGCACTGAGTTTTTGATTGCCTTCGAGCAGGTTGCTCTCGATCATCACCCCCATGATGCGATCGTCGCCCTCGGACACCTGAGCGCAAATGTCGCGACAAACGTACGACTGCCGCGCGAAGATTTTGCGACTGTTGGCGTGGCTGCAGTCGATCATGATTCGCGGTGGCAGGTCGGCTTTTTCGAGCAAGCCCGATGCCATGTCGATGCTGGCGGCATCGTAATTGGTGTGCTTTCCACCACGCAGAATGATGTGGCAGTCCGGGTTACCGGTCGTGGCGAAGATGGCCGAGGTGCCCTCTTTGGTGACTGACAAAAAGTGGTGAGGACGCCGAGCCGAGCAGATTGCGTCGACCGCGATCTGCACATTGCCGCTGGTTCCGTTTTTGAAGCCGACCGGGCAAGACAGCCCCGACGCCAATTCGCGGTGCCCCTGACTTTCGGTCGTGCGAGCCCCGATGGCTCCCCAGCCGACCAGATCGGCCACGTATTGAGGGCTGATCAGATCCAGGAACTCGGTTCCGGTCGGCAATCCCATCGCATTGATGTCGCTGAGCAGACGCCGAGCGGTTCGCAGGCCGTGGTTGATTTCGAAGCTGTCGTCCAGTTTCGGGTCGTTGATCAGACCTTTCCAACCCACCGTGGTGCGTGGTTTTTCGAAGTAAACCCGCATCACGATCAGCAGATCGTCGGCGTACCTTTTTTGCTCCACGGCCAACTTTTCAGCGTACTGGCGAGCAGAGTCTGGGTCGTGAATCGAGCAGGGTCCCACGACGACCAATAGACGATCGTCCTTCTTTTGAAGCACGTTCTGGATGGCAGCACGCCCGTCAGCAACGGTTTGTGAGATTTCGTCGCTCGCCGGGATTTCCGACAACAGTTCACTGGGTGACATCAGGTTTTTGATGGCGCCGATACGAAGATCATCGGTGCGGATCATGAGCTTGCAGTGGGTTCAAAAGGAAAATGTGGGGGAAAACGTATCGTAGTTCAATTCCAAAAGATTGGAACGAGCCTTCTATCAACGGCGGGGTGGCGACCAAGACGAGGCCGACAAATCGTCTCGCTGTTTCGCAACTGGTTCATGGTTCTGATTGGACCGCAGGGCGTTTCAGAGTCGCGTGAATGTGGTCCACGTCGAGCTCGACCCCAGGGCCGGGCTGGTAGATGAGCAGACTGACCATCTTGATTCGTGACAGATCCAGCTCGCGATCTTGAGGACCGTCGATCATGGATTGACGAGGGAAAATCACGTGTTGAGGTTCACCCGCGCGAAGTGTCACAAAGTGTTTCGCGACATCTTCATGGTAATCCTGATGATCTTCGTCGATGACCTTGAGGATCACTTCCCACGTTCGAACGACAGGCGACTCGAGTTCCGGATCGGATGATTCGGAATCGGTTGGCTCAGTCCCAGTTGGCTCCAGCTCGGTCGGCACCGGCCCCAATGACTCGGGGAGCCCGGCAGACGCTGGTGCGTTCAGCACGATGTCCAGTTCCAACGTTTCCACGTTGGACCAATCGGAACTCACCTCCAACAACGTCATCGCGGGATGCGGGGCATCCTTGGGTTTCCAACGCAGAGCGAATTCGCCGTCGGTCACATTGGACTGGGTTCGACCACGCCGACCGCGATCGAAATGCCACCGTGTGATCTCAAGCGGTGTTTCGAACGACGCGATCCGAGGGAAGTCCGATTCAACCTTCCAGCAATCACGAATGATCTTGATCGAACCCCACCATGTCAGCCCGATGAAGATGATTCCAAGCAACTGCAGCGAGCGTCGCCCTATCAACGAAGTCAAACCACTGGCAACGAACCAGACCGACGCGGCTAGGATTCCCAGCCCGTTGGCAATGGCATCGTGAAGCGTCGCGGATCGTCCGATCATGCCTTGCAGCATCTCGACCAAAACACCCGACACGAACAAGGCTGCCGCGACCAAGACCAAACGCCGTGCCCATGGGGCGGAACCAACGACCTGAGGCCGAAGCGACTGCAGCAACACCAACGTCAACATCGTCAGCCCTGCGAACAGCGGGGCGTGCACCATGTTGCCGATCGACCCAGCCATTCGACCCGAGATCGGCAGCGGCACCAACAATCCAACCAACGCGACCAAGAAGCATCCCGGCAGCGCCAGCCAAATCAAGCGAGAGGATTGGCTCTGAATCACTATCGTCGCAGGTTGAGCAGTTCGTCGATGAGCTGCTGGGTGGTCGTGATCACTCGGCTGTTTCCCCGGTACTGGGTGCTGGCCAGAACAAGTTCGACCAAGTCCTTGCCGATGTCCGTGTTGGACAATTCCAACGCACCACCGATGACCGATCCGATGCCGTTTTCGCCGGGCTGACCGGTGACGGGCAAGCCGGTGTTGACGCCCTCGGCGTACATGTTCAGACCCCGCGCTTCCAAACCGGCGGGGTTGGCAAAACGAGCCAATTGCAACTGCCCCAAGTCTCTCGAAATACCGTTGCTGAACACGCCGCGAATGGTGCCGTCTTCGCCAACGACGAAGCTGTTCAGAACACCGGGTTCACTCCCGTCCTGCTGGGTGGCTGCCAGCGAGGCTTCGTCGGTAGCCAGTCCCGAGACAAGTGAGAAGTCCATTTCAAATTGCAAAGGCGAAACGCTGGGGATGCCTTGGCGGTTGATCGAAATGGTTTCTTCGGTCGCGGTCACGAAGTTGCCGTTCCCGTCGAACTGAATCAGACCTGTTCCGACCGTGATGTCGGTGTTGCCGGTCACCGAGTTGTCGGGACTGTCGGCGTACCAGCGATAGATGGTGGCTTGGTCGGTGCGGCTTTCCAGTGTCGCGGAAACTCGGACGTTGATTGGCACACCGAGTGAGTCATAGACCACAAAGTCACTGGAGGCACTTTGTCCGATCGCTTCTTGCTGAACTCCAAAGGCCAAGTTCGGCGTGGTGATTTGGCCCAGTTCGTCCGTCAATCGAAACGCAGACAATTCAATGTCGATCGCGTTGGCTTCACCATTGTTCGAAACCAGTCGAATCTTTCCGTCTTGGATGTAGGCTCCCGCGACCAGGTCGCCGGATTCACCTTCAATGTTGTTTTCCGATCGAGGGATCGGATTGGCTGAGTCAATCTGCAACGTCTGGATCCCCGAAGCATCGGAGATGAAGTCCAGCAGGTCCTGCATGGTGCTGGTTGAAGTGATCTCTAGTTCCTTCGTTCCCAGGTTCGAACCACCTTTGCGACCGGTGTAGCTCAGCGTGCCTTCGCTGAAGACCTGTTCGTAGGTCAATCCATCTCGGCGAAGGACATCGGTCAGCAAGGTGTTGGAGTTGACCGCCGGGCCATCCATGTCCAACAACTGGTTGCCGGGTTCGGTCAGGTCCGATATTTGTGCATCCGTCGCGGAGTCGGTGAAGGTTTCACCGGGGGCGACCTCCCCCACCAAGTAGAAGTTGTTTTGGTCACCGGCAAGGTTGCGATAGATCCGCACCGAATCGTAGGCGGGGAAACCGCCGCCAGCCGGAGGCGTTGGAGGCGTTGGGAAATCGCTCAACGTGATCCGGCCATCGACAACGCTCTTGGGCCCCAAATACGAACTCGGGCGACTTTCTGGGTCGCCGGAGCTGTAGTAAGTCACCATGTAGGTGTAGTTGCCCGTCAGCGTGTCTTCGTTGATCGCCGTTCCGGACAGGGCGGTCGAACCATCGTCGTTGTACGTCCCACCTGCGGCTGCCGACGCGAGGTACTCGAATTCGGTTCCATTGGGGCCGGTGCGATAGATGTTGACCGTTGGGAAGTCGCCGCCCAAAGGGTCCTGAGGCAAGTTACTCAGGTCGACATTGCCGTTGGTTCCCACCGTGAAGGAACGTGCAGCGCTGGGCGCCGATTCATTGCCGCTGGCATCGACCAAGGCAAATTTGTACTGGTAAGTTCCCCCGGTCAGCGAACCGGCCCCCACGGTGCCGGTGACGGCAGCGTGATCCGCAATCGGTGATGTTTCGACCGACACACCGCTGGCGTCGGGACGTGGGACTTGGCTGTCGCCCAGGTGAAGACTCTCGATCACTTGTCCCGCGGTGGCAACATCGCCTTCAGGGGTCAACGTGCCTTCAAATGAGACGTTCTCGGTCGCTTTGGCAACGGTCTTGGTTCCCAAGGGAATCGACAGCGGAACCAACGAACTCGTCTGCAAACGGAACTGTTCGTCGATGCCGTAACCAAGCAATCGCTGGCCGGTTGCATTGACGAGTTCTGCATCGCTGTTGAGTTTAAAAATACCATTCCGCGTGTACAGCTTTTCGCCGTCCGCCGCTTCGACTTGGAAGAACCCGTCGCCCTGGATCGCGAGGTCGCTGCTGCTGCTGCTGATCTCGATGGTGCCCTGGTTGTGGTTGGCCGCGATTTCCGCGACCTGGACACCCAAACCGATTTGTCGGGGGTTGGTACCACCGTTGTTGCTGGAGGGACCTGCCCCTAGCGACAACGTTTGCAAGAACTGCGTCGCAAAGACCGCATCGGACGATTTGAAACCGACCGTCTGCGAGTTGGCCAGGTTGTTACCGATCACATCGATCTGTGTTTCGGCAGCACTCAGTCCGGTCAGGGCAGTCGTCAGGGCTGATTGAAGTCCCATCGGCGAACGTCTCCACAGTTTTCAGTAGGTCTTACAACGCAAACTCAAACCTGTAGATCGGCCAAACTAATCGGCAAACTTTACTCAGTTTGAATTTCTCGGATATTCTCTATCTGCATCGTCTTCTGACCCACGTGAACTTTGACCGAACGGGCTTGGCTGTCGTCATTCGTTTCGACCGTGATCTTGTCGACCACCCCCGTTGTGTTGGTTTGGTCATCAGCCAACCCCGTCACGGTGCGTCCAATCAATCCGCTGGCGGTGACCAGTTGTTGGCTGTTGGACAGATCGCTGAGTGTGTTGGTCAGTTCGTCGGTGGCCCCGATTTCACGAATTTGTGCGATCTGCTGGACCATTTGGGCGTTGTCGACCGGGTCCAGAGGGTCCTGGTTCTGCAGTTCATTGATCAGCAATTGCAGAAAACTGTCCACATCCAACGAGTTGTACCCTTCGTTGGCACTGTCGCTGATTTGGGAAGCCTGTTCGCTGGACGAAAAGCTCGCGGCGGCGGAGGTGCTGGTGACTTGACTAGCAGCAGACATATTCGCGTTTCCAAGATGGGAAGATCCGCTCACGCGAAATCAGCGCGACGGAGAGCGTTTGCATAGCAATTTAGGGGATTCTGACGCGAGTCCAGTTCTTTGCGGGCTGGATTTTCTTCGCGGTTTGCACGCCTTGGGCCCGGGATTGTGAGCGATTTGACGTCTCAGCAGCCCGCCCATTTCTACCTATCGGCGAACGGACGGCTTCCCCTAAACTCGCCCGAACGCGACCAAGAATGATTCGAGGTCCGCCCCTTCGACGCTCAGCCACCGGAACGGAGTCCTTCGGCATGGAAGCCAAAACCATCCGCCAGTTCGTCTCTGCACGTCTCGATTTCCAGAAGCGATTGGGAACCGTGTGGGCCTGTTTTGCTGTGTTGGCGTGCTTGGCAGCACCGGCCGACGCGGCCAACTATCGAACCCGCAATTTCATCGTCGAAGCTCCCAACTCCCAGTTGGCCAAAGCCGTCGGGGACGCCGCCGAGAAGTATCGCCATGATCTGGCGAGCTACTGGACCGGCCAGCCCTTGCCACCCTGGCCCACTCCCTGCCCGGTTCGAGTTGTCGCAGGCAACCTGCCCGCCCAAGGCGTGACCACGTACAACCCCGCTCCTGTTCGCGACTTTCAAATGGAAGTCGTTGGAACCCCCGAGCGAATCCTCGACAGCGTGTTGCCGCACGAAGTCACCCACACGGTTTTGGCGACTCACTTTGGTCGACCTTTGCCACGTTGGGCTGACGAAGGCATTTGCACCACCGTCGAGCACGATTCAGAAAAGGCCAAGCACGAAGCCAAGTTGCGAGAGTTCCTGTCGACGCGTCGCGGCATCGCGATGAACCAGTTGTTCTTGCTGACCGAGTATCCCTCCGATGTGTTGCCGATGTACGCCCAAGGTTACTCGGTGTGCCGATTTCTGATCGAGCAACAGGGTCCTGAGACATTCATTGATTTCTTGGGCGAGTACATGCAACGTGGGTCGTGGACCAACAACGTGCAAAAACACTACGGCTACGATTCGTTGGCCGAACTGCAGGAATACTGGTTGGGCTGGGTGGAATCCGGCAGCGGCCCCGTGGCTCAATTCGCCAAACTCACTCCTCGAGGCAGTCAGCCTGGTTCGACCGGCGACATCGCTTTGGTCAGTGCGACTGGCCCCGCCAACTCAGCGGCCCGCTCGCAAGTCGCACCCGCCACCGCACTGGCAGCAGCGGATTCGATGCCACGTGACCAAGGGCGTTCGGATTCTGGTTGGAAAAGCACGAATTCAATGGCATCCGCAGGCAACCGACCGGCAGCCTCGAATGGTTCCTCGTCCTGGTATGTCCGTCAACTCAATCGCGACGAAGATCGTTCGCCAGTGGAGTCCATTCCAGCCGGAGCGAGTGCACCGATCGCACAAGCAAGCCCGAACAACTTGAGTGAGGATGCGTCCAAGTCACGTTGGATGCCACCCTCGGTCAAATCCAGTGGTCGCTATTCGGTTTCGACGCCGCAAGGCGAAAGCAGTGGTTCCTTTGGCGGCAACCGCTGGCGTTGATCTGCCGGTTGAAAACATCGTTCTCTTGGAAAATTGATGACGTCGACCGCGTCCAGCGAGCCGTTTGTCTTTGCACCCAGCGGGTCGGCTTCATCTGATTCGTCGAGGAGTTCAGCGTCTGCGCGCGGATCGACCTACGCCGCCCCCGGTGTGCCTTCGTCTCATCAGTTGGTGGACCAAGCCCGGCAAGAGATCACTCAGATCGTTCGCGAGGTCGCTGCGGCGACGCATCAACCGCGAAAAAGGGCGGACTACCTTCGGTTTCTCGCCGATCGCGTTTTGCGAGCGATGGCGGGTCATGGCGTTGTGATTTGGACGCGTCCCAGTTCAGGGGACTCCAATGAAACGAACTACGTTGCCGAACATCGTCTCGGGCGGGTGACCGACCTTGCCCTGGTGGATGAGGCCGAACAAGTTCACCAGTGTTTGCTTGCGGAAGTCGCAACGGAAGGGGCTCCGGTCGTCGTTCCCCCCACGCCAGGTGCGGACCAAATCGATGTGCCAGCCAATCCGCTGCCCTATCCCACGGCAATCGTGCCGATTCGGATCGACCCTTCCTCGGCGTTGCCCGAAGGATTGATCCAGGTCTTTTTGGATGAAGGTGGGACCGCTGCCAGTCAACGCGGCAGCCTTCGGTTTCTGGCCCAAATGTCGGATCTCGCGGGCGAGTTTCTACGCGTGTTGCGTCTGAAAACACTCAGCCAATTGCTTGATGCAACCGACCGGGTCGATGGCGTCGTGGAACGTCTGCACCGGATGACGTCGACCGGAATGATCCAAGCCGCCTGGGTGGATGCAGCAGCAGAGTTGTTGCGTTTGCCACGCGTGGCCCTGTGCCGAGTCGACTCGTCTCAACCACGAATCGTTGCGGTCAGTCACGTCCATCGCATCGATCAACACAGCGGCGCCGCCAAAGCAATCCGCGCCGCGACGGCGATCGACCTTCAACCTCAACACGGAATTTGGTTTGGCAGTTGCCAAGCGAAATCGAACGAAAGCAATCCCAACGAAGACGCTTCCTCCGCAACTCCGTTCAACCAAGACCAAACCACGAGCTCCATTCAATCATCCCAGGAACCCTCTTGGGTCGTTGCCGCGCACCCCGATTCGCAGTGGCGGATCGTGGGATTCACGTCGGACGAAGCGGAACATTTGTCGGAAGACATTTACTGGGGCACGCTGAATCGGTTGCTCGTCGGTGGAGCCTCGGCCTGGACCGCCGCCCGTCGCATCGAATCGCTTCCCGGTGGCCGATGGTTTTCGAAATTGTTCGTGGAACCGGACGCGGTCAGCTCCCTTGGCTCAGCCCCGGCGTCCGAACCGAGTTCCACTTCACGACGCACGCGAGCGGTGCATTCTCGACTTCGCAAATCCGCGACTTGGATGGCAGCAACGCTTGCGATCGCCATCTTGGTTTGCCTGCCGATGCCCAGTTTGGTGCCCGTCACGGGAGTCATCCGGCCTGTTGAACTCGACTCCTATCACGCCGCCAGCGATGCAGTGGTGGAAACACTGCATGTCGATCACGGGCAACGGGTTCAGCGAGGGGACTTGTTGGCGACACTCACGTCCACCGACCTGCAAGAACAGGAAACCAGTCTGCTGGGTCGCCAAGCCGTGTTGATGCGGCAACAGGAACAAGTCAACCAGACGCTGATGTCGCGTCCATCCGTTCATTCTCGTCCGGACTCGGTCCATGACGGACGAGAAGTGGAAGAAGAAATCGCGTCGGTCGAACGACAGCTCGAAATCATTCAGGAATCAAAAGAACGGTTGGTCCTCCGAGCTCTCCGCAACGGACGCGTGGACGCCTGGCGACTTCAAGAACGTTTGGCCAATCGCCCCCTCCGCCGCGGCGATCCGGTCTTGAACGTGATCGCCGAAGACACCCCGTGGGTCGTCGACGCTCGGATTCCTCAAACTCGGCTGCAAACCGTCGACAACGCGTGGCAATCGGAGCAGCTGACCGCCGAAGTGGGGACGGCCTGGTCCAGTCAAATGAATCTTGCCGCGACCGCCCAACGGTTTGGCCCGATCGTGCCCGATCCGACGGATGGAACGCCCTCGGTCGTGATGCGATTGGGGCTGGAACAATCACCGACACTCGGTGATCAGCCGCTCGCTGAAATGCCCGCCCGGGTGACGCTGCATTGCGGACGCACGCCGGTGGGATGGTTCTTGGTCCAAGACGTGGTGCATTGGTGCCAAGTCCAATGGGGAGGGTATTTCTGATGCCAGATCACATGAAATCAATGGTGTGTTTGATCGTCACCTTTGGCTGGGCAACCGCCTCCGTCGATGCCGCTGACCCGGTCGATCGCGATCCCGTGCGAACCAACGTGGTCGAAGTTCGCGATGTCGTTGTCGATTTCAGCCAACAGGTGGACGTGCCAGCGTTGCAGAGCGGTGCGGTGGCGGAATCTGCCGTGCGACCCAACCAATTCGTCCGCCGCCAGGACGTGCTGGGAAGGTTGGACTCGCAGGCACTGATCATCCGACGTCGAGCTGCATCGCTGCGTCACGAGTCAGCCAAGCTGATCACAAGTGACGATCTCGAAATGCAATTCGCGGAAACATCGCTTGCCGAAGCCGAAGCCGAGCTCGACGCCAGCAACGCGACTGAGCAAAAATTCACCGGCGCGGTTTCCTCGAATCAATTGCGGAGGATGCGGTTGGCGGTGGAACGCGCCCGCTTGGAAGTGGCACGCACGAAGAAACAAATCCGCCAAGCCGTCATCGACACGCAGTTGGCTGCCGCGGACTTGGCCTTGATCGATGAAGAGTTGGCTCAACTGGATTGTGTCAGCCCGATCGAAGGAGTCGTTCTGGCGGTGCACCGGGAACCAGGTGAATGGATCGCCAAAGGCCAACCTTGGGTCACGGTTGCTTCCGCAGGACAGTTGACGTTGCACGCCCTCGTGGACGCTGATGAGCTGTCACCGGCGACCTGCGTTGGTTTGGATGTCAGCGTCCATTGGGGAAACGAAGCCGATGGGACTGCGAAAATGTTGGCGGGCAAAATCACATCGGTGGATCCAACTCGCTTGCCCGGCAATCGTTTCCGCTTGCACGCCGAAGTTCAGAACCGCCGGCAAACCCATGATGGTTCGGTGCCGCCGCGGACCGCCATCGTTCCTGGTTCAGGGCACAGCGTCGACCAGCATTGGCAATTGTTGCCAGGTGCCCAGGTGACGCTTCGCATCTATCGTTCACGAGACGAAATGGCGTGGCGAATGGACCGCGACGACTCCGATTCCCTTCGTGGAAATCTGCGGCGATGAGCGGTTTGGGCCCTGCCGTGAACTCCCGCCGAGAAGCATCGGCCCTGCGTCAGGACTTGCACGCGTTGCCATTGCCAGATGGCCGCGGGCTGGTGATTGTCGATGAAATCGGCGGACGCTTCGCTCGCACGACCAAACGCATTTGGCAATCGCTTCAAGGCTCCGCCTCGGATGCCCCTGGTGCTACGGCGCCCCCGGATGCGACGTTTTGGCCGCAAGCCAAAGCGGCGGGATGGCTCAAGCGAACCAGCGTGGACGCCCCCAACAGTCGATCGCGATGGCTTCCGTCGCCGCTGTCCTTTCGCATTCCGCTGGCGTCGATCGATCCCGTTGCTCGTCGTTTGGTCCCCCTCAGCGGATTGGTCTACTCACCGTTGGCCGTTGTCCTGTTCAGCGTCGCCGGATTGGTGTCGTTGCTGTTCTGGATGGTGCGTTGGCAACACTGGGCCGGCTCAGTGCCTTCCCTGCAAAGCTATCTCCTGTCGTTGCAACCACTGACCATCGCGGCCACGTTTGTACTGACCAAGACCGCTCATGAACTCGGGCACGCGGTCCTCTGCCGACGCTTTGGATCTCGCTGCGGTGTGGTTGGCATTTGGTGGTTGTGCTTCATGCCGTGCCCGTACGTCGACGTCACCGACGTTTGGCGACAACCCAACGCCGCCAGACGCGGTGCGGTGATGGCCGCAGGGATTTGGGTGGAGTGGATCATCGCCATGGGGGCGCTGTGGGTTTGGTGGTTGGCTCCGTCGCATGAAGTGCGAATGACGGCGATGAATGTGGTCCTGGTTTGTGGAATCAGCACCGTTTTGTTCAACGCCAATCCACTGATGCGGTACGACGGGTATTTCATTCTGAGTGATCTGCTCGACACAGCGAACTTGCGAGAGGAAGCACGACGCGGCCTGCGATTGTTTCTCGTTTCACCACTTTCCCGTTGGCATCGTTTTGGCAAACGAGTTTGGTCGATGGCGGTCTACCACTTGGCCTCCAAGCTGTACCGGATCTCCATCAGCATTGCGATTGCCACGTTTGTTTTGCAGTGGGCCGCTGGATGGGGATTGTGGCGAATCGCCATGGTTGTTGTCGTTCTTGCCGTGATGCGTTTCGCCTTCACCGGCATGCGAAACCTTGTTCGCATGATTCGAGGAAGCGGTGCGTGGATGGGAGTCCCCGGTGGACGACGCGTTGGGTTGGCAGCCTGTGTTTGTCTCGCGGCCATCCTGATTCTGATCGTTCCCGTTCCTAGATACCGTCACGTCCCAGGAGTCATTCGCGTTCGGGATGCGGCATTGGTTTACTTGCCTCGAGGCGGCGTCATCGAAGCCGTCGACGTTCGCGTGGGCGACCGCGTGATCGCAGGTCAGAAACTGGCCGAGATCGCTGATCCCACATTGCAAATGAAGTTCGAAGAAAATCGGGGCAAGCAATCCGTCATTCGCGAAAGAGTGCATGCGACACGCTTGGCTTCGTTGCGGACGGGCACGTCGGCAAGAGATTGGCAAGCGTTGGAGGCTGCGTCGGATTCGTTGGCTTCGAATCAATCCCTTCTGCAAAAACGAATCGACTCTCTGCGTTTGGTCAGCCCACAAGCGGGGTTGGTGCTGCCGGCATCGGCAGCACCAACGACTCCGAAGAATCATCGCGATTGGCGAATGGAGGATCCGTTCACTCTGCGACCAACGGTGGGTGAGACCACAGAAGATCGCGTTGCCTGGTGCCGAATCGCGTCCGATCCTCGGTTGGAAGTGGTCGTGAACATCAACGCCTCGGACCGCAATCGGATCGCCGAGGGCGTGCCGGTGAGTGTGACGCTGCCCTCGATGCCAGGCCGAAAGATCAGGACCCACGTGCGCGGTGTCTCACCCATGGAGTTGGTCGGCGAACAAGTCGCTGCGACAAAACCGGAGGAGGAACTGGCCTACGAGGCGGTGTGTGATCTTTCGATTGAGAGCATGGTTCGCCCGCAGGATCCTTCATTCGCAGGACAAACCGCGACCACTGATCGGGAACTCGACGGGTTGCTACGCTGGGACGGAGCCAGTTGCCAAGCGGTGCTTCGATTGCCATCGAAACCGTTGTGGAAAGATGCCAAGCACTCGATCGAACGGTTGATGGGCATCTGAACTCTCTGTCCAGATCCCCTCCTATTGCTTGTTCTAACCGTGTCGGATCCTTCCACGCCCCCTTCGGAGACAGCGCCTTCGTGGCCATCGCCCGAGCAGCGGATGCCGCTCCCGATGTCCGTGGGCACGCACCCATGTCTCTGGCCGGTCGAAGAGATCGAGAAACGCTGCCAGTTGCGAACGCAATCTCGCAGCGGCCCAGGCGGACAGCATCGAAATCGAACTGCGTCGGGAGCGTTCCTGACGTTTGATTCGGGAGTCCCCGAGATTGGCACGATCACGGCCGAGGCGACCGAGCAGCGACAACAGGGTCGCAATCGATCGACGGCATTGGCACGCATGCGGTTTCTGCTGGCAATCACGCTGCGATCAGAATCGCCTCTGGGAACCGGTCTCGCCCCGAATGAAGTCGGACTCTCCCAAGCGGAGTTGGACTTGCGAGCACGCTATCGCGGTTCACCCATGAAACTGAATGACGAGAATGCCGCGAAACCTGGTGTGTTGACCTTGGTGCTCAACGATCTTTGGTATGCCGGCGGGCAGCCAAGTTTGGTGGCACCACATTGGAAGGCATCGACCAGCAAACTGGTGAACCTTGTTCGATCACATCCCCCGGCGTTTCGTTTGGTCAATCAGATCCGCCAACATCACACGAGACCACCTTTGCGGTGACCCCCTATGATTCCGATTCGCGATGACATCCCCAGCCGGACCACGCCGGTGGTCAATTACTTGGTCATTGCCCTGTGCGCGTTTGCGTTCTTGGCTCAGCAAGCGTCGTCGGACCAAAGCGAAGCGATCATCAGCGGATTCTCGATGGTCCCCTTGCGAATCACGGATCCGGACACCACGCCGGTCATGCAGCAACGTGTCGCGGTTCAAACGCCTCGCGGTGTCGAAGTCATGGAGGTGCGGCAGGAAATTGGTCCGGCAGCGGTGCCGGTGTGGGCGACGTTGATCACCTGCATGTTCCTGCATGGTGGGTGGATGCATTTCCTGGGCAACATGTGGTTCTTGTATATTTTTGGCGACAATGTCGAGGACCGCTTGGGGCACTTGGGGTATGTGCTGCTGTATCTCGGGACAGGTGTGTTCGCCGGGCTAGCACATTTGCTCAGTGACCCAGGCAGTCCCGTGCCGACGCTGGGGGCCAGCGGTGCGATCGCGGGTGTGATGGGAGCTTATGCGTTTTTGTACCCGCATGCTCGCGTGGTGGCGGTGTTGCCGTTGATGTTTGTGTTCCCGACGTTTGTCTTGCCCGGTCCTGTGTTCCTCGGGATCTGGTTTGTGATCCAGCTCGTCAACAGTCTGGGGTCGCTCACCGGGGGCGAAGCGGGAGGAGTCGCTTGGTGGGCTCACGCGGGCGGGTTCATCGCCGGGGCGGTTGCCGCATTGCTGATCGGCCGTTCGCCGCTGGGCCATGAAGCCGTCCAAGAACGACGGTTTTGAGTTGGCTGCGGCTACTCGGAGAAACGCCGGAGCATCGAAGGGCAGGGAGGCTGAATCGCAGGGCACTGGAACGCGACACCTTGCAAGCTGAAGTCCAAGCCGCTGCCTGCGTTGGTTGAGCAGGACGAAACAATCGCAGGCCTTCACCGTGGTGCGGGAGGCGACGGAACAGTTGGGGACAACTGTTCGACTCGGATGCGCTCACTCAACCACAATCGTGAGCAGGGAGCCTCCAAGCAGCCATTCTCGCCCGTGAATGGCCCTCCAAACAGGGGAAACCGTCCACAAACAAGCCAACTTCTCACAACGATCCAACTCAAAAAATGGCTGGCACCTTACGAGCACCAAGAGCTTTTCGGAAAGTGGCTGGCATCTCAAAGAGTTGAACTGCACCACAGGATAGGCGTGTGTTCGTGTCATGGTGTTAGCTTCATGTTAAGCTAGAGACCCTAAGGTTGTTTGCTTTTCGCCACCAGAGCAGAAGCAACCGACAGTGCGCAAAGAAGCTATTTACTTGTTGAACCTGCAGACTGAGGCACTTTAAAATGAGAACTTTCTTGATGGCCGCATTCGCCTCTTTTGGCATTCCCCCGGATGCCTACGGAGCGATGGCAACAAACCTTCGGAAAGTGGCTGGCTTCGAGCGCCATTTCACTCGGAGCAGCTCAATGCAATTCCTGCCTCTCTTAGCAATCCTGGCCGTTTTCGCGACTTTCACGCAGAAGGGAAATGCCGGTGTAGTAACAGACCTATTTGAGCTCGATGATACAGTCGTCGACTTAGACGATACTTCGGTGAATTCGCTAACTTACTCTCGAACGCTATTTGGCTCAGATGGCGTATCTTTCGATGCAACCATTACTGTCACAGGTAATGGTTCATATGTTCAGAACAGTTCCAATGGTTTAGGCGTCAATGGAACTACCCTCAGCGATGGCGAGGCTCTGACTTTTGCAATGTCGATTAGCGATGAAGTCGGTGGGACCGCAATTTTCGATGGATTCACCCTTCTTGATTTCAATTTCTTTACAGACACTCGTGTGGATGCAGACTCATCGACATACGAAGAGGCAAATTTTACACCTGGAGGCTTGGTCGTACCCGATCAAACAGGTTTTGGCGCGTCTGACGTTTTAGATTTGACGCAACTGGATCCGGGATCCCCGCTACCAAGTTTTACTCTGACTGCCATCACTGATTCGACGACCAGATCTTTTCAACTCGACGATATCACGGCACAGTTCACGACTACCGCTTCAGCTGTTCCCGAGCCATCGAGTTTCGCGTTACTGGCGATTGGCAGCACGTTCATAACACTGGTCCGTCGTCGCGGACGGACCATCAGTCGCAACCACTCTTTGCGATAGTTTACTACAAGTGTCTCAGTCGTTGTCTGTGCACCAAATTCGTTCGAACGATCGAGCCAAACGCTTCCCTCGGCCATTTTGATAAATCTCTAAGCAGGTCGGCAGGAGTCTTTCGGCATTGGAACTGTTTCGGGAAGCGTCGTTGCTCCTACGTGCAACCCAGGCGAACGCTGGTCAGCAAAAGGTTTGGTGTTCTGACGCACTGTGATTGCGCAAGTTTTCATCCCGGTAGGGATGTCAGAGGGTAGCCGTCGGTAAGCGATAGCGCCACCGACGGACATGGAAACCCCACGTCGCCACACAGCAACCCCCGGCTACCCTCTGATATCTCTACCGGGATGACGACGGACAAAAGCCGGAAGAAAAATGGCATTCGCTATCAGAGCGTCGTTCGCAAACGTTTCGCAGTCCAGGCGAACGCCCAAACGGCTCACATGGTTACGCCTGATCATTCCTGCCAACCTGCTTAGTAGGCATCAGTTCACAGACTCACATCACCGCCAGAGGCTGATGACGGGGAGGCCGGCGACGGCGGTGGGTGGGCCGTAGATCGTTGGGTTGGCGGGAGCGAGTTCGGTGGCTCGCATGCCTGATTGCAGAGAAGAGCGTGGTCGCTCTCGGGTTGCCAGCGAAGCGGTGGCGGCTTGATCGGCCCCGGTCGTGATCGGCTGGATCGGTGCGTTGGCGTCGATCGGACGCAGACGCGATGCGATCTCAGGACGGATGTTGGAGTTGGCCGCCAACGACTGGGCTTGCGTTGCCAACTGACCGACGGGCTCGTACTGGACGACTTGATCGTTCTGCATCCGCAGCGTTCGCTCCGGAATTTGAACCAGCTTGGTCTCCGGTTCCCACTTCACCCGAGTTTCCGTCTGGTGGAAGACTTCCGAACGAGCTTCCCAGCGGGTTTCTGGCACGTGCCGGTAGGCCACGGTGGGCTGGCGAAACGGGTTCCAACGGCCTTCCAAATGCGGACGCAACATCATCGTGGTCACGGGCACATAAGAGGTGCGAGCGACCGGTTTGGTCTCGGTGACAGCTTTGGGCGTGTACACCGTTTGCTGGCGAGTCTTCATCTGAACTTCGCTGACAGGCCGCTGGACCTGCCGAATTTGCTTCCGGTACACAATCCCGGTCGCTGGGTCAGCGTGCAATTCGCCGCCGTCCTGAGCGGAGACCTCTGTCGCCAGGGACAGCGATGCCCCCGCAACCAACACGCCAACAATGATCTGGTTCGTCCGATTGGATTTCCGCATGACAATCCTTCGTCTGCAGGTGGGATCGGGCATGGCAAGGCCGCCCCAAGAAAAGTAGTTTGCCGTGGTTAGAATTCGGTGGGACGCTCACCGCCGTTGAAGTCAAACTTTTGAATCCCTGAGAAGCCTCCATGATCACACCGGATATCTTGCCTATTCTGCGCTGTCCAGCAGACGGCGGTCAGCTCCTCTTGGCCGACGAGCCCCTCATCCAGAGGGTCAATCAAGCGATTGCCGAAGGCGCCGCGCGTGATCAATTGGACGAACGCGTGACGGATCCCATTGAAGGCGGGTTGATCAATTCTCAATCCGATCGGCTGTACCCAATCCGCGGCGGTATCCCGACACTGATCGTCGACGAAGCGATCGGATTGGCGGGAATCGGCGAAGGGGAGTAGAGAAGCAAACGACCAAAGCCGTTGGTTTCGCCGGACTTCGAATCCCAGCCTACTGGTCTGTCACAGCTAAAAGTTAGGGTTGATCGTAGTGGACGAGGCCACGAGTCCTTGGATTTCACGCCAGTTCAGGACTCGTGGCCTCGTCCACTACCCTAAAAACAAGTCCTGACAGACCACTACGGTCACCCAACACGAAACTGGCCAGTTTCGGATGCACCCACAAAAAAAGCGGAGCCACTGGGGCTCCGCTCGCTGAATCAGTCCATCGTGAATTCGGCGATCAGCCGGTGATTCGCTTGGCGAACAAAGGGCCGCCGTACTGAGCCGCGTCACCCAGCAATTCTTCGATGCGGAGCAATTGGTTGTACTTGGCCATCCGGTCACTGCGACTGGCCGATCCGGTTTTGATTTGGCCCGTCGACATGGCAACGGCCAAGTCAGCGATGGTGGAGTCTTCGGTTTCGCCGCTGCGGTGGCTGCTGATCGAGGTGTAACCGTTGCGATGAGCGAGTTGGATCGCGTCGATCGTTTCGGTCATCGTTCCGATTTGGTTGACCTTGATCAGGATGCTGTTGGCGATCCCTTCGTCGATGCCGCGTTGCAGACGCTCCACGTTGGTGACGAACAAGTCATCGCCGACCAATTGGACCTTGTCACCGATCTTGGTCGTCAGTTTCTTCCAGGTTTCCCAATCGTCT
Source organism: Rhodopirellula islandica (assembly GCF_001027925.1). Classification (NCBI taxonomy): domain Bacteria; kingdom Pseudomonadati; phylum Planctomycetota; class Planctomycetia; order Pirellulales; family Pirellulaceae; genus Rhodopirellula; species Rhodopirellula islandica. The sequence continues at coordinate 259,096 of NZ_LECT01000016.1, read as the reverse complement.
TCGTCGCATCCGTCTTCGATGCTGCAGATAGGATACTTCTCGCACCAACCGGCCAAGAAGTCGACCATTTCATCGCCCGACATTTGGTTGCTGTCCAGCGAGTACTTGCCAGACGCCTTGTCGTAGAACTCGGTCGATGCCGAATCCAAGGCGATCCAAACTTGTTCGCCGGCTTTGTAGCCCGCTTTGTCGATCGCGGTCATGATCACATCGAGAGCCTCTTGGTTGCTCTTCAGGTCAGGTGCAAAACCACCTTCGTCGCCAACCGCGGTGCTGTAACCCTTGTCCGACAAAACCTTTTTCAGGTTGTGGAAGATTTCGGTTCCGCAACGCAGTGCATCGCTGAAGCGTTCGAAGCCCAATGGCATCACCATGAACTCTTGGATGTCGACGCCGTTGTCGGCGTGCTCACCACCGTTGATGATGTTCATCATGGGGGCGGGCAACATGCGAGCACCGGCACCACCGAGGTAGCGGAACAAAGGCTGGTTGGTCGAAGCCGCAGCAGCGTGAGCGACGGCCAGCGAAACGCCGAGAATGGCGTTGGCACCGAGTTCTTTTTTGTTGGGCGTGCCGTCCAATTCGATCATCGCTTGGTCAACCGCAGCTTGGTCGGTTGCGTCCATGCCTTCCAAGGCATCGGCGATTTTCGTGTTGACGTTTTTGACAGCGGTCGTGACGCCTTTGCCCATGAAGACGGACTTGTCGCCGTCTCGCAGTTCCCAGGCTTCGTGCATCCCGGTGCTGGCTCCGCTGGGCACGGCGGCGCGACCGGCGGCACCGTCCATCAGCGTGACTTCGCATTCGACGGTTGGGTTGCCGCGGCTGTCCAAGATTTGCCGAGCGTGAATCGATTCGATCAGTGTCATGAGTTCACCATGGGATTGAGGGGGAACGAAATTCGGCTCAGAAGAGGGCCGCAAAATTTGAATTGAAAAACGCGGACGTTGTCCGATCGGGCGGTATTCTGTCCAATGCCCTGGAAACTGACCACCCGGCACCGATTTCCTGGGTTGCGGCCAGGTTTCGAGTCGTTTTTTCCGCCATCTGCCTCCTGCACGTCATTTCGCTCTCATGTTCACCGGTCTTGTCGAATCCGTGGGTCAACTTTCTGCCGTCGTGGAACAACCACCCGGCAGACGCCTGGTGATCGCCGCCCCCTCCTTCCGGGACGAAGATCCGGCTCAGGATGTGAAGCTGGGCGACAGCATCGCGATCAACGGCTGCTGCCTGACCGTCATCGAGATCGACGGCAACGACTTGGCTTTCGAAGCCGGTGAAGAAACCCTTCATCGAACCAACCTGGGCGAGCTAACGGCCGGGTCCACAGTCAACCTGGAACGGTCGCTGGCCGTGGGTGATCGCATGGGCGGCCACTACGTCACCGGCCACATCGACTGCGTCGGCCAATTGATCGAACGAGTCGACGACCCACCGTGGGCCAATCTGAAGTTCTCCGTCCCACCTCCTTACTCGCAACAGATTGTTTCGAAAGGCAGCATCGCGATCGACGGGATCAGTTTGACAGTCGTCGATGTGGGAGAAGACCACTTCACGGTCGCCCTGATCCCTCACACGTTGGATGTGACCACCTTGGGAGGTCGCCAAGTCGGGGACCGAATCAATCTGGAAACCGACTTGTTGGCCAAGTACGTGCAACGAACATTGCAGTTCGGAAATGCCAACGACCAACCCAGCGCCGACACCGTCGCGTCCCCCCCCAATACACCATGGAGTCCACAATCATGAGCGACGAATTCGATCCCAATCCTCCCAGCGCACCGCCCCAACCTCCGGCTCGCTCGGGCAATGCGTCTCGCGGTTCACGCCAAACCGCGACGTATCTGTCCAAGCGTCTGACCGCCGCCGGTTTGCGCCCGGTGTCGAAGTACGGCCAGAACTTTTTGATCGACTTGAACTTGGTCGAGCTGATCGCTCGATCGGCCAAGATCGGCCCTCACGACATTGTGCTGGAAATTGGCACGGGAGTCGGGTCGCTGACATCGATCATGGCGACTCAGGCCGGCGCGATCTTGACCGTCGAAATCGACCAAAACCTTTTCCAACTGGCGTCCGAAGAACTGGCGCCGTTCCCGCACGTGAAGATGATCCAAGGCGACGCGCTCAAGAACAAAAGCACGTTCCGTGATGACATCATGGAATCGATTCGCGAAGCCAAGTCACGTTTGCCCGAAGACAGCAAGTTCATGTTGGTTGCGAACTTGCCTTACAACGTCGCGACGCCGATCGTCAGCAATCTGCTGCACCAAGATCCACCACCAGATCGGATCGTCGTCACAATCCAAAAGGAGCTGGGCGAACGGATGGTCGCTGGTCCAGGGTCCAAGGACTACGGCGCGCTCAGCATTTGGATTCAAGCCACATGCCGCGCTGAGATCGTTCGCATCCTTCCACCCACCGTTTTTTGGCCGCGTCCCAAAGTGGACTCAGCGATCGTGCGACTCGACGTGGATCACGAGCGCCGCAACGCCATTCCGGATCTGAAGTACTTTCACCAAACCGTTCGAGCGTTGTTTTTTCACCGTCGCAAATTTTTGCGAAGCGTTGTGATCAGCGCCATGAAAGGACGCCTCGAAAAACCTGCCATCGACGAGATCCTTGGTCGCCTGAAGCATGGCGAAACCGCCCGTGCAGAAGAGCTGAACCTGGAACAGATCTCCGAATTGGTGGAAGCGCTCCGGCAAGCAGAATTGGCCAACGAGTCGACTTAGCCACGGTCAACCGTTCAGCGTTGTCGGGTATGAAAGAAGGGAGCCTGCCAACTGGGGGCGAGCGAGGCATCGTCGATGTTCACGCCCGCTTCCGGACGACCGTCATGATTGACGAGCGGATGGTCGACCAACTGGCTCAGTGATTCTCGCGGGACAAAGCGAACCCGGCCGTCTTCGTACAAGACATTGATGCCACGCCCGCCATGGCTGATCACCCCATCCTGTGATGTGGCAGCCAACCGGGGCCAGCCTTCGTCATCCACCACACGATCGACAACCTTCATCACCGCGGCATCGCTCATCACGGCGAACGAGGACCGTCCTTGGAATCGCGGCGAAGCAAACTCCTCACCGTCACGAACCCCCAGCGTGTAGGCATAGTGGCCACCGGCGGTCTGCTGCAACCATTGCAAACGAGCGATCGCACGTTGCCACGCGACTTGTTCTTCGAACGTCGTCGCACCTGACTCCGCGAAACGGCTCAGTTCACGAGCCGCATCGTCCAGCATCCGAAGCGTTACCAGAGTGGGCTCTTCCCCCACTTCCTGCGAAACAAACTCCTCCTCGGTAGATCGCAACCCACCCGCGATCCAGAAGTCAGAGGATCGAATGGAGGGGCAATGAGTCGACCGCGGATCCATCATCAATCCAGCCGCGTGAAGTCGCGGGGCGTAGACCCCAGCGAAGGCCTGGTAACCATCGGAATCAACCGATGGCAAACGTGCTTCGGCGTTGCGGTTGACGTACTGGGTCATCGCCATGCCCAGGTGCCGCAAATTATCCTGGCACGCTTGCTTGCGAGCCATGAAGCGACCCTCCACCATCGATGGCAGCGCGATCGCCAACAAGATGCAGGCTGCCGTGAACGAACCCACCCAATCACGCCACGTCCACGCGATCGCGTCCGAGCCCTCTAAAACCGGCGACAATTTTGGTATCTGCGGGGCGGACACTTCAGAACCTGCGGACACGTCAGCAGGGCCCGATTCCATGCCGGGCATCGGCGGGAGGGGCGGCAAAGCATCGAGCGTTCGCGCAACCAAGTCCGTGGGCGGTGGCTCAACGATCTCACAATCGTCGTGAAGCGGCCCCAGTTTGCGTTCCAACTCGGCCAGCATTTCTCTGGCCTCGGGGCTTTCCCGCAGCAGCTTTTCGACCCGCTGCATTTCGTCCAGCTCCAGCGCCCCAAGCAGATATCCGAGAAGATCTTCTTGCATCACAAAGGACGTTGCGTAAGCGGAAAACGAGCACAAAAAAGGTCCCGACAAAGAGTGTTACGCCCGAACAAGGGCGAGTGTTCGAAGAGCGGCCGTGGAGCCTGTCGGTCAGGCCTGCAGCGGCTTCCAAGCCGCGATTCGCGGGATGTCCGCTGCACTCCGTCAGACGAACGGGTCGCTCCCCTGGTTCGCTCAGGCACGAACGAACGGGCCAGAAAACGAGGGCCAGAAAACGATCGGAACAAAAAAAAAGCGGCACCGAAGCGCCGCTCTTGTCCTTCCTGCCAGCCAACAGGCTGCCAAATCCGATTCCTGGCGGTCAGATCCCTGATGGTTCGTTGGCATCCTGCTCGCCGTCGTGACTATCGTCCCACAAGCCGCTCAAACGATTGACGGCGGCGTGCAAACGACTTTTCACGGTGCCAACTGGGATCCCCAGAATTTCCGCTGCTTCGCGGTACTTCAGGCCCTGGTAGTACACCAATTCAACGACTTGCTGCATGGGTTCGCCGAGTGATTCGACTGCGTCATGCACCCAGCGACCATTTTCTTCTTTGGACGCTGCGGCCAATGGATCGGTGATGGCACCTTCCAGCTTTTCAGACCAACTGCCGCCACGGTCGTCGTCTTGACCGCTGGCAGGACGATCCAAGCTGACCATTCGGTGACGCTTGTTGCGACGCTGGACATCAATCGCTTGGTTGGTCGCGATGGCGTACAGCCAAGGTCGGAAACGACGGGTCAGGTCGAACTGGTTGCACTTCAAGTGAACCTGCAAAAAGGTGCCTTGAAAAGCGTCTTCCGCCATTTCAGCGTTGCCGATGTAACGACGCAAATACGCGTAAATTTCGCGTTCATAACGCCGCATCAAGGTTTCGTAGATATCGCGACGGCCGCTGGTGCGATATTTCGCGACCAATTGCTCGTCGGTTTGTTCAGCCACGGGTTCGCTGGTGAAGACGCTTCCCGAATCCACTTTCGAATCAGCGACCGCTGCGGAAGTTGAAAAGTTCATAGGGGATCGATCACAAAGGAGTTATGAGTAGCACTCAGTCTACTTGCAAATGCGTCTCGTCAGGGGATGAACCGCCAAAACGAACGCACATTCACAGAGACGAGCGTTGACAGGAAGGATCCGCAAAGTGTCTTCAACAGCCCTTACAGGCAATCAATGGAAACCTCGACGACATGCGTATTATCGCGGTTTCGCAGAAAATGTCAAAGTCATCTTCGCGTTGAATTCACATCCTGCCTCGTTGGCAGGGAGCGAATCCATGTCTCCCTAGGGGCAATTCGTGTTCCAGACCGTTTGAAATCGTTGCGCGGGTCACTCGGGTTGGTCCGATTGTTCCGGAATTACCGAATGTTTGCTGGAAGTTGTGCCGATAACTCCGCCTGGAACGGTTTGTTCGTTCGAGGTTGAACTCCCTTTTCGCGGTGTTGCCCCCAATTTGGCGGCAAGCTTCCCCGGAAACGCGTTCAGGCTCGGTTCACGGCGGAACGGTCCACAACGGCGGGGTCGCCGGGTGCGAAATCCTTTGGAGCATCTCAGCGACCCAACAGCCACAGGACATTTATGGCTGGGTGTCCTCGCGTGAGCGGGGCCCCCGGGGGGATTTTGGGGTCTTTGTGACCGCGGAGACGATTGCAATGCGAAGAATTGTCAGGCAACGAAACGAGCAACCCATGATGGCCCAGACCCCCGATCCCCAAATCAAACCCGGACCCAACCAAAGAACCGGACTGCGTGTGACCCTTGAGGACAATGGGATGACGAAATCATTCAACGAAAGCGTGACGGTGAAACTTCGCAAGCTTCGTGACTTAGTCTGTGGAGGCTTGATCGCCGCCGCAGTTGCCACGCCAGTCGCTGCAGCTCCACCCACTGCGGGTGATGCAATGGACTACGAGGCGAGTGGCTTCATGCTACCGCCCGGCGTTCAGCCAGCAGGGATGGTCGACGGCATGCCAGCCATGTCGATGCCACCGGGCTCCATGCCGGGTGCTCAATCAATTGCCACCACCTTGCCATCGGCTCCGCTGATGATGCCAGGCGGATTTGGTTCGGCTGGTTACGCTCCCGCGGGTTACCCACAGGCTGGCTACGCACCTGCTGGTGTGATGCCCGTCGGTTACCAAGGCGGTGGCTTCCTCGGCGGCGGGTACGCAGCCGGCTGTGACACGATGGCCTGCGGTTGCGGCGATTCGGGTTGCACCAGTGGTCAATGTGGCAGCAACTTCCAAGGTCTGTTGCCCGCCGTGATGGGCGATTGCTGCGGATCCTGCGGCGGTGGCGGATGCGGTGCCTGCGGCGGATTGGGCTCTTGCCTGACCAACGGATCGCTTGGCCAAGGCGGCCTGCTCGGCAGCCTCAACGAGTGCGGCCCCGGCAGCACTGACTTCGGCATCTTGGCAGCACACATCGGCGGCGGTTTGGCTGGTCTGGCAGAAGCCATGCGACCTTACTCGGAAGCTGGCAAATCAGCTCAACGCTGGTATGACGTTTCGGTGGAAGGATTGTTCCTGACACAGGAACTCGATGGCTTCGCTGACGGCCAAGTGCTGACCAATGCAGGAACCACCGGCACGCCCAACGTTGCCGACAACCCGGTTCTGACGCAAAGCGATCTGGGTGACGATGACCTGGAAGCCGGTGCTCGCATCTCGTTCGCTCTGATTTTTGGTGCTGGCTCGAACGTCGAGTTCACCTTCATGGGCGGTCAAGAATGGGGTGGTGCCGCCTCGGCCTCTGACCCCGGCGGAAACCTGACTTCGATTTATTCAGGTTTTGGCACCACGCCTGTCGGTGGATACGCCAACCTGTCGAACTTCCAATCGATCAGCTACCAAGCAGAATTCGACAGCTACGAAATCAACTATCGTCGTCGCACAGTCGGCCCGTACGGACGATTCCAAGGCTCTTGGCTGCTCGGCCTCCGGCACGTGGTGTTCGACAACCAATATGCTTTCAATGGCTCGCAAACGTCCAGCACCATTGCTGACTTCCAGCAAAGCTTCGACCTCGAGAACCGCTACTTTGGTCCTCAGGCCGGTGTCGACCTCTGGTGGAACGCTCGCCCTGGAATCCAGCTCGGTGCGGAAGTCAAAGGTGCTTGGGTTCAAAACGACTTCGGCCAAACAGCGTCGATCGGAACGACACCTGGTGGCTTGAACACGTTTTCAACTGGCGGCCAGGACGGTGCCTTCATCTTGGATTTCCAAGCCACAGGGATCTACCGATTCTCGCACTCGTTGTCGCTGCGTGGCTCGTACCACTTGTTGACCATCGACGATGTGTACGCGGCTCCACTGGACAACAGCTTCATCGACGATTTCGCAACGAACGGGGCCGGTGTCTCGGCACCGAGCACATCGGAAACGTCGCTGACTCTGAACGGTTTCGCAGCCGGTCTTGAATACATGTGGTGATCGGTTTGGCGGGCAACCGCCGACGATCCATCATCGAGAGAATCTCGCACAGGGGATCGACCATCGGGTCGGTCCCCTGTTTGCGTTGCCCAGTTTCCCTGGGAACGCTAATCTTGCGTCATGGATGCCATCACAAAAGATTTGACCGTCGCGCAAGCCGAAGCGGTCCAGCACATCGACGGACCTCTGCTCATCATTGCCGGTCCCGGCAGCGGTAAAACTCGCGTCGTCACCCACCGCATCGCGCACATGTTGCAAAGCGGAATCCGACCGTGGCAAATCGCGGCGCTCACGTTCACCAACAAAGCCGCGGACGAAATGCGGTCGCGAGTCGATCTGCTCGCCCCCAACCAACCAGTCTGGATGGGCACGTTCCACCGGTTCTGCGCGCAACAGCTTCGGCGTTACGCACCGATGGTCGGGTTGGCCGAGAACTACTCGATCTACGATTCGTCCGATTCCAAATCTGCGATGAAGCGGGCGATCGCGGCCGCCGGTGTGTCAACCAGCCACACCTCGCCCGAGCAAATCACCTCGGCCATCTCCAACGCCAAGAACCGCCTGATCACTCCCGAGATCATGGCCCAACAAACCGGCCGCGCCGGCGACACCGTCGCAGCGAAGGTCTACCCGGTTTATCAACAACAATTGCTGACCGCCAACGCGGTCGACTTCGATGACTTGCTGTTCCACTTCGCTCGCTTGCTGCGGGAAAACCCCGAGGTCCGATCGAACCTGGATGAAAAGCTCAAGTACATCATGGTCGACGAGTACCAAGACACGAACTTGGCTCAGTACGCGATCGTGCGTGCACTCTCGGTCGACCATCCCAACCTCGCCGTGACGGGCGACCCCGATCAATCGGTCTACGGATGGCGTGGCGCCGACCTCAACAACATCCTGGATTTTGAAAAGGATTACCCGAGCGTCAAAACGGTTCGGCTGGAACAAAACTACCGCAGCACGCCAGAGATTCTGCGTGTCGCCGATCAACTGATTCGGCACAACCGCCGTCGCAAACAGAAGAAACTGTTCACCGACAACCCGACCGGTGAAGCGGTCACGCTGCGTCAGTACGAGAGCGGCTACAAAGAAGCGGACGGGATCGCCGATGAGATCGACAACCAAATGATAGCGGGCAATGCCGAACCGCGAGATTTCGCGATCATGTGCCGCATGAACGCACTGACGCGATCCATCGAACACGCCCTGCGAAATCGCGGCATCCCGTATCAGATCGTCAACGGGCTGGAGTTCTATCAACGCAAAGAGATCAAGGATCTGCTGGCCTATCTGCACCTGATCAACAACCCACGCCACGATGTGGCTCTGCATCGCGTGATCAACACACCGACGCGAGGCATTGGTGCCAAGACGCTCGAACGAATCCAACGCTTTGCCGACGATCACCGCATCCCGATGCTGGAGGCGACTCGGCGAGTCGACGAAATTGACTCGCTTTCCAAGCGTGCCAAGACACTGGTGACATCGTTCGTCCGTCTTTACGACCGCCTGGCTGTCAAAGCGACCGCGACGCTGGAGGACATGCTCCGCTTCCTGATCGAAGAGATCAAATTCGTGGCGTACCTGGAACGGACCACGCCGGAACAACAAGACAACAACCCGATCGCCAACGTCGACGAATTCATCTCCGCCGCCGTTGAATTTGATCAGATGCACCCGGAAGACGGGTCGCTGGAAGCGTTCTTGGAACAAGTCGCACTGGTCTCGGACACCGACGCGTTTGAAGATTCCAACAACCGCGTGACCCTGATGACCATGCATGCCGCCAAAGGCCTGGAATTTCCTCGCGTGTTCATCATCGCAGTCGAGGACAACCTGCTGCCTCATCGCCGCAGCAAAGAAGACGAGACCCAACTCGAAGAGGAACGTCGACTGTTGTTTGTGGGTGTCACGCGAGCCGAGCAGTGGCTGCAGATCAGCTATGCAAAACTGCGAAGTTTCCGTGGCGAAAACCAACCGGCGATCCCCAGCATGTTCTTGGGCGAATTGCCTCGCGATGAAATGCAGGTGGTCGAAGTCAAAGGCAGCCGGAACTTCTTTGACGACGCCTACGACGATGAATACCCGGACTCGTGGGACCTGGTTCAAGAACCCGCTGCGGTCACCGACACCGGCCCCGCCGGACAAACAGAAGTCGCCGACGGACCTCGCATCATCCCGATGACGGACCAATCCGCGATCCCGGACGTGTATCACGACGACGTTCCGCCGCCGAAGAAAAAGAAGCCCAAGGTTTCAATCCAAGCCGAGCTGAAAACGGCCAGCGATCTGCTGCAATCCGGGGCGACACCCCTGGGTGCGTACCGCGAAGGCAGCACGGTTCGCCACGATGAATATGGCGAGGGAACGATCATCGCGTTGACAGGCAAAGGCCCCAAACGAACCGCCAAAATTCAATTCGAAGAAACCGAAGAAACCTTCCGTCTGGCGTTCGCCAAAATCGAGTTGGTGGAGCGGTAGCTCGCCCATCCGGCCAAGGATTCGCGACGTTTGGGGGCCGCTCATCCAGCTTGGATTTGGCGGATCCCACTCGGCAGCAGACATTGCCAAGCTGTTGCCGTTCTTCTCTTCCTTCTGAATCCAACGTTGTGAACTCATGCGATTCCGTCTCTTCTTTTGTGCCGCATTTCTGCCGGCCATGGTCCTGTCCACTCAAGCCCGTGCAGACGAACCCGCGGGAACCAACCTTTCCTCCCAACTGAAGGAAATGGAGGTCAATTCGACGAAGCGATACCCAGCTCAAGTCCTGAAGACGTTTCAAAATGCGGTGGGCCAAGTCCGTGCGACCGGCATCGAGGAATCCGCCAAGCAAGTCGGCGACGACGCCATCGACGCGACCCTGTCTGGCTGGGACGAAAATCAAGTCACGCTCAGCGACGTGTGGTCCGAAACCCCGGTCATCTTGATGTGGTACCGCGGCGGATGGTGCCCGTACTGCAACCTTCAATTGCGAGCCATGCAGGAACAACTCTCGGCCATCGAAGGTGCCGGTGCAAAGCTGATCGTGCTGACTCCCGAGATCCCCGAGAAAGCCAAAGAAACGGCCGAGTCCAACGACTTGGAAATGCTCGTTTTGTATGACCAGAAAAGCGAAGTCGCGCGGAAGTACGGCATCATGTTCGACTTGCCCGAGTCGATTCTCCCCGTCTACCGCGACAAGTTTCAGCTCGCCGAACGAAACGACAACGAAGCGATGGAACTGCCGCTGGCGGCGACCTACGTGATCGATACCAATGGCAAGATCAGCTACGCATTCGTGGACGCCGACTACAAGAAACGGGCCGAACCCGCCGACGTGATCGCTGCCGTGAAAAAAATTCAGTAGCAAACGCCCATCCGACTCAGCGAAGCATCAGGTGACCAATCGGTCCTGAATTTTGGTGGTGGACGAGGCGACGAGTCCCACTCAAGGATTCGTTGCCTCGTCCACCACGCTGATTGCTAGGGACTCGTTGCCTCGTCTCTACGCTGATTATCAGGGACTCGTTGCCTCGTCCACCACGGCCATTATGATTCCGCTCAGACGCTCAAATCAGTCAACTGCTTGACTTCGTCTGCTGTGAATGGAGTGGCCAAGCGAGCTCCCATTTGGGCGACCACACGAGCGGCGGCGTGCGAGGCCAAGTGCCCGGACTGACGCCAATCCAACCCATTGGTGATGCCGTACAAAATGCCGCCAGCGTACATGTCGCCCGCACCGGTCGTGTCGATCGCCTTGACCTTCACACCTTCGACAGGAATCGCTTCGCCACCGTGCATCAAGATCGAACCGTTGGGCCCCAAAGTCATCGCGACGTTCTCGGCCGACTCGTGAATCTTGTTCGCACATGCAATCGGATCAGCCAATCCGGTGAGGCTCTTGGCTTCTTCTTCGTTGCAGAAAAACAAATCGACTGGACCGCGGATCAGGTCCCACATCTCGTCCTTCATCATGTTGACGAGGAATGGATCCGACGCAGTGAACGCGACTTTGACATTTTTCTTTTTCGCGAATTCGATCGCTTTGTAAGCGGCCGCTTTGGTTTGCTCGCCGGTGAACAAGTAGCCTTCGATGTAAATGTATTTGCTCGCTGCGATCACGTCTTCGTCGATGTCCGCTTCGGACAGGGCGGTGGAAGCGGCCAAGTTCGTCAGCATGGTTCGCTGAGCGTCTTCCGTGATCAGCACGGCACAGGTTCCGGTCGGTGCCTCGGGCTGAGGATCCACGTCGATGGTGACACCAAGGGCTCGCAAGTCTTTTAGAAAGAACTGCCCGGTTTCGTCGTCGCCGATCTTCCCGACAAAGGCGGCCTTGCCACCAAAGTCCGCGACGGCGGCGATGGTGTTGGCGGCCGAACCACCCGCACAACGAGACAACGATGGAAGATCAAATCGGCTCAGCACGCTCGCTTGTTTCTGGTCGTCGACCAGCGTCATGATGCCTTTGTCGAGTTGCAGTTCCGACAGCAGGTCATCGGCAACCATCGTCTGAATGTCAACGAGAGCGTTGCCAACGGCGTAAACATCGTGCGTCATCAAATTCAACCAAGGTGAGAGAAACAGACTCGTCCATGCCCGCGAATCGGCCTTGATCAGGGCGACTTCAGATCCGGCAGGCGGGCCCGCAGTGTACCCGCGTGCGACGACTCCGCCAGCCAGCTAGGATCGTCTGCTGTGCTCTCAGGGGCTGAACATCGACGACAACCCGGCGTCGAATTGGCCCCGCGTCAGCACGGTCGGCACGCCCGCTTCTCGCGCCCCCTTCAACCGAGCCACTTGAACGTGCGGCCCATAGGCCACCACGCGAGCCTCGGGACACACGCGTGAAACCGTGGGCATCAATTCTGCGACGACTCCATTGCGAGTCGACAGGTCGACGATCACCCACCCCACGTCCTCGTTGGCTTCTTCGGGCAATCGTCCTGCCAGCGAAAACGTCAACCCGGCCGTTTCACAGGCCGCGCGGACACGGGAGGCAAAAATCAAATCGCCGGAGAGGAACAATACAGTTGATTTCATGGTGGCTTCCGGTCGATAAACGAGGTGTCAGGATCAAGAAAGAATGAGCGAGAACGCAACCAAAGACAAGCCGAGCGAACCAAAGCCTCCGACATCCTCGATGTATCAGGAGAAGGTTCTGAAGATCCGCACCACCGTCAACGTCACGCTGGCGGAGAAGAAGGAATCGCTTCGCAAGATTCTATCGCTGGTCCCCGGCTCGATGCTGACCTTCGACGTGCACTGCGACCGACCGCTGGAACTGCGTGCGGGTGGGCACCCCATCGCCATCGGCGAGACAGTCAAAATTGGCGACAAGTTTGGCTTGCGGATCCGAGAGATTGGCGTCCCCAAAGAGGACTGACCCGCCCCGATCCAGGTCGGCAGGAATGATCAGGCACAACCATGTGAGCCGTTTGGGCGCTAGCCCCGGTTGTACGTCGGAATAGTGGCGCTTGCCCAAACAGTTCAAATGCCGAAAGACTCCTGCCGAACTGCTTCATAGCAACCAGGCCCGTCTGAAAACCAGTTGCTGATTTCAACCGGGCCTGATTTCGTTTCCTCACCGCGATGCTGCGACGTTGGCGGGTGGGCTACTCACCCTTCACGGGGCGTCCAAAGAAGACCGCTCGATCGATGTGGAAGATCCCTGTTCCTTCCAATCCGATTTTGATGTAGCTGGCCACCGTTCCTTCGGGAAGCTCCACCTCCCACTCAGCCTGCGGCGACTCGCTCTTCCAAACTCGGGTCCATTCTTTGCCGTCGTTCGACGTCCACATGGCCAAGCCTTCCGCTCGGTCGTGGAACTCCTCGTCGCGACGGTTCGTGATGGTGCCGCGAACCAATTCCGCTGGCTTTGCCAACCGCAGAATCACGGCTGGATCCGTTGCGGGTTGTTTCGAGTGCACCGCAAAGCGATCTTGGCGAACGCCTTCCCCGCTGAACAGATGCTGGGCTTCGCGGTTCCATACGGCAGGCCAATCGCCGGGCACACTGATCATTGAATCACGTGTCACCTCGATCAGATCGCCGTCCTTGCGAAGCGGGTAATCCGTGTTGGGATTGGTCGCGATCCAGTTGCCACCCAAGAACGCCAACAGATCCAGGAACTCACCCGGTGCAACCGTTTCGGTCAAACCTTCGGGCATGCTGCTGGCCTTCATCGGTTTGCGTATCTCGATCTCTTCCTTGTCGATGACTTTGATCTTGCCATCGGCGATTCCGAGCGAGATCGTTTCGTCGTCTTCCTTCAAGATGAACCCGCCAATGGCCTCCCCGTCGTACGTCAAAATCATGACGGTCTCGTAACCCTTGGCGATTTCCTCGTTGGGCCAAACGATCGATCGGATGATGTGTTCCTTCGTCATCCGTTCGCCGATCGTGGTCAACTCCGGACCAAACTCCTTGCCAATTTTCCCGTGCAAGTGACACGCGGAACAAACACGTTCAAACACCTTGGCACCGGTTTGAGCGTTCCCGCGAGACGCAGCAACCACCTTTTGCAGTGCAACCGTTTGGTCTTCTGGCTTGGCATCCACATCCGCCAACACCTTCAAAGGCCGATACACCTCCGCGCCGGGACCGGTCGCGATCTTGTATTCCTTCAGGTACTCCGCCGCCTTGGGTGGCAAGGAAGCGATCAGCTCTTGGATCTCCGTCGACTCCCCGTCCCAGTGCGTCGAAAGCGCTGACATGGTGTGTTCCAAAACATACTGAATCCATTTGTCAGCGGGCCGATCCACACCGGCCAGGGCCACTCGAACGCCAACGGGATGATCCATCAGACTGGCGGCTCGCAACGATTCCAGTCGGACGCGTGCATGCTTGTCTCGGCCGGCTTCCAGCAAGAACTGAACGAAGGGCAAGTCCACCGACAATTCAATCTGATCGCCGGAGTTGGCTTGTTCGTTTCCGGACAAGAAACGCCATTCGTTGCCAACCACATGAGTCGCAGCGGCACGCTGCTGGAAATTGCCTTCCGCAAGAACTCGCTTTGCAAGATCCAAGTCCACGTGGTGGAACGACTCTTGAACCCAGAGGATTTCGAGAGCGGCTTCGGGGGTTGGGTTGTCTTGCAACCATTGCTTGGTTGCCGCAACCACTTCCTCCACCGGACGACCACGCAGAGCACGACGGGCGCGGTATCGAGTGCGAGTTTCGTACGCCAGCAATTGATCCATGACCTCGATGGTCGGCAAATCCGCCTGCGTCACCACATCCAACAACGGCCGTTCCTTGTGACGCAGCCGATAGATGCGGCCGTGTTCATGGTCGCGGTTCGGGTCGCGCTGGGAGTACTGCATGTGTCCGATCAGAGCGTTGCACCAATCGCCAAACCACAACGCTCCATCGGGACCAATCTTGGGATCAACGGGACGGAAGAACATGTCCGTGCTGACCAGCAAGTCATCGGATCGTTCGCCGGTCAAACCCGCCTCGTCTTCTTGGTCGCGAAGTTCGAACGAGGGCATCCCGTGCATGTTGATCACGCACGCATAGACCAACCGATTGCGAAACTCCTCGGGGAACTGACGCGAATGCAGGATTTCATTTCCAGCGGCGGGGCGAATCCCATGGTTGTTAAAAATTGGCTCCAGCGTTTTTCTCGAAGGGACTTCGCCGCCTGACAAGGCGTTGGTCCAGTGGTGTTGGGCGTTGGTCCCGTCCCCAATGATGCCGTTGCCATATTGATCAAAGACCAGACACCACGGGTTGTACTGCCCGGGAGTTCGGAAGTGCGTCAAACGCAGACTGTCCAAATCCCACACGTAGCTGCCCGAAGCCCCCGCTTCTCGAACGGGGCCCCAAGGGGTTTCCACGGTCGTCGACATCGCGATGCCCTCCTGCATGTGCAGTCGACCGCCGTTGGAATATTCCCAAGCTCCCATCGCGTGGTGCGTGTCATCGGTGCCGATCCCGTCCAACACATGTGTGACTTCATCGGCCACGTCATCGCCATCGGTGTCTCGCAAAAACAGGATGTGTGGCTCGTCGATCACCAACACACCGTCTTGGTAGAACTCAAAACCGGTCGGACAAATCAGCTTGTCGTAGAACGGTTTGCACACATCGGCTTTTCCATCGCCATCGGTGTCTTCCAAGATCAGCAACCGGTCGCTGGGACGGCTGCTGCCGGGCAACCACTGTGGGTAGTTGACCATGCACGACACCCACAATCGGCCGCGTTGATCGAAAGCGATTTGCGTCGGGTTGGCCAGTTCAGGGAAGTCTTTTTCACTGGCGAAACACTCCACCTCAAAACCGTCAGGAATCTCCATCTGCGAAATGGACTGCTCTGGCGTGGGGTATTCCAGCGTCTTGGGCTCGCGCATTTCGCGAAAGCCATCATCGCGAGAACCAAACATGGTTTCGGGAATGAAGACTTCGCCGGTCTTCGAATCATCGACCTCTTCCGGCACATCGCGGCCCGCGGCCATGTCCCACAGGTACTGATCGCGAACGGTGACCATTTTGCGAATCTTTTGAAACTCGCCGGGGAAGGTTTCCGTGTCCCACGTGCGACGTCCACCGTAGACATACCAACCGTTCAGCATGCGATAATCTTGTTGGTGCAACCAAGCCTTGTCGTTGACGACTTGCCGCATCGCTTCAAAGCGTTCCGCCCCCACGGCGGGTCCCGCGCCAGCGAACAAACCGGCATCGATCAACAACGAAACCGCTTCGTCTCCCGCTTCGTTCAGGTGCAATCCGTTGGTGGTGTATTGGCAACCGGGTTGCTGCTGGAACAACTCAGCGGTGGGCGTGAACACATCGATGACCGTCAACTCACGTTGCTTGCCGACTCGCTTCACGGCATCGGTGTAGGCGGCCAAGTAACGATTGTGCAGCAAGCCATCCGGCTGCAACGGGTTTTCGCTGGGTTCAAACGCAATCGGCGTGACCAAAGCGAACTGAACCGGGCGTCCATCACTGGAAAATTGCTGCGACAATCCATCCAGGTAGGCGTGGTAATCGGCCTCAAATTTCGCGATGTGTTCGGCGTCGTCTCCAGCGAACGATTCGTTCATGCCAAAGAAGCACAGGAACGCTTGCGGTGCGAAGACCTGGAACGGGTCGTCGATCACCGTGTAGTTTCCCGGCCGTTGTTGCGTGGAAACTTCGTCGGTCGGCCAGCCAAAGTTGCGAACCACCAGCGGGTTTTTGCTGGTTCGCAAATGCAGCATGGTTTCCAAGTGCCCGTACAGGCTCATGCGTTGTGCTGTCCCGTTGCCCACGAAAGCCAAACGCGTTTTGGCAGGCAGCTTCGACGGATCCATGGCGGAGACGTTCGTCCCGGCCAACGTCAGAAAAAAGGTGCTAAAACCCAACAGCAGCACGACCAACTTCGGTGTCGTTTGAGCCTTGCAAGAAGCCGACCACCCGGTCGGAACTGACTTGGCCCCGCAGCTGGATTGAGACCGCGAAAACGCGAGAGAATTCATAAAACGCATCGAAAAAGCGGGAGAGACGGAGGGAATCGAGGCAGGCGACACCCGTTTGCGGAACGAGAATCGCAATGGAGTCGTATCCTCTAAAATCTTAACCGATTCCCTTGCCAAGTTGGCAGTGAATTCATTCCTTCGTTCGAGCCCGAATTGATGTTCTTTCGACTTCTCGCTCTCTTGATCGTTGTCCCGTTCATCGAACTGGTTCTGCTGCTGCGTTTGGCAGACGAAACCAGTTGGTTGACCACCCTGATGATTGTCATCATCACCGGGATCATCGGTTCCTACCTGGCTCGCCGCGAAGGACTGGCAACCTGGTTTCGTTTCCAGTCCGCCATGGCGCAGGGGAAAATGCCGAGCCGCGAAATCCAGGATGGGTTGATGATCGCGTTGGCAGCGGTGTTGTTGTTGACCCCGGGTTTGTTGACCGACGCGTTCGGGTTCACTTTGTTGACGCCACCTGGACGTCGGCTGATCGGCGGGTGGTTGCGACGTCGTTTCGCGGGAAGTTTTCAGATGCGAACCTTCGGCGGTGGCGGCCAACCCGGTTCGACCAGCAATCCCGCCGAGGACGAACGCTTTGATCCGCGAGGGTATGACCCACGCAGATCGAATGCCTCGGGGCAGCGTTTTGGCGGTGCGGGCGATACGATTGACTCGCCTCACTTCGAACCCAAACAATCGCCTTCGCCGTGAACTCATCCAACGACCGCGACGCTTCCCTGACAAATTTCCTTTTTTCTTCCGAGCCACTTCTGCCGAATCCGGTTGCCGTGCCCCCGGAACTCGCCCCGCTGACTCAGCCCAAGTTGATTGACCTCGGTGAGATCCAGGTCATCTTGCTGGACGTCTACGGAACACTGGTCATCAGCGGCAGCGGCGACGTCGGAACCGCTGACGATGCGAAACACGACGCCGCCAACCGCTGGATTCGTGACGCCGCCACGGAAGCCGGTGTCCAGGATCTGACCGGCATTCCAACGTCCGACCAACTGCGAAACCAAATCGTGGCCACGAACGAGGCCGCTCGCTCGGAAGCGAACCCCAAGCCAGAAGTCGACATCCTGGAGATCTGGCGGCGGGTGCTGCAGGCCAACGGACGCGAGGATTTGGCAACGAATCCAAAAATTTTGGCGGCCTGGATTTGTGGCGTCGAAGGCCGCTCCAATCCGGTTTGGCCGATGCCGGGGGCTCACGACGCATTGATGGCGATGCAAGCCAAAGGCCGCCGTTTAGGAATCGTCAGCAACGCTCAGTTTTACACTCCGTTGATCGTTCAAAATTTGATTGCCAAGCGTTCCCAGGACACGAAACGAGGCGAGTCAAGCGATTCGGTTGAAAGAACGATTGCGGGAGATCTGTCATCCGTGTTCGATCTCAACGCGTGCCATTTTTCCTATCGCTATCGAGCCGCCAAACCGGGGCCCTTGCTGTTTGAGCGTGCAATCTCGCAGCTCCGTGGCACTGGGATTCTGCCGGAACAGGTTCTCTACATCGGCAACGACATGCTCAACGATGTCTGGGCGGCGAAGCAGTTCGGACTGCAGACAGCACTGTTCGCGGGGGACGGTCGCAGCTTGCGATTGCGGACCGAGGATGCTCGCTGCGAGAAATGTTTGCCTGACATGGTGCTGACACACTGGGATCAGATAGTAGAGTGTTTGTGAGAGAACGTTTCCGCGACGTTCTGCCGCCAGACGAAACACGCAAGAGTGACAGCTACGATGGGCGTCCAAATCGGCTTTGTGGGAACACGTTTCGCCGGCACCGACGGGGTGTCGCTTGAAAGCGCGAAATGGGCCCAGGTTCTCTGGGACAATGGCCATGTGAGCCACTGGTACTCGGGCCAGAGCGACCGTGACAAAGCGACCTCGATGGTCGTTCCCCACGCTTACTTCGGCCACCCTGACATCGAATGGATCAACCGCCGCGCGTTTGGCACTCGCACACGAACGCCCGATGTGACCCAGCGGATCTACACGCTGGCGGACTACCTGAAGAAAACGCTGTACGAATTCACGCGTCGATTCGATTTGGATCTGCTGATCGTCCAAAACGCGCTGTGCATCCCGATGAACTTGCCGCTCGGCGTCGCGCTGACCAACTTCATCGCCGAAACCGGTTTTCCCACGATCGCGCACCACCACGATTTCTACTGGGAACGGGATCGGTTCAGCGTCTCAGCCGTGACCGACATGCTGTGGATGGCGTTCCCGCCCGCGCTGCCACAAATTCAAAACGTGACGATCAACTCGTTCGCACAAGAAGACCTGTCGCACCGCCGGGGTGTCTCGTCGATCTTGGTGCCCAACGTGCTGGACTTCGAAAACGAACCACCGCAAGCCGATGAGTACTCGTCGCACTTCCGCGAAGACATCGGGTTGGAAGAAGACGACATCCTGTTCCTGCAGCCCACCCGCGTGGTGCCTCGCAAAGGCATCGAGCACGCCATCGCGTTGGTCGCGGCGCTCAAGAACGACAAGTGCAAACTGGTGATCTCTCACGCCAGCGGTGACGAAGGCAACGAGTACCTCCAAGTCCTGATGGACTTGGCCGAGAGCAGTGGCGTCGACCTGCGGTTGTGTGATCATCAAGTCGGCGACAAACGCGCGATCGATGCGGACGGCAATCGCATCTACACGTTGGGCGATGCATACGCGCAAGCCGACTTCATCACCTACCCAAGTATCTACGAAGGGTTCGGAAACGCTTTGTTGGAAGCGTTCTATTATCGTAAACCGTTGTTGGTGAATCGTTATTCGATTTACGTCGCCGACATCGAACCCAAAGGGGCCAAGGTCATCTCCATGGATGGCTACCTGACCAAGGACGTTGTGTCGAAGGTGGAGCGGATCATTCGCGACAAAGCGTTCCGAGATGAGATGGTCGACTTCAATTATGAGATCGGCCGTGCTTTCTTTTCCTACGGGGTGCTGCGGCGCAAACTGCGAGCCCTCGTGACCAACTTCACCGGACAGGACAACTTGTGAGCTCAACCATCGACGATGCCACTCGGTCACGGATCACCGATGTGTACGGGCACGTTCCCGACGTGCTCGCCGAAGGTTTGCAACGGTGCTTTGATCAATCCAACCATCCCTCCTCTCCCGACGAACTGTGGGATCATCGCGATGTGGTGATGATCACCTACGCCGATCAAATTCGTGAACCGGGCAAGTCGCCACTCGACGCCCAACGGCAATTCCTGCTGGATCACAACCTCGATGAATTGATCCGCTGCGTTCACTTGCTGCCGTTTTGTCCTTCGACCAGCGACGATGGGTTTTCCGTCGCGGATTATTTGGCCGTGGATCCTGAATCCGGCGACTGGGACGACATCGAGCGGTTGGGAGAACGCTTTGATTTGATGTACGACTTGGTGCTCAACCATTCGTCGCAACAACACCGTTGGTTCCAAGGCTTCCTGAACGACGAACCGGAATACAAGGACTTCTATTCCACCGCCGATCCATCGGAAGATCTCTCCCAAGTCGTCCGACCACGCAGCTTGCCACTGCTGACGGAGTTCGATTCCGCATCGGGCAAGCGTTACGTCTGGACCACATTCAGCGCCGATCAAGTCGACCTGAACTACGCCAACCCGCGTGTCATGTTGGCGATGCTGGAAACGTTGGTTGAATACGCGCGCCGAGGGGCCCGCATCATTCGCCTCGACGCGATCGCGTTTCTATGGAAAGAGATCGGCACGTCATGCTTGCACCTGCCACAAACTCACGCCGCGGTCCGTTTGATGCGTCACGTGCTCGATGTTGCCGCACCGGGAACCATCGTGCTGACGGAAACCAATGTGCCTCACGCCGAGAACATCTCCTACTTCGGCGACGGCACCGATGAAGCCCACATGGTGTATCAGTTCAGCCTGCCGCCGCTGTTGCTCGATGCCATTCACAGCGGTGACACCGGCGTGCTGCAAAACTGGATGCGGTCGCTGGTTTTACCCACCGACCAAGTCACGTATTTCAACTTCACGGCATCCCATGACGGCATCGGGGTTCGGCCCGTGGAAGGCATCTTGCCACCCGAGCGAGTCGACGCACTCGTTGAGATTGCGAAAGCTCATGGTGGTCGCATCGGAATGCGTACCCAACCCGATGGCTCGCAAAGCCCGTACGAACTGAACGTCACTTACCTGGATGCGGTGGCCGATCGCACTACCGTTCCCGCGACGGAACACGCCAAACGTTTCTTGGCCACGCAGGCGATCATGTTGTCGATGCGCGGCGTGCCGGCGGTTTACTTCCATTCCTTGGTCGGATCGCCCAACGACATTGCTGGCGTGGAAGCATCGGACATTCCCCGCCGCATCAATCGCCACAAGTACGATCGATCCGAACTGGAGTCGGCTCTTGCCGATGCCGGTTCACTGCAACAACTCGTCTCAGACGGTTACCGTCATTTATTGAGCGTTCGAAAAAGGCAAACCGCGTTTCACCCCAACGCTTCGCAGGAGGTTTTGAAACTTCCGGCCGATGGTCTCCTCGGGTTTGTACGGCAGCACGATGACGAATCTCCGCTGTGCGTGCTGGCCAACCTATCCAGCGAAACTCGCCAGATCGAGCCAGCGAACCTCACCGGCGATTTCACCTTCGACGCCCTGGCGGATGAGTCGCTTGATCAGAACGCCCCCATCGCGATGGCGCCGTATCAGGTACGCTGGTTGAAGACATCTTCCACCGCTTGAACAACTGGCCATGCTAGAGCTGATCTCGTCTTACTCCACTGTTGCCATCGTGGTTGCCGCGTTGGCACACGTGTTCTTTTTCTTCGTGCTGGCCCTGTGGGCACGGGGAGATCGCAAGAAGATCGTGCAAACGCTGCAGCGGTTCACGGATTCGCTTCCCAATCGCAGTCGGATGGATCATGACGCCCACCCCTCCGACCAAATCGAGGCTTGCCTGGCGGACATCCAAGACGTCTTGGTGGAGCCACCGGGATCGTCTCATCGCGTGGCACTCAGCCAACGAATGCGAATCCTGGACGAACGGCGTGACTACCTGCATTCGCTTCGGTTCGACACGGCATGGAATGTTGCCCGGACCATGATCGAGGCCTACCCGCTGGCGGGTGTGCTGGGAACGATCCTCGCCATCGGCGCGGCGCTCGCTTCTGACGACCAAGCCTCCGTGGGCGTGATCGTGACACGCTTTGGTGACGCCATCTGGTCGACCTTCGCGGGACTCGCTTCGGCGATCACGCTGATGTTGATCAACAGTTTTGTCGAACCCGGGTTTGCCAAGCTTTCAGAGAACCGTTTGCACGTGCGCGAAACCGCGTCCAAAGCCAAGCGTGAACTCGGCCCTGCGGATCGCGTGGATCCCAACGTGATGCCAACCACGCCCGCCATGGAAGCGACGACGTGAACGAATCGGCGTCTCCTGCCAGCGAAACCGATTTCCACGCCTCCCGCGTTGGCCATCGGCGAATTCGGTTCCAATTGACACCGTTGATGGATCTGTTGCTGATCATCGTCTTCGCTCAGTTCATGGAGATGCGCGAAACCTCCCAAGAACAAACACGGGAGATCTCGCAAGAGCGTCAAGCATTGCTGGAGGAGCAAGCGATGTGGCGATCCGAGCGAGACCGTGCGGTCGCCGAACGCAACATGGCTCTCGCGACTCAGCAATCCAGTGCCCAAGACGTCGGCCGCGCCATCGAGATGCTGCGTGGCTGGCTGAACCTTGACACGGATGAATCCAAAGCAACCATCCTGCGTCCCGGCATCGATTCGCAGGACGTCATCGCACGCGCCATCGAACGCTCGCGGCAGCTTGCCTCCGCCGACCCCAACACGCTGATCCGCTTTTTGGTCGGCCACGACGAACTGCTCAAGCGAGCGGAAGTCTGGACCGTTCACGCTCGCGAAACCGGCGACGTTGTTTTTGAGGCTTCGGGACACACCGAAACCTTTCGCTTGGAAAGCCAACGGCAATCACAACGCACCCAAGAAATCGCCGACCGACTGTTCGCCGCCTACAAACAGACCCCGCAACCCAAGGGTCTCATCGTGGTGCTCGTTTCCTACGCCCCGCGAAGCGTCGCCGGGGTGTATCAACCGTTGATCGATGCCATGCCCGCAACACTGGAACGATTGCGAGCGGACACGCCGACCAGCCGTTTCGAATACACCGTTCTCGGTGCGGCTCAGGCCCCCGAACAGTCCAATGACATGGACGCTGCAGAACCGTCCACTGAAACCGAAAACCTCACCCCACTTCAGGGAAAACCAGACGATGCGTAAACGAATCCCGTTAGCGGTGGGTGGTGGAATCGCACTGTTGATCGCCAGCCAATTCTTGGACTTCGGACTGGGTTTCCAAAGCGGCGAAGCCCCGTCTGTTTCAACCAGCCCCGATGGCTCATCCGCCATCCTGGATGCGATTGTCGCTTCGGAAGAAGACAGCCCTGAAGAAGCACCAACGGAACCCGCATCCGAATCACCGCTGCCGCTGATCACACCTGAGATCGTCGACGTTTTGATCGACGGGGAAAGCTACCTCGTGATCACCAATGCGAATCAACCGGAACAACGCAACGCGTTGGCACTCGAGGCCTTGCTTTCAGCAGTCGACGCCGCCCCCGGTGATGCCAGCGGCATCAAGGTTCGAATCAGTCGCACACCGTCGGCAATCGCCATGGCCGAAGAGTTCCTGCTCGAACAGCTTCGGCAATCCGGCTTGGACGAAGACGAAATTGATCGACGTCGTCAGCTGGTTGAACTGCCGCTTGATGAAGCCATCAGCGACACAACCGAACCAAGCCCATTGGTTCCTTCCAACGAAACATCCCCGTCCGCCGAAACGCGGTGACGCATTTCGGCAATTGTTTTTGTACCGCCGCATTCCACGAAGCACGACGAGAATGACAACATGACCGTTTTCCGACGCAACGCCCGCCTTCGAAAGACACTGGCGACGTTCCTTGCCGGCTTTTGCATCAGCTCTTTTTCCCAACCCGTCGCCACGGCGGAAGAACCCACCGATTCGAGTACCCGCATGAAGTTCGAGTATCCCGTCAGTCGTCTTGACGAGGTCGTTGACAACTACCACGGCCGCGAAGTGGCTGACCCGTACCGTTGGTTGGAAGACGTAGAGAGCGACGAAACAGCCGCCTGGGTCGAGGCACAAAACGAGGTCACGCAGAGTTACTTGCAGTCTCTGCCGCAACGCGAACCGATGCGCGCACGGCTGGAAGCGTTGTGGGACTACTCTCGCACCGGTTTGCCCGCCAAACGAGGCGACACGTACTTCTACACCTTCAACGATGGACTGCAGAACCAAAGCGTTCTGTATCGCACCCCCGTCGATGCACCACCCTCGCAGTGGGAAGCCAACCGCGAAGTTCTGCTGGACCCGAACAACCTGAGCGAAGACGGAACCATGTCGCTCGCGTCATGGGTTCCCAGCGAAGATGGCAAGTACCTCGCCTATGCCATCGCCGATGGCGGCAGTGACTGGCGGACCTGGCGAGTGCGTGAAGTGGCCACGGGCAAAGACACGGACGATTTGATCCAGTGGTCCAAGTTCAGCGGCATCGCGTGGACACCGGATGGCGACGGGTTCTACTACTCGCGTTACGCCGAACCGGCTGAAGGCGAAGAACTGACCGGGACCAATGACAACCAAATGATGTACTTGCACCAACTGGGCACGCCTCAGTCGGAAGACAAACTGGTCATGAAACGCCCCGACCATCCCAAGTGGGGCTTCGGTGGGACGGTCACCGATGACGGTCGCTACCTGGTGATTTCCAATTGGATGGGCACCGAACCGAAGACGCAGGTCTTCATTCAAGACCTGACGAAGGAAGACGCGCCCGTTCGCGGATTGATCATGGGTTTTGACGCCGACTACAACTTCGTCGGCTCAGAAGGATCGACGATGTTCTTCCTGACCGACCACGAGGCTCCCCGTCGCCGCGTGATCAGCTTGGACGTGGCCGAACATGCCGGGCGAACTGACGACAACGTCGATGAACCCGCCGATCGAGCGGGCTGGGAAGAGGTCATCCCACAGAGCGAACACGTTCTGGAGCATGTCTCGCTGCTCAGCGGAGTGTTCTTCGCCAACTACTTGGCCGACGCGCTCAACCAAGTCGAACGCTACGCGTTGGACGGATCCCCAATGGGACCGCTGGAATTGCCCGGCAAAGGCTCCGTGGGGGGCCTGGGAGGCCGCCAGGACGCCACCGAGACGTTCTTCTCGTTCACCAATTACGTCACGCCACCGAGCATCCACCGCGTTGATGTGGCCACGGGCGAATCGGAGCTGGCGATCATGCCCGAAGTCGCCTTTGACGTCAGCCAGTACACCACCGAACAAGTCTTCTGCACTAGCAAAGACGGCACCCAGGTGCCGATCCTGATCACACGTCACAAGGACGCCCCGCTGGACGGCAGCAACCGCACGCTGCTGTACGCCTACGGTGGATTCAACATTTCGCTGACGCCGTCCTATTCGCCTGGCATCGCCGGTTGGTTGGACGCCGGTGGTGTGTACGCCGTCGCGAACCTTCGGGGTGGCGGGGAGTACGGTCGCGAATGGCACGAAGCCGGCATGCAACTGAAGAAACAAAACGTCTTTGACGACTTCATTGCCGCTGCGGAACACTTGATTGACATGGGCCTCACGCGGCGTGAACGCTTGGGGGTCCGCGGTGGCAGCAACGGTGGATTGCTGATCGGTGCCGTGATGACTCAGAGACCTGATTTGTTCGGTGCCTGTTTACCTGCCGTCGGCGTGATGGACATGCTGCGTTACCACAAGTTCACGATCGGTTGGGCTTGGGTCAGCGAGTTTGGAAGCAGCGACGATGAAACTCAAATCGACAACCTGTTGTCGTACAGCCCGCTGCACAATTTGAAACCTGGAACGTGTTACCCCGCCACGATGGTGACCACAGCGGACCGGGACGACCGAGTCGTGCCCGGTCACAGCTTCAAGTTCGCTGCCGCGTTGCAAGCGGCTCAGTCGTGCGACAACCCAACGTTGATTCGGATCGAAACGCGAGCCGGGCACGGGGCTGGCACACCGACCAGCAAGAAGATCGACGAGTACGCCGACCTCTGGGCTTTCTTGCTCGAAAACTTGAAGTGAGCTTGGTTGTTCAGCAGCCTCCTCCGATGATGAACGCTGCCTGAATGCACTCGCTTCGAGCGATCCGTTCACGGAATCACTGAAACATCTCCCGCAAGCTGGCCTGTCCCGCTGCGGAGATGGTTTCGTCGCCGCAAACACCCCCCCACAAACTCTCCTGTCCACCTGTCCAATGCTGCTGCAACAACCCCAAGAATCACCCTACGACCTGAACTTCCAGTTGTTCGGATTTCCGATCCGAATCGCGTGGACGTTTTGGCTGGGCGCGGCCGTGTTTGGATGGGGTTTGGTCCAGCTGTTTGATTCGATGGAAGGCAGCCCTGGCCGCCTGCCATTGCTGCTGCTGTGGGCTCTCTGCATGCTCTTTTCGATCCTGATTCACGAGCTCGGTCACGCGTTTGCTTTTCGCCAATTTGGCATCGAATCATCGCTGGTTCTGTACCACTTTGGCGGGCTCGCCGTGCCGCGATCCACGCACAATTACGGCGGTTTTGCCTCGTCGTTCTCGCCTCCGCGGCTCAGCCATGGTGCCGAACTCTGGATCGCTCTGGCGGGGCCGCTGGCGCAGTTGGCATCCGCTGCAGTGGTCGTTGCCGCTGTCAAAGCGATGGGGTTTCGGATCACCGCGTTCGCTTTGATGCCCTATCCACTCGATTCGCTTCCCGGCGTCCTCGAGGGGAACGATTTTGACAGTGTCGGCATGATCGCGTTGGTCACGTTCTACGTCTGGCCCAGCGTGCTCTGGGCAGTCCTGAATTTGATCCCTGTCTTCCCGCTCGATGGCGGACGAATCATGCGTTCGTTGGTGATGATGGGAGGCGGCCAAACCGACACCTGGTTGTGGATCAGCATGATCATCGGTGGTGCCTGCACGATGTACGGTTTCTCATCCGGGAACATGTTCTTGGGCATCCTCTTTTTATCGTTGGCGGTGGGCAACTACCAAATGATGCAAGGATCGGCGCGTTACTAGCGTGCACGTCGCGGTGGACTGCTTCATGGGTGCCTCGTTGCCTGCCATCGAGGACATCCAATCAACGATCGCGTCTGCATCACGTCACGTGACAAGCCGGTTCTGCAAAGCTGCCATCGAACACACTTCGCCGCGTTTGCAGTGACAAGCAAACAAGCCGATGTGGATGATGCATCACACGTTGAAACGCGCAACGTTTGTCATCCACGCCACGTTCAACGACCGTTTCGCGTGTTCAACGACGTGTTTTTTTCAAACTTTTTTTGCGACGTTGAAACGCTTGTTCGTTGCCTGTTCCAACGACGCGCATGCATGCCATGCAGACAACACGTGGACGTGGCGATAACAACACGTTGCGCGCGTGTTGTTGCAAAAACATTGAAAAAGCCAAGCGTTACTGCACTTGTTCGCAAGCAACGCAACAACGTCGACTGGAACGTTGATGCAAACAAGCCACACGGCGCATCAACGACGAAGCGAAACAACATGCAAAAAATGCGTTTGCCGTAGCAAATTTTGTTGGCGACGCAAGCGGTTTTTTCACGAAAACATGTTGCGGAATCCAGCGAAGCGCGTACAGTTACGCGCACGTACTAACGATCGTTTTTGTTTGCAAGGTCGATGAGGATCATCGAAGCGGATGAAATCGATCACCATCGATTGTTGTTGAGCCGTGGCCGGTGACTTGCAATCAACTTTGACAACGAGGACGTCGACGCAATCGCGTTGACTAAATCGATGTCACAGCTCGCAAGTCACAATGACTCGACAACAGTTCCTTTCTCGCGGAGGAAGAACGTGGCCAAGAAAAAAGCAACCAAGAAGACCGTCAAGCGCGCTGCTAAAAAGAGCGTGAAGGCTGTCAAGAAGACCGCTCGTAAAGCAGTCAAGAAGAAAGCCGTCAAAAAGAAAGCCGTGAAGAAGGGCGTCAAGAAAACCGCTCGCAAGGCGACCAAGAAGAAGGCTGTGAAGAAGA
This sequence comes from Rhodopirellula islandica, assembly GCF_001027925.1. NCBI lineage: Bacteria > Pseudomonadati > Planctomycetota > Planctomycetia > Pirellulales > Pirellulaceae > Rhodopirellula > Rhodopirellula islandica. The sequence continues at coordinate 231,210 of NZ_LECT01000016.1, read as the reverse complement.
AAGCCGTCAAGAAGGCAGCCAAGAAGAAGGTTGCCAAGAAGAAGGCAGTCAAGAAGAAAGTTGCCAAGAAGAAGCGACGCTAAGCTTGACTGATTCGGCGACCCAACCCGGTTCGCCAATCATTCGCGATTCAAATTTGACAAGCCACGTTGAGCTCCAAGTTGGAGAACGTGGCTTTTTTTATGCCCCAGCTCAATCGAGGGAGCTCGGCATCAGAGGGCGCCACCAACCACCGTGTGGCCAAGCGCGGCGAGCAATCCAGCCCCAAATTTTCGCGTTGTCTCAAACGTTGCTTTCCCAGCCCATTAAATCGCCGCGGGGACTGGTTTGGCCGCGGCGAGCGGCTTAATTTGGCCTCTGTCAGCTCCTCCATCACCCCCTTCTTTGCTGACTTCCACTGGGCCCCGTCGCCCGTCCGTGCCAACCCAACGGAACCTGCTTGATGTCGACATCCGATTCCACCCCACCCGACCAACCAGCCAGCCCCAAGTATCGCGATCAGCCCGAAGCCACAACGGGCATGCCAGCCGGCATCCCCTACATCATCGGCAACGAAGCGGCAGAGCGATTCAGCTTCTACGGGATGCGGTCGATCCTCACGGTCTTCATGACAACGTACCTGCTCAACGCCAGTGGTGAACTGGATCCGATGAGCGACGAAGACGCGAAGTTCTGGGGGCACACGTTCATCATGGCCGCCTACTTCACGCCGCTGCTGGGCGCGTTCCTGGCCGACTGGTTGTTGGGCAAGTACCGAACCATCTTGTACCTGTCCGTCCTGTATTGCCTCGGTCACCTGGCACTCGCGATGAACGAAACCCGATTCGGGCTGGCGGTCGGCCTGGGGCTGATCGCCCTTGGCACCGGTGCGATCAAACCATGCGTCTCCGCCCACGTCGGTGACCAATTTGGAACCAAGAATTCACACCTCCTCGCCAAGGTCTTCGGATGGTTCTACGTCGCCATCAACCTGGGCTCCTTCTTCTCGACGCTGCTGACGCCGTGGCTGCTCGACAAGTACGGATCGCAAGTCGCCTTCGGGGTCCCCGGCGTGCTGATGGCAATCGCCACCCTGTTGTTTTGGATGGGGCGCAACAAGTTCATCCACATCCCCGCCCGAGGACCAAGCGTCTTCAAAGACGCCTTCACCGGAATCGGTGGACTGGCGCTGCTGAACCTGATCCCCGTCTACCTCTTGGTCGCTGTGTTCTGGAGCCTGTTCGATCAAACCGCCACTTCATGGGTGATCCAAGCCGAGAGCATGGATCGAAATGTCTTTGGCTTTGAGTTGCTGTCCAGCCAAATCCAGGCGGCGAACCCATTCTTGATCCTCATTTTCGTGCCGCTGTTCAGCTACGTGCTGTACCCGGCGATCAACCGTGTGTTCACTCTGACGCCCTTGCGAAAGATCTCCATGGGCATGTTCCTGACCGTGTCCTCGTTCGCGATCATCGCTTTGATCGAACAAAACATTCAAGATGGCGGGACACCCTCGATCACTTGGCAAGTGCTGGCCTACACAATCCTGACGGCCGCAGAAGTCATGGTCTCGATCACCTGTCTGGAATTCAGCTACACCCAAGCGCCAAACAGCATCAAGAGCATCATCATGAGCTTTTACCTGCTGTCCGTCGCTCTGGGCAACTTCATCGCCGCTGGTGTCAACGCGATCATCTCCAACGCCGATGGCACTTCCAAACTCCCTGGTGCAACCTACTACTGGTTCTTCGCTGGATTGATGTTGGTGGCGGCCTGCCTGTTCATCTTCGTCGCTCTGATTTACCGGGGTAAAACCTACATTCAGGACGACGAAACCCTGGACGCTGAATCGACGGCTGAGAGCTCAATGACCGCTTGATTCGCAAGAATGTTCTGGCGGCCTGAGGTTCGCCACGGTTCTCACCCAGGAACCGTGGCGGTGAGTTGTTCGATGGGGTGGCTTGCAGCGAAGAAGACCATCGTGGGCTGAACGACCGGTGATCGGGTCGAGCGGTCACCTCAGTCCGCGACGCACTTCCAATTCCAGAAAGATTTCTCGCAGGCGTTGAACCGAAGCGGGTTTGGTGATGTGCCTGTCAAAACCGGCCTCCATTGCCATCCGAATGTCTTCGGGTTGCCCATTGCCGGTCATCGCGATCAGCATGCTGGAATCTAATTCCGACAAGCTACGGAATTGTCTCGCGAGCTCGTAGCCATCCATGTCCGGCATGCAGATGTCTGAAAAGACGATGTCAGGCTGCAGCTCACGAGCCCGCTCAATGCCAATGGGAGCACTGGGTGCTGAACTCACCTCGTGCCCCATCGCGCCGACCAACATCGTGAACATTTTTGCGATCGCGGGGACGTCGTCCACCACCAACACCCGGAAACGTTTCCTCGGCTCCTCCACTTGGACGCCCGGATTCAGCTCACCGGGCGGGGCATCCAAACGCGGCAAATGAATCCGAAACTCACTCCCGCTCGACGTCTCGTCACTGTCCATCAACAGGACCTCTCCACCGTGCAGTTCGACCAACTGCTTGACCAACGTCAAGCCGATGCCGAGCCCGCCGCGACTGTCCTTCAATGTGCCTTCCACCTGCGTGAACATTTCGAAGATGGCCCTCCGATGCTCCGGTGGGATACCAACTCCATTGTCCTTGACTGTGATCTCCACCTGCCCATTGGATCGGCCGCAGGAGACTTCGATGCGACCATTTGGCGGTGTGTACTTGCATGCATTGTTGAGCAGATTGGTCACCACCTGCGTCAGCCGGACGTCGTCGCCATGCACATGCAGAGCTTCTTCCGGATCTGCTCGACGAATCAGCTGATGGCCCATCTCGTTGCAAAGTGACTCCACCGCTCGACAAGAATTTGCAACAACTTCGTGAATCGACACCGTCTCTCGCTGCAAATCAATCCGCCCACGCGTGATGCGTGAAACGTCCATCAGATCATCGATCAATCGCACCAACTGGCGGACTTGGTTTTCCAAAACGGTGCTGATCTCATTGACCTGACCAGGGTCCTTCGCCGCGAAACGAAGCAGGTCAACAGCGTTGCCAATCGGTGTCAGTGGGTTGCGTAATTCGTGTGCTAACAATGCGAGAAAGCGATTCTTGCGTTCATCCATCTCACTGAGCAACGCCTTCTCATTCTTCAATTCGCGAAACAACCGCTCGCGTTCGAGTGTGTTTTCGTGCGACTGCGAGACGTCATCGATGATCAGTAAAATCTGATCTGAATGCCCGTCATATCGGTGCAAGGAAACCGCCGAAACGTTGACGTGCACAGTTCGCTTTTGCCCATCGGCATCCTCGCCCTTGGCACAGTAGGTATCCACGCAGCGGAACACGCTTCCGTCGCCCACCGCATCACGGATTCGCTGGCACTCGTCAAGCCTCCGATCGGGAATGATCGGCAAGGGATACCCCAGCACCTCGGCGCTGGTCCAGCCAAAGATGGCTTCGGAGGCGTCGTTCCAAAGCTTCACGCGTCCGTCACAATCGATGACAATGACCGACAGCGGCGACGCTTGGATCATTGTTTGAAACATGCGTGCTTGGTCGCGTTCCCGTTCGGCCGCAGCGATCAGTTCGATCTCTGACTCAACCGACGCCGACAGTTCACGCAACGTTTCGAGTTCGTCTTCCGTCCATTCACGCGGAACAACGTCGACAACGCAAAGCGTACCGAGCACTTCACCCGATCGTGTTCGGATGGGAAAGCCAGCGTAAGAAACGATCCCGTACTCTTTGATGGCAGGATGCGACTCCACTCGAGGATCCACGCGGGCATCTTCTATCAGGAAACGCTCTCCCGCACGTACCGTCAGTTTGCAAAACGAGTGACTCAGCGGTGAACCACGCAGGGTTGCGAGAGGCTCCGGCAAACCAACGCAACTCTTGAAGAATTGCCGATCCTCCTCGATCAGCGTGACCACCGAGGCAGGGCATCGCAGCAAACGGGCGGCCAAACGAGTGATCCGATCAAACGACTCGTCAGCGGGACTGTCCACCAACGACAGACTTCGCAGAGCTTTCAGCCTCAATGGATCTGTGATCGGGTCAACGGTTCGATTCATCGATGCTTTCGCGGCCATTCGCAAGGTCAATGACAAAAAAAGGGGGACGGTTCAACGCCCCGTCCCCCGAAACTCACACCGCATCGATCTTATCTGCGTCCCTCGCCTTTGTCTTGGGGCAGCAACCGGTCCGCCCCTGCAGCTGAAGAATCAGCTGCTCCCGAGCCAACCGCAACCGCCGACGGGAACGATTCTGCCACTTTCGATTCGCCCATCAAGGACTTGGGAAGGACACGCCCGCTGGCAAGAACGTGATCTCGCGATCGTTCGCGACCTTGGGTCCCTCGGTGCTGCGGCCTGAGTCAACGTAATCGTTGAGTAAGCGCAACAACGAATCGACGACTTCAGGATTCTGCTTCGCGACATTGGATCTCTCTGAGGGGTCCGCTTGCAAATCAAACAATTGCATCGGCGGAAGTCCCTGCTGCTTGGCTTTGGGCTCACGCGGGTCGCTCCAGCCGCCACTGCCACGCGACAGGCAGAGCTTCCATTTGCCGCGACGAATCGCGAACGAACCGCCGATGCTGTGGCTGACCAACGCTTCGCGTTCCGATGCTTCGTCACCACCAAACACGCCGGTCAAATCAAACCCATCTTCACCGCCTGTCGCTTCCCGCGGTTGATCCGTGATCGACTGCAAGGTCGTGTACACATCGGTCAAACAAGCGACCGCATTGGTCGTCTTGCCCGCCACAACTTTCCCTGGCCATCGCGCGATGAAGGGAACACGGTGACCGCCTTCGTAGATGTCTGCTTTGTGCCCTCGGTAGCCTGCACTCGGATCATGTTCATACTTGGCGAGCGCACCAAAATTGGCTTCCGGTGAACAACCATTGTCGCTGGTGAAGATCACCAATGTGTTCTCTTCGATGCCCGCCTTGGCAACCGCATCGAGCAATTGCCCCATGTGGTGATCCATCTGCATCACAAAGTCCGCGTAAGGGTTCATCCCACTGGCGTCTTTGAACGGCGGCACCGGAACGATCGGCGTGTGCGGGGCAGGAAGCGGCAGATACAAGAAGAACGGCTTGTCCTCCTTCACGCGTTCTTCGACATAGGCGATCGACTTGTCAAACAAATGCGGCAACACCTGTTCGATCTCAAAGTCATCTCCGATCGGTCCGTTGCGATACCAACCGTAGGGATTCTCCTTCTTCGTCACTCCCTCTTTTCGAGTCGGCACAGAAGTTGGCTTGCCAGTGTCCACCCAGACGTACGGAGGCATGTCCAGTGATCCACAGTGAGCGTAGTACTGGTCGAAACCGTTGCTGTCGGGACCGTTAAAAACCGGCTTTGAAAAGTCAATTTCTTTGCCGTCCTTGTGCCAATCCCAACCGAGGTGCCACTTGCCGATCATCGCCGTGTGATACCCGGCACCTTGAAGCAGATGCCCCAAAGTCGCTCGGTCACCTGGGATCAAGTGCTCGCTGGTTCCACTCAAAACGCCCTTGGCCAATCGCGAACGCCAGTTGTAACGACCGGTCAACAGCCCGTACCGTGTTGGGGTGCACACCGAACTGGGCGTGTGAGCATCCAAGAATGTCAGCCCTTCATCCGCCATCTGCTGCAGACGCGGCGTCTTGATCTTGCATTCCGGATTGGTCGGCGAGACATCGCCGATCCCCAAGTCATCCGCCATCACCAGAATGATATTTGGACGAGCCGTAGAATCGTCGGCACGAACCTGCGTCGCCTCCACATCCATCAGACAGGGAACAGCAACAACCGCGGAAACAACAAACCATCGCAACCAATTCATCAGTAGCCAATCAATCAGAGTGGGGAAGGAAAAAGGGGGATCGCACATTCTAGACACGAAGCATTCTGATGCAGAAAGCTTCTCGTGAGACCCCGCGTGGCCCCTCAAACTACCAAAGAACGGATGCACCTTCTCGGAATGGAAGCACAAACTCGCAGCCCAAAAACGCTTCCCCAGCGAATGCGACAACCGCGGAATGAATTGCGACAACCTGGCAGCGTTCAGAATTCGCTCACGAGGCCGGCTCATAGAGAGGCGAACCCTTGATCTGCTCTTGCGTCAAACCCACTGTGACGGTCGCTTCCGCCCACGAAATCTCTCGAATCAGCTCGCGGCTGATCAGCACTTTTTTGCCTGGCCACCAATTCCGAGTGTCCACGATCAATTTTTGAAGGGACCAGTTCACATCATCGATCAACAATCCTTGAACGTGCCCGACATGCTCATCGCGGCCCTGGATGTTGTAGCCTGAAACTTCGTTCGCACTGCGGAGGTGATTCCGCTGGATGTCATCCGTTTCGACTTGGTCCATCGGCAGCAAACCTGCCGCCAACGGCATCGGCGTGTAACCGCTGCCGGCCAACGTTGCCCCCGCGGGTCCCCAGTAGTACGGCACATCAAAATGCTGGTACAGCTCGATCTCCATCTGACGCGATACCGGGCGATCGGACTCAACCGAAGGGCTGTCGCTGACCTGTTGACTGGTCAATGGGACGGCAGCACTCGCAGCACTCCAGTCCGCGTTCTCAACAACGCCCGGTGGCAACAAGACCTGACGCCCAGGCAGCCAATGCCCTGTGTCAACGACCAGGTGCCTGACGACCCAAGTCTCGTCATCAAACAACAGGTCACAGATCGTTCCGACACTTCGATCGGATCCGAGCAATTCTGTGCCCAAGATGGTCTCGGTGGAAATCAACATGACATGGTTCCTCTGGAAAAGCGGACTGGTTGCGTGAAGCACATCGCGTGCAAAGAACGTTCCGAAACCGAATGCGAAGTCGACTGAGCAGGCATGCAGGATTCTTCAGGTGAAGATCGAGAGATAGTTGGCGAGGTCCAATCAGCGATAACGCTGCGAGACGACACGCAACTCAAACCCACCGCTCTTTGAAACACACTCGAAGACCGTGTTTGCAATCTCATCCACCGAATCGTGCCCTGCCTTGACCGCATGGCGAAGCTCCAGCGTTGCCAGCTGCACTTCCAACTCCCCTGGAATCAACTTGAGGATCTGACGATCACGAGTGGATACGCCGGCCTGGATCAGCAAACGTTCTTCAAATCGCTGCAGTGGACTGGGGCGAGTCCAAAGGAAGTACAGTCGCTTCTCTTCGCTGGAATCGTCCAGATAGCGAGCCTGAGGATTTGATGAAAACTGATTCACCAAGTCGACTCCTGGTCGCGTTCCGCCGACAACGCCCAATTCGATCCCGAGGTGGTCCAACTGCCTGGCATATTCCTTCAAATCGTTGGCCCTCCAATCAATCTGCCATCGTTTGAATCTTGGAATGATATCGGCATCGGCATCTCCGGTTTCGTCCAAACCGCTTCTGCCGGTTGTTCCGGAGCCATCGTCTGCCGATGGATCCATGGAATCCATTTTGGGTTCGGTCATCGCAATTTGTTCGGCGGCCGACACAAGTGACCGAACGGACGCTTTCAAATCGGTGGTGCGAAACGCCACCGTTTCTTGATCTGTCGGAACAACAAACGTCGAATCAACGATCGCGCTGCCTCCAACCGAAACGCGTGTGATCTCCGCCACCGGCTCGGTCAACACAACATCGTCTTCCGGCAGCAGCACCCAGAGCAGAAACAAGACACCGACCATGCTGGTCAGCATCAGCAAGACCGCCATCAAAAACGAAGTCACCGCATCAAACCAACTGGTTCGCATCGCAGCCGATCCGCCTCTGGACGACGACTCCGGTTTCGGGCCGGTGAGTTTCCACGCATTTCGTTTCATCGGATCACTCGCTGAGAGAAGGATGGGCGACTGCCCAAGAGAAGCTCAACGAGTTTAACCGTTCACAGCAACCGACACCAATTTCTCAATGAAATCGGCCAGCCATCACTAGTGGTCTGTCAAAGCTAAAAGTGAGGGTTGATCGTAGTGGACGAGGCGACGAGTCCTTGGATTTGACGCCAGTTCAGGACTCGTCGCCTCGTCCACTACCCTAAAAACAAGTCGTGACAGACCACTAGCAACCTGTTGCTTTGGTCAGCCGGAACGCGTTCGCGTCCGGTAACCGTGGGCTAGCATCCGTCGGCAGATCCTTCGATCTGGGAAACGCTTTCGATCAACAGTCTGCTAGCACCTCAGTCTTTGACGGCGAGGATCCAACCATCATTTGTCCGGACGCTGTTTGTCGAGAAAGGCTTGGATTCTTTCATGCATTTTCTCTGGTGCCGCAATAACCAATGCGCCGTCCTGAGGATAGGGAGCCATCGTGGCGGTTCCACCACGAGCTTCCCAGTGCTTTGGCAAGACCTGATCTTGCACTGTTTGCATGATCAAGGCAGGTCGAAAGGCCCCGTCTTTGGACCACGCCGGCAAATCATGAAGCCGATAGACCTTGACAAAGGTTGTTCCTGGATCGACCAGGACCTCTCCATCCGCCGCATCCGCCGACACTTGCGAATTGGTTGTCACTGCCATTCCCGCCAACATCAAACCCAGCAACAGGGCACCGCACTGCAGATGCATTGTTCAATCCTTTTAAGTTGCGTTTGTCTCTTGCTAAGTGCGAGAACGTGATATCGAGCGTTACTGTAACGCAACCTGGGGGATCCCCAAACATCAATTCAGATCGAATGGATCCGACTCATCCAAGAACGACAAATTGATCGTGCCTCTACTAAGCAGGTCGGCAGAAGTCTTTCGGCATTTGAACTGTGATGGCAACCGCCACTGCTCCCAATTGCAGCCGTGGCTAAGCACGTGAGCGGGAGTCATTGGGCTTGATCACGTAGCGGCGTCTCTCCGAGACGCTGTCATTTGCGAGTCTCAAAGAGACTCGCCTGCGTGAGGTTCTACCCGATCATTCCTGCCGACCTGCTTACATAGGAGGGTAGCCATCGGTAAGCGATCGCGCCACCGACGGACACGTGACCCCACGTCGCCACACTCCATCCCGCCGTGGCCGGACGCCACGGCGGGATGGAGTGTTTCTTAGGGCTCGCTTCCCGGGGGTGGGCTGCTACGCAGCAACCCCCGGCTACCCTCCGACATCCCTACCGGGATCAAGAAAGGCAGATGCCGGACGAAAAGTTGCATCCGCTATCAGTACGGCAATATCACACCTTACCCAGCCCAGGTGAATCGCACTGCAACTTGCCCTGATTTGATCGACTTCCGTTCGCATCCGCACTAACATAGGTGCGCTGCATCGCTGTGGCGGGTGTCGTTTTTGACCGACATTGATTCTGTCCATCTCATTCAATTGGGTCCAGTTCGTTCCATGTTTCGCTCAACCCAACCCAATTGGCTTTTGCTGCTTGCCGTTTCCATCGCTTTTCCATCGACGGGCGTCGCCGAAGAGGGTTACTGGCCAGACGGCAAAACCTATTGCGTCACGCTGACCTATGACGACGGCATTCCGAGTCAGATCGTTCACGCCTTGCCACAGTTGAAGGCTGCGAACCTCAAGGGCACGTTTTTTTCGGCGGGTGGCGTCACCTATCGTTGGTCACAGGAAGACCTCGACCAGGTTCGCGAGCAGGGCCACGAGTTGGCGGGGCACACCATCCTTCACCCCTGCGCTCGCAAGAACGACTGGGTGAAACCGGGCGACGCCTCGGAAGATTACGACGATGCTCGGATGGCGAAAGAACTCGATGAAAACCTAGCCAACCTCATCAACAACGGCGTCAAGCGGGAACTTGCGACATTCGCTTACCCGTGCGGAAACACATCCATCGGGGAAGACAATCACAGCTATGTCCCGTTGGTCAAAGAGCGATTCTTCGCCGCGCGTGGCACCCAGTTTGGTTTTGAGATCCCCAGCCAAGGCAACACCGATCTGTTTGAAGTCAAAACCGTCGCGGGCCACGAACGTGACTTGGCGTATCAACTCGAACAGGTCACCAACGCACGAGAGAAACAGGGCTGGCTCGTGATCATGTTCCATGGTGTGGGAGGCGACCATCTGGCAATCAGCGCGGACGACCACAAAGAGATCCTTCGATTCCTGCAGAACGACGATTCGGTTTGGGTCGCAACTTTCCAGGAGGCTGCCGCTTGGGTGAAATCAAAGCAAGCGGCCGCACCAACCGCCGCGATTGAAATGGAATAGGCAGGTCGGCAGGAGTCTTTCGGCATTTGAAATATCTTGGCAAGCGTGGTTGTTTCCACGTACAACCGGGGCTAACGCCCGAACGGCTCACATGGCTATGCCCGATCATTCCTGCCGACCTGCTTAGGTCTTCCCAACGCCTTGGCTTGGCGATCGCTGGATCGGCAACACCCTACCACGGGTTCATCGTTGCAGCGATCATCGTTGTTTTGGCATTTCGCACAGGCTGGTCCTTCACCCACCTTCCCGAACAAGGGCGCATGCTGTCCGCTGACTTTGCGCACCTCTTTGGCTTTCCACCTGGCCTCGCGAGTGCAATCGTTTCGAGGTAGCGGCAGGGCGTGTTCCGACGCAGCCTCTCCCGCTAACAACTTGGATCATTCAACATGCGTGCTTTCCTTCTGACCCTTTGGCAACGCGGGTTCATCGGCACCTTCTTGACGGGCCTGTTTGCATTGCTGCCACTGGTGATCACGATTTGGATCATGAACTGGGTCGCCGGAATCCTCCGCGGGTTTGTCGGCGCAGAGAGCTTGTTGGGCCAAGGATTGCGTTCGATTGGATTGCACTTTGCCGCCAACCAATGGCTCGCCACCGCAATCGGTTGGGTGTTTGTGGTGGCCGCGATTTGGTTGGTCGGCCTGCTCGTCTCCAGCACCGCTCGTTTCCGCTGGCAAGAATGGTTCGATGGCAGCTTCAAAAAGATCCCCGTGGTCAAGAGCGTCTACGGACCTGTGAAGCAAGTCGTTGAGATGTTCTCCAAGCAAGACGAGTCCGCGATGACCGGAATGAAAGTCGTGCACTGCTACGTCGGCGATGACGAGTCAGCGGGCTTTCTGGGGTTGCTTCCCAGCACCGACACCTATCGATTCCAAGACAAAGAATGCCACGTCATTTACCTGCCGTCCGCCCCGATGCCGATGACCGGCTTCAACATGTTCATTCCGGTCGATCATGTCACCGTTGTGGACATGGGCGTTGACGATTTGATGCAGGTCTATTTTTCGCTGGGCGTGATGACGTCGACCGTGGTTCCACCCGGAGTTGTCCTTCCAAAACAGAAACCGGGACCGACATAAAGGCCGCCAAACCCGGCGTCTTCGATTCGCGGAGTGGAAGTCAACCTTTTTGATCGTTGGGTGGCTTTTGCTTCCGGTCAAAGTGGGCCTCGATCGGTTGCAGGATCACCAACACCACCACCGTCGTCACCACGCTGGTCACGGCCAACGGATACTCTCGCAGTCCGCACGCGGTTCCAACCGCTGCGGCCAGCCAGATGGTGCTGGCGGAAGTGAGTCCAATCACCTCGTGTTCCTGACTCATCTTCAGAATCGCTCCGGCCCCGATGAATCCGACCCCCGCTGCAATTCCCTGAACCACTCGCGTCATGTCGCCTCCGGAATGGCTGGTCATTTCACGGCTCGCAAGGATGAAGATCGATGCAGCCAAGGAAACCAGGATATGAGTGCGCAGTCCTGCCGCGTGCCCACGTGTTTGGCGTTCCAAACCGATTGCTCCACCAAGCAGGACCGCGGCGAGCGTTGGAATCAAGGTATCGGAGAAAGTCATGCGGCAACTGGCGATTTCAAAGCAAATTTGATGGTGTTGATGACGACGAGATCACCCTCCGCCCATTGTGTGCGTTTCGTGTTTGCCTGGATACTGCACATGGCGGACGCCCCCGATCACTCCCTTCCCAATCCCATTGGAACCAGGGGCCGAAAGGTGAACTCAGACTCCTTCTCGCAATGAATGCGATCTGCCGCCCCGATGCTGACAGCACGTCCTCCACCCAACGACGAGAACGCTCCTCCATGAACTCCACTCCCTCAACCAGACTTCCTCACGTCGTCATTGTCGGCGGCGGTTTTGGCGGTCTCGAAACAGCTCAACGCCTTCGTAAATCGAATGTTCGCGTGACAATCGTGGATCGACACAACTACCACCTGTTCCAACCTCTTCTGTATCAAGTCGCCACCGGTGGACTGTCGCCCGCCAACATCGCCACTCCACTGCGATCGATTGTTCGCAAACAAGCCAACTGCGAAGTGCTGATGGCGGAAGTCACCGACTTCGACGTCGCTCATCAACGACTGATGCTCGCCGACGGCGAACTGAACTATGACTACCTGGTGCTCGCTGCCGGAGCCACCCACAGCTATTTCGGCCACGATGAATGGGCGAAGTTTGCCCCCGGCCTGAAAACAATCGGCGACGCAGCCGAAATCCGACGTCGCATCTACTTGGCCTTTGAAGCCGCTGAGCGAGAAACGGATCCAGAACGGCGCCAGGCCAAACTGACGTTTGTCATCGTCGGCGGCGGCCCCACCGGCGTGGAACTCGCGGGGGCACTGTCAGAGATCGCTCAACACACCCTCAAACATGACTTCCGTCACATCCAACCCCAGGATGCTCGGATCATGATCGTCGAGGCAGCACCCCATGTGCTTGCCCACTACCCCGAGGACCTCTGCGAACGAGCCGCTGAAAAAATCCGCTCGTTTGGAATCGAAGTTCACACCCACACAAAAGTCACCGCGATCAACGCCGATGCGGTTCACCTGTCCGGCCCCAATGGCGAGACGATTGTGGCCACCGAAACCGTGTTGTGGGGCGCCGGCGTGCAAGCCAACCCGTTAGGGAAGAAGCTCGCGTTGGCATTGGGGATCGAAGTCGATCGAGGCGGCCGCTTGCCAGTCAATCAATCCTGCCAACTCGCCGGCCAAGACCGCATCTTCGCAATCGGTGACATCGCTTCGTTTACGGATTCCGATGGCAAATCTCTGCCGGGACTGGCCTCCGTCGCGATCCAACAGGGACGCTATGTTGCCAAGGCGATTCCGCAACTGACAAGCGGAGAATCCATCGACGAAACGTTTCAGTACACCGACCGAGGAACGATGGCAACGATCGGTCGCGCCGCTGCGGTGGCTCTGATTGGCAAGCGTCGCTTCTACGGGCTATTCGCTTGGCTGCTTTGGCTGTTTGTTCACTTGATGCTGATCGTCCAGTTTCAAAACCGGATGTTGATCTTGGTCCAATGGGCGTGGAGCTACGTCACCTTCAACCGCAGCAATCGCATCATCACGGGTGAACAACCGGTCCAACTCATTTCGCAACCCGGCAAATCAGCCTCCGGATGAAAAACCATCGCAAACCAAGTGAATGGTTGGCTGCAAATCGGCTTCGCGTTCGCGGTTCGTCCCGCGGTCGCTTGGTAACTCCGTGGGTGGCCGAACCCGGCTAGCGCTGCTGTGTTGACGTCTCGAGAGCTGCCACCAGGGCATTGGTCTGGTCATCCAGGTTCGGATCCTGCTTGGCTCGCTGCAGGTTCTTCCGAGCGGAATCAATCTCACCGGCTTCAATGTCGAGCAACGCGAGATTGTGGAGCGCGGCCGTTTTCCCCACCGCCATTTCCCACTGTTGGAAGGCATTCCCGTGGTCGCCCTGTCGATAGTAAGTCATCGCGAGGGTCGACCGCAGCCGCTTGTTCTCCGGCGATTTCTGCAACCCTTTCATCGCTTCCTCGATCGCTTGATCAAAACGACCTGCTTCCATCAGTGTCCAAGCGTAATTGTTGATCAAATCGGCGTCGTCCGGCGTTGCTTGCAGAATCAGCTTGTATCTCTCAATGGCGGCGGCGTGATTGCCGACTTCGGCGTACAGGGGCGCAAGGTTGCGATCGAGCGTCGAGGCGTTGGGATCCAGTTCTTCGGCTCGCTCAAAAAGCTTGATTGCTTCTTCGGCGTGCCCTTTCGTTGCCACCGTCTTGGCCGTTTCGATGCACAGCGAACGTTCGTCGGGAATTGGTTGACGTTTTGCCTGGGCATCCATTGACTCCACCGAAGCAAACGGCTTTAAAAAGTCAGCCCCATGATCCTTCTCAATGCTGTTGCACCCCACTGCCAACGGCAACAACGACCAAAGCAGAACACGCAATGGTCGCCACTGAATGATGCCCATGCTCATCAAAAGATCCCTCCGGAGAAGCCATTGGATTGACCACCCAGACCAGAAGGCTGCGAAATCGGTGCACCAGTGCCCGAGGATGAATTGCGAATGGTCCCAAATCCGCTGGCAACACGCTCCGCCTGTGGACCACGCAACCCGAGTGCGGCAGGTGAAGCGACTTCGACCACCGGGGACGGGATCCCGAACGACGCAAGCTGCACGGTGACCGCGTTGACTCGCGCTGCGTCCAATTCGTTGCTGCCCGAGGGCTCAACGAAGGATGGCTGGATGCCAGCGAGCCCACTGTTGGCATTGCGAGCCATTCGCTCGATCGCACCAGGGGAAAGCTCCGCACTCGTTCCAACGAAATCGGCATGGTAAAGCACCGTTTGATCAGCGACCGCACCGGTGACCTGCGCGGACTGCCAATTGCATACCTTCGATCCAGCGGGTTCGGGAATCGCGCCAGCGGGAATATCCGCACAGCGATCGACGCCCAGGACCCCACCGCGAGACGTGCATCCCAGTGTGGTGAGCGAAGCGGCTGCCAATCCAATTGTGGCGAGTCCGATCATCTTCCGTTTATTGAGCATGATTGCCTCGCTGAATCATTTCACGTAGCGACGAACCATCCCCGGCAGCGTCTGGCTGGAACGGCTTCACGTCAGGGAACGGCTCCATCGAACCGCTGTCGATGCTGGGAGTGGTCGGTTGATAATTCAACGGTTGCTGACTGGATCGAATGGCCGTGTGCGGCACCGGCGATGGTCGTGGACAACAACGATCCGTCGGACCAACGTCGCCGATCATGAAGAGCTCCGGGCAACAGTGCTCGGCTCGTTTTTGCCGGGCGTAGTCGGTGCGAACGGATGAGCGATGGTCTTTGGACCGTCGACTCTCCAAACGATTCGCGATGTAGAACTCAATGTCACTGGGCTCGTGAACGTCGCTGCCGGGAAGGGCAGGGGTTTCGCAGGCGTCGATCGGAGCGACCAAATGCGGTGTGACCAGAATGACAAGCTCTTGTTCGCCGCTGCTGCTGCGGTTGACGCCGCCCGTCGCCCCGATGATCGGCAAATCGCCCCAGAACGGAGTTCGATCAGAACTGGCTCCGTAGTTGGTTTGCAGTAGTCCGGCGACAGCGATTGTTTGGCCGCTTCGGAGTTGCACCGTCGTGGAAAAGTTGCGGCTGTTCAGCCCCGAGACCTGAGTCCCGCCGCCTCCGCCGCCAATGCTGGTCCCCAACGACTCGTCTCGCGTGCTGACTTCCGCATTCATCTGCAACCGGATCACATCGCGATCTTGAATGAACGGCGTGAACTGCAACTGAACGCCAAAGGGAACAAACGAGACGCCCTGGAGGTTGTTCCCCCCGGTGCCACCGCTGCTGATGATCGGAATCGGGAACTGCCCACCAGCTTGAAAATCCGCAGGCTGGCCGTTCATCGCGACCAAGTTCGGCTCCGCCAACGTTCGAGAAAGATTCATTCGCCGAAGTGCTTCAATGGCCAAGCGGACCTGGCCCATGTCCAACGATGCAAGGATGTTCGCGCTCGATTGGTTTTGAGTGCTGGCCAGGTTGCCGGTCAACGATTGAAAAACCGTCAGTCCATTGTCATTGTCGACGCCAAAGTTCAACCCAATGCTGCGAGCGGCACTTCGATTGACTTCCGCAACGGTGACTTTCAACATCACCTGTTGCTCGCCGACGATCTTCATCTGGTTGATGATCCCCGCCTGAGCCAGTGCAACTGGATCCAGGTTTCGACGTCGCTCCGCGGCGGCTTCCTCGCTGGAAAGTGCATCCACCGCACCGACGAAGTCATAGGCCGCCGCAACCGTGACCGGATTTGCCGGCCTGGTCAAACCTGCTCGAACCCCACGGGCACCCGCGAGAATTTGCAAGATCTGCGACATCTCAATCGCGTCCGGAGCTTGCCCTCGAACAATCAATCGATCAGCGATCTCATCGAGTTCGACAAAGCTATTGGGAAACTTCTCGTTCAGTTCCGACTCGAGGTCCCCGACCGGCTTGGCCAGAATGGGATCTTCGTAAACACGTACCAAGTAGCTGACGACGCTTTGCCCGCTCGGCGCATCCCTGTCTTGGAACCACAGCATCAGCGTTGTCGTTCCCGGCCGAATCCCTGTGACGGCCAGTTCACGCCCACTCTCTTGGTCAATGATTTCGGTGCGAATCGTGTCCTCATCGGGGACATAAATTCGTGCCGGAGTATCAGCCAGTCGAAGAATTTTCGGACGACCGAGGACCAGCGAAAGTGGAATCTCAGGATCGATTTCCGATTCGACAAAGCGACTCGCCCGCTGCTTGGCAGCGTCACTGGGCGGCGGCAAGATCAACTCCGTGGGCAACCCGGATTGAATCCGTGAAGGTCCGACATCCGGGATTGGTTGCCACGGAACAACGCGATCGTCGCTTGGAAGTTCCAAGCCCGAGCGGATCGGTCGAGGCTCACCGGGTTGCAGATTGGTTTCCGGCAACCGGACCGGACCGTGTTCTTGCGCGAACGCAGGCATCGCGATCCACCCCATGAGCAGGGTCACCACAACGCGACAAAGCGGCGAATTCAGCGGCATTGCCGACTTTGACGTCATGGAAGGTCTTCCGTGAATGGACAGTGTGAAAACCCGCGTGAAACCTTGCCTCAATCGACGTAGCATCAGCAGGAGGGGTCCGACCACAGGACAATCCTCTCAATCGGCACAATCGGAAGACAACTTGAGCCGCGCTGGCAGTCGCTGCGTCGGCAGGTTGTTCGAACCCGACGTGATAGCTGAGTGAAAACCAACGCTTCGGTCTTTAGGGCAAGCTTGCTGCTGAGATCTGGCTTCCTTCCCCCGACGAGGACCGCTCAATGATCGCAGAGCCGAGCTTTCAAAAGAAGAAGCTCATCTCGTAAGCCATGCCTGCGACCAGAACCAGATACGCAACTCGCTCGCACTTGCACACAGCATGCATATCAATCAAGATAAAAACAGTTTGATTCCATTGTCACTCGCGGGTCGGCGCAGTGGATCCACAACACATCTGACACACTGCCAGTGAATACCGACTCCGCTTTCACATCCGCCGCCGAACCGCTCAACCGCTCGCTTTTTGGCGAGTACGCACGGATGCTGCTGGTTGGCACCGCTGGTTGCTCGGCAGTTGCAGCGGTGCTCCGAATGGCAGTGGATCCGAGTGCCATCGCAATGGTGATTGGCAACGCGATTGTTCTCGCGAGCCTCATTTCCGCACGTCCGGCAGGAACCCTGCGGCTGACGATCCTGGCAACCGCTGCCCTGCTGGTCTCTTGGTTCACAGCTCGATCGGAAACTCCCCTCGCTTGGTGGTCACCGATCGTCTTCTTCTCACCAGCGGTTGCTGTGGCATCGCTTGGGTTTCTTACGGTTCGGGATTTGTTTGCAGTCGTGCACAACTTTCAACAACGATCTTCGCGAAGTTCTCTTCGGTCCTATCGCACGCTTGGAATCGCGATCGGGTTGCTGATTGCAATTGTCTATATGATCGTGGTTCCATCGGTGAGTGCAGTCCTCGAGCTTTTCCGTGACCGCCCTGCGAACTACACGATCACCGAGCTAACGATTGGGGAGAGCCTGCGAATTCGCAGTGCCAAATTCGCGATCTTTGCAATCTTCACCTACGTCGGCGCATGCTGGGGCAGTTTCTTGAATGTGGTCGCGTATAGCATTCCACGCAGCGAGTCGATCACGCTGCGGTCATCGGCGTGCCCAAAGTGCGGCGTTCCGATCCGTCGACTCGATAACCTGCCCATCTTCAGCTACCTGAATCTCGGTGGACGATGTCGCGACTGCGGTGTGGCGATTCCCGTGCGATACCTGATCGTGGAACTGGTCGCCGCAGGAATCTTCGCGTCGCTGTTCCTGGTCGAACTTGTCACGGGAGCGGCCAATGTTCCTGGCTTCCAGCATTATGCTCACACGGGAATCCTGTGGATCATCCTGTATACCAAGTGGCCCGTCGTTGGAATCGTTTTGTACCACGCTGCTTTGATGTGCACTCTGTTGACGCTGGCACTGACCGACCTGGATCGGCGACGCCTTCCAGGTTGGTTTAGATGGACGTCAGTGATCGTTTTCGCCGGGCTGCCGATGATTGCAAGCCAATTGCAACCCTTCACACTGGCACTTCCATCATCCGTCCCAGATGCTTTCTGGCGTGTATCAACCATCCTGGTCGGTGCCGTCACAGGAGCTGGACTGGGGATCGCAATCCAGCGAGTCAGCCAACTCGGCAAAAGAAGTCAAGCTCTGCCGCTTGCTTTGACGCTGATTGGCGTTTCGCTTGGCTGGCAGGCGACCGTCACCATCGCTGCAATCTTTGTTGCATCATTGCTAGCGATTCGCCACTTCAATGTCAGCGGAGCACAGCATCGACTTCTTCAACCAACCGCGATCCTACTGGCCGCCGCCATGCTCCACCATCCGTTTTGGAAGTTGATCGCAGGAATCTGGTGAAAGTCGATCCGAGCCGTAAACTCGTGCGATTTCGGCGAAGGGCTTCGCTATCGGCAGTCGTTGCAGTGTCCGCGAAGCAAGATTTCCGTCACCTCGCCGAACTTGCCGCTTTCCCGTTGACTGCCAGCGGTCAATTTCACATCATCCAAGCAGGACACGGTACCGCAATCGACGCACAGAAAGTGCGGATGAGCCGATTGGTCATGCTCTCCCTCCGCGATCGCTTCGAATCGCCAAACATGATCGCCCAGTTCCGTCCGGCGTAGCAAACCGGCATCAGCCATGTCATTCAAGTTGCGAAACGCTGTCGCTTTATCCACCCCATTGGCGGCGAGTTGGTCCGCGACATTGGCATGAGTCAACGGAGAGTTTGAGTCCCGGAGCATCATCAGTGTCGCGATTCGCGCGGGTGTTGCCCGCAACCCCGCATCACGAATAGCCTGCTTGATTGCCTCAATCGACTCAGACGACTTACTCACAGAGGTGACCCAAAAGAAATGAACCTGACCAGGATTCCACAACGGATTGACATCATAACAAGCTGCAACCCGTTTGCAAATGTTTGACCGGCATCCGGTGTTCAGCTGACGACCGACAGGGGACCGTGATCGTCGCAGTGATCACCGTGCGGATGATGCAAATGGCCGTCAACCAGATAATCGATGTGGTCACCATGGGGAACCGCTTCGTGTCCACAACCAGGACCATGCACATGGCCAGCGTCGTGCCCGCTGCACTGGTGCCCCGAGGTGCACTCACTCGGGTTGGTCGACGTCACTTCCAGCTTGTGCTCTTCGACCTGGCCGTCTTCGCGGACATGGTGAAGGTGTCCATCGTGCAGGTAATCGACGTGGTCGCCGTGCTGAACACCGGTGTGCTCGCAATCCGGGCCATGTTGGTGATCGTGGTTGGCGTGAACGTGAGACATTTCGAGAGTCCTTTGAAGACAGAAAAAAGGGTCATTTCTCCATCGCATGCATGACGCCATTGGTCACCAAACGGGAGATGTGGTCGTCGGCGAGCGAGTAAAAAACATGCTTGCCATCGCGTCGCGAACGGACAATCCGCTCGCTTTTGAGCAACCGCAACCGCTGCGAAATCGCTGGCATCGACTCATCAAGCAACTCACAAACCTCCGAAACGCATCGCTCGGACGCTTCGAGCAGCATCAGCAATCTCAGTCGCTGGGGGTCACCCAACGCTCGGAAAATCGCCGCCGCTCGCTCGCAAGCTTCCGCATCGATCGTGACCGGCAGACCTCGATGATCGCGCCCGTCGCAGCTCGGCTCATCGGTTTCATTCGTTTTTGATGTTTTTGTCTTTGCCATCTCTCTCCCTACAGTTGCACAACTCTGCAAGTGTACAACTTTGTCATGGTTTGTCAATTGGAAAGCCCCGGATCGCATCGAAAATGCAGTGCAGCGAATTGCGTTGTCACAGCGGGGGGCGCGGTTGTGAGCACTGCTGTTTCCACAGATGAACATCAGCTCACGGCGGAGACGGCACAATCCTGAGACAGAACAACCTTTCAATGCAGATGCACTTCAGTTGCACATTGCAGGACAGGGCGTTATCCTTGGAGCCGACGCAGGGAACTTGTTGCCTCCATTTCAATCTTCTGAACGCCCTCCATGACCTCTCCGTTGCATCCTGTTGTCGTCGCATTGCTGTGTGGGTTCGCCTGCATCGGTCATGCACCAGCATGGTTGCATGTGGCCCAGCAGGCTTGTTCTGGAACCGAAATCACAAGCACGGACCAACCCGGCGCGGTCGGGCATTGCGCATGCTGTTGTGCTTCAAGCCAGCGTGTCGCGTCCAATCAATGCGGAGACTCGGCGAGCGAAGATCAGGGGAAGGGGCATCGCAACCATGGTGAGTGCCCTGATTCTTGCGTGATCTGCCACTCGCTCAATGCGCCTGCAGGGGCGTCTTGGCCGCGTGTCTTGCCGCCTGTCTGCACTGGGCGGTTGGTTGCTTGGAAACCGGAGGTCCCCTGTGCCCCCACGGCATCGTCGTGGGTGGTCGTTCGCTTGCGAGGTCCGCCGTCGCACTCCGCGTGAGCGCTCATCGCTCACGCATTTCTGCTTCATAAGAGTTCTCGCCGCATCATTGCAAAACGATGTTGGGCGTCCTTGTGGCAGTTCTCTTCATGCCATTCGTGCCCGCGAATGAGCTTCCCTGTTGTCTTTGCCCTGCGATTGATTGCAGTTGCATCGACAACGGTTTTTGCGACCAGTTTCGAACCTTCGATTTAGCCCCCTTTGGAGATCGTGATGAGCTTCCTTGTAAAGAACTTTGCACTTGTTTGTTGTATCGGCATGCTGTGCCTACAAACCGAAAACGTGTCAGCGGCAACGCTGACAGAATATTCGTCGGGCCACGCCGACATTGGCCTCGCGTACGAAGATGGAGAACTCAATCTCCACTACCACTTTGGCGGAGGAGCCGTGCTCAATGGGGTAGCGTTAGCAGCCGAAGCCGAATTCAACCCGACGAACGATGGCGTTTACGTTCGGGTCCCCAACACGTCGAGCGCCAGCTTCACGTCGGTACCGTCTGGACTGGAGTTTACAGGCATGAACCCAGATGGCACCCCGGCGATCGATTTCTGGGTGCTCCCTCAGGTCACTACGGCCGGCGTGCCGTTCCTTGGGTTTGGTACTGGGGAGCTGAATTCGGCCGACTGGGACAACAACCTGTCGTTTCGCCTGACGGACGTTCAGTTCACACCGCAGGGCGACGGTGTCGCCGGACAGGGCTATTTCTCGGTCTACCAACCGGGTTCGACTGGTGGGTTCGATGTGAACATGGATTCGCTAAACGGATTTGATTCCTCCGATGAGGTTGAAATGGCGCCAAATGGGCACGACCACTTTGTTTGGGGCTTCACCGAGCAAGGATTGTATGAGGTGACACTTGAAGCAAGTGGCACTCACATCAATGACGGTTTCAAATCCGACACTGAGACCTTTTTGTTCGCTGTTGGAAATTCAACCGCCGTAACTGCTGTTCCGGAGCCGGGCAGTTTGGCCGTGCTGGCATCTTTGGGCATTGCCGGAATGCTGGTGCGACGTCGCCGTCGCCCTCAACTGAAATAGGCTGCGTCGGCTTGGCACGCAGCGACCAAGGACCGAACCGAAAACAAGTGAGATTTGAATGTAGCCGAATGTTGCAAGACTTTAGAAAATCCAGTCTCGATTCAAACCCATGTGAGTTCGGCGACGACCGTGAATGATCCCAGGGCAAACGGCTGAGACGCATGCATGAGCGGCAAAAAAGCACCTGCCTTCCGAATAGCAGGCACGACTCTACGTAGAGATGAGCAACAACACCCCTCCTCGAATTGAACATCGACTTGAAGCTCTGCCCGGAGTTCTTCTGGGGGCACTTACGTTCCTGAGTGGGATGGCTGCGTTGGGGCATCAGTTGCTGTGGACTCGGCGGCTGGCCGATCTGCTGGGTGCCAGTGGTGAATCGACGGCGCGTGTCTTCGGCACCTTCTTTCTGGGGCTCTCGATTGGATCAGCAATCGCCGCGTTGTTGGTTGGACGCACTCGAAACCCGCTAAGACTTGCTGGCCTGGCACAACTAAGCATTCCGTTTCTGGTCGTTCCGGTCCTCTACTTGTCCCAGCTGACCGATTGGATTTGGCCTCTGGTCGGTGCGGACGCGACGCACGGATCCAATGGTTTTGCCATT
This sequence comes from Rhodopirellula islandica, assembly GCF_001027925.1. Taxonomy (NCBI): domain Bacteria; kingdom Pseudomonadati; phylum Planctomycetota; class Planctomycetia; order Pirellulales; family Pirellulaceae; genus Rhodopirellula; species Rhodopirellula islandica. The sequence goes on along the minus strand of NZ_LECT01000016.1, from coordinate 208,937 downwards.
CGATCACTGCTGACTCTCGGCTTCGTGCTCCCGCCTGCGGCCATCATGGGACTGTCGTTTCCCCTGATTGTTGCCGGACTGTTGAGATCGAATGGAGGTCGTCTGGGGCGATCCGGCATCAACCTTTACGCGGTCAATACGATCGGTGGAGCGATGGGAGTGCTGTTCACAATCATGGTGGCGATTCCTCAATGGGGGAACTTTGCATCAATGGTTTTGGCGGCGAGCGTCGACGGGGCGATCGGCATCGCACTCTTGATTTGCGCGAAAGCTTTCCCAACCCTGCCTCCTCGTAGGACTGCACCTGAGAAAGCGATCATCTCCAGAGCAGAAGAAGCTGCGTTGACCATCGCATTCAGCAGAGCGCTCTGGCTGGCATTCTTTTCAGGCGCGGCGGTTTTAGCGATCGAGGTTGCAGCCTTTCAGATGTTTCAGCTGGTCGCAACGATCTCGGTGTTTTCGCCGGCTGCCGTTCTGTTTTGTGCCATCGCTTCTCTCGGCATTGCAGCGGCTTTGTTTGCCCGTTTTGAATCGCTGTTCGTCTCCCCATCCAGTCAAAGGACCATTGTTCTGGTTCTTGCGACCAGCAGTGTGTTCGTGGTTTTGGCGCCTCAGGTATTCATGGCATTTGCTCGGCAATCCAATTGGTTTGCTGAAAATACGAGTGTCGCCCTTTTCGTATTGAAGCTAGGGGCAATGGCACTGCTGTCGGTTGGCCCAGCCTGGGTCATCGCTGGTTTGATATTCCCCTTCGCGATTGCCAGTGCCGGCCGGCAGTGCTCACCCATTCAATCGGGCCAACGGGTCGGCTTGCTTTTGTCGGTCAACGGAATTGGTGGCATGCTGGGAGCGGAGCTGACCTACCGAGTGCTCCTGCCAACTTTAGGCGTCTATGGGACGATGACGGCCATTGGAATGGCATTCGCCACGGTTGCAGCCCTGTTCTCAATGCTTCCCTGTGTGGTTCTCTCCGGTTCACCGCATGCTTCGGTCGTCACCCGCGTCTCAGCAGCACTGTGCGTCAGCATCGTGTTGCTACTGGGGTTCGTGAACACCTTCCTTCCCGTCATCAATCCGCCACCAGGGATCGATCCGATTGACGTCCAGTCCGGTCGCGAGGGAACGGTTGCGGTGATCGAAGACCGGCGCGGTGAACGCTCGATCCTGGTCGCGAATCAATATTTGCTTGGAGGGACTGCGGTTCGCTACGACCAAGAACGCCAGACGCTCTTGCCCCTGGTGCTGCACAAGCAACCATCCAAGGTTGCGTGCATTGGACTGGCGACAGGCATTACCCCGGGAGCGTCCTTGTCCATCCCGACGGTCGACGCGGTGGTTTCAATCGAAATCTCGCCCTTGGTGGCACGAGCAGCGGAGAGACATTTCAGCGAATTCAATCACGACATCTGTCAAAGCGATCTGGCAACCGTGGTGGTAGGTGATGGAAGAACCTATCTCGCGTCCATGACGGAGCAATTCGATGTCATCACCGGCGATCTGTTTTTGCCTTGGGCGTCTGGTACCTCGCGTTTGTATAGCCGGGAACATTTCGCGTCCGTCCGGAATGCTTTGAAGCCAGGCGGTATCTTTTGCCAATGGCTTCCGATGTACCAGCTGACACCGGAGCAATTCGAGCTGATCGCGGATACCTTTTCGAGCGAGTTCAACGAAACTCACTTGTTCATGAACCACTTTCGGGTCGCGTCTCCGATGATCGCATTGGTGGGCGGAAAAGATCTCGGGTGCCTCGACTGGAAACAGGTTGGCCAACATTGCGATCAGTTGCGTGAAATGGAGGCGATTCATGCCCCCCTGCTCAGGCACGAATCCGGCGTCCGACTGCTTCATCTTGGATCATGGAAGAACGAGCGGGGTCGAACGCGGCTGGTGTCGCTTGCCGACCCGTCACTGGAATACTCCGCGGCCGCCGTTCGTCTTTCAGCCCATGCTGGCAAGCACTACTTCCAGCCAGTGAGATGGATTGAGTTCTGCCGCGAGTGTCAGAAAAGGATCGCCCGAGAACCACCTGCCGCACCTGGATCACAAGCGGAACTGACGTTGCTCGCCACTGGGCTTTTGGAATGGGATCATGCACGCCGGACCAGAAACAAGTTGGCAGACTCAATCGGCTCGCGTGTTGCGAGATCGATCCCGCGTTGCCTCCGGGATGACCACTTGGCTGACTGGGATCGCTGGCCAGGTGCCCCAGGAATCCGATGGGTGAACGACTTGAATACGACAGACACAGATGAGACAGGCGGTTCGACACCGCCACATTTTGTTACGACCCGCCCAGCAGAAAAGTAAGGAAACGAAGATGCTTCCGATAACCCCCAAACGTTTGCATCGCTTGCGTGATGCATTCACCTTGATCGAATTGCTCGTTGTCATCGCCATCATTGGCATCCTGGTCGGCGTCCTTTTGCCGGCGGTCCAAGCAGCCCGCGAGGCGGCGAGACGAATGCAATGCAGTAACAACATGAAACAAATTGGCTTGGCGGTCCACAACTACCACGGGGCCTTTCGCTCCATTCCGACGACCTCGACAGGACCGGATACTTCGGGCTCCAGTTGTGGAAGCGGGTTCTACAGTTGGCTTGCCATGATCCTTCCTTATGTCGAGCAACAGAATCTGCACGATTCGATTGACTTCGACGTCGCTCTTTCCGACCACTGCAACTACTCCTTCAGCAGCGACTACCTGGACTACAGCATCGCCCCGAGCCATCCCAATGCCGAAGCGGCTCGCACCTTGGTTGGAACGTACCTTTGCCCCTCCGATCCAGCAGGTGCCTTGCAGTTGCACGAGGATGGCGAACAACTTGCACCGGGAAATTATGCCGCCAACGTAGGATGGCCGATGCGATCTCACTGGCCGGGACATGACCAACCGTTGGAGCGACAAAACGGCGTGTTCGGGCTGCACAATCCGTCCCAGCCGGGCTCTTGGCAGGTTCGCGATATCAAATTCCGTGACATCACCGACGGGCTGTCTAATACCGCCGCGGTCGCCGAGCGAAAAATCAGTGCCGCAACCATTGTCGACACTTGGTGGGGCGGTCGCACGGTATCACCCGAAACCGACGAGAACATGCAGTCGTTCTGCGGAAGTTCCATCAGCGCCCGGTCGCTCGAAAAATGGGTCCCCTACTGTGGATCAGTGACCCACGGTGACCCCAGCTACATCGAAAAACACGGCCATTCGTGGATCAGCGGCTGGACCTTCGCGGCAAACACCTACATGCATGTGATGCCGATCGGCGAGCGAAACTGCCATGTCTATGGCGGGGAAGGGCTGGGCAACAATCTGGTCACGCCGGGAAGTTACCACACCGGTGGCGTTCACGTGCTAATGGCTGATGGAAGCGTTGGCTTCCGCAGTGAGTCAATTGACCTGCAGCTTTGGTGGGCGATGGGCAGTGCCAATGGCGGCGAAGCGAACGGGCAACTCGAATGAACATTCGGCTCTTCAACCGAAACCTCCTGCTGCTGTCATCGCTCGCACTGCTAGGTTGCGACGCTGCTCCCCCACCTGCGCCAGAGCTTGAAAAAATGGAGCAGGTTCTAGGAGTTTCGTTTCTCAGCGAGAGCAAGGTGATCGGCGGATCGGAGTCTTCAGGGCCTTCCGGATCGACCATCGTTTGCTTGATCACGAGCTCGGAACCACTGCCACTTCCGGTCGGAGACCAACCTGCGGCGAGGCGTCGCCCCAAGCAAGCAAAACGTCCGAAAGGAACCGGTTTTCCTGCATCCGCACTGCTGAACCTGCTGGCAGCTTGTGAAGTTTCCGAGGACGACGTCCCGGAGCTTGCTAGCGAGCGGGGCGTCGCGCATGTGGGGCAGGTTGAGAAAGGGCAATATCACTACCGCGAGGCACCCACGACCAGCGGATGGCTGACCGCGGTGGAGTTCCAGTTCGACTGACTGCCGAAAATTTGCGGGTTAGGTCAAATTGGCTAGTTGACCTACTATCAACACGCTTTTACTCTTGCAACTACATTGCATGTGCTTGAGTTAAGCATCTCCCTCGTTGACGCCCCGCCTGGAGTTACCTGTTCGATGAATCCATTCCGCCTTGATCGTTTGTCCGGTGCCCGTCGAATCTCAGGTGCCCGCCGAATTCCAGGTGGTCGAAAATCACGCACAACCCGCCGCGGCGGCCTTCGAATGGAAACGCTCGAGCGACGGCAATTGCTGGCGGCTGAGCTGGACAATTTCCTGACCAACCAGCATGTCGACCTGAACCTTCAGCATGAATCCGGAGAGTGGAGTCTCGGTGTTCGCGCGGATGAAGTCGGTGGGCAGATTCAGTACGACAATGAACAGGCGGTGCTGTACGTGGGTTCCCCGGCGGAAATCACCGGGCCGGCATCGGCAGCCTATGATTTCCTTGGCGTCGATGCAGGTGAATCGTTCCACCTGCTACCCCAAGCTCAGGACACGGACATTCTGTGGCCCGGTTTCGCAGCCTACGGTCTCGACAGCACGGTCGACGGGTACGACGCATCGTTCGAATCGAAGGGACGCATCGGTTCGGCGCCGGCGCAATGGGCCAAAGTAACCCTCTCGGACATGCGGCATACCAACCCCGATGGCACCAGCGGGACTGGCGAATTTTCGATGTATCAATCGGACTCGTTTGGTGTGCCAATCGTCTCCATGGCTTCCTATGACGATGGAGTTTCCAATCCGAACGGCAACGGATTGGACGTGACCGATGGCATCACGACCGACGACGCGATGTGGATCAACACTGGCAATCATTCGCACTATAACTTCGGATTTAGCGAACCAGGCCGCTACGAGATCGACCTCGTGCTTTCGGCCCACTTTGGTGACGACGGTCAGCCAACACCGAACACCACCGGCTTCAGCGAAAGCGATCCGATCACGGTCCATTTTTCGGTTGGAAGCGTTGGAAAACTGGAGTTTGACGCGTCTAGTGTTTCGGTGGACGAAGACGCCGGAATGGCCTCGATCGATGTGGTCCGCGTCGGTGGCAGCGATGGGCGGATCAGTGTCGATTACGCAACGACCAGCGGCACCGCGACTGCTGCGGACTTCACCGCGACCAGCGGCACCGTTGATTTTGCAGACGGTCAGACCGTCAACACGATCACCATCCCGATTCTCGACGACACGGAAGTGGAGTCCAATGAATCGTTCACGATCGAATTGTCGGACGCAGCACCGGACACCATTGATGGCTACATCAAAACAATCGAAGGTGCCACCGGCGGACTGCTCGGCACCGTAACATCCACCACCGTCTCGATTCAGGACAACGATCAACCGGCAAACTCGCCTCCGACCATCTCAACACTGGACAATCAGGTGGTGAAGGCAGGCGACTCGACTGGAGGGTTGGCGTTCACCGTCGGCGACGCTGAGACGGCAGCGGAAGCGTTAGCCGTCACAGCAACTTCGTCCAACACGACGCTCGTTCCAAACGCGAACATCACCCTCGGGGGAAGCGGAGCGGATCGCACCATTTCGGTGAACTCCGTGGCGGGTCAAATCGGATCATCGACGATCACGATCACCGTGACCGACGGTGACGGTTTGCAAACCAACGCGAGTTTCCAAGTGATTGCCGCGACAGATCACCTGGTGCCATTTGGTGTGCCAGAGGTGGTTGGATCGGGTTTGGATTACGTCTTTGAACCGGAACTGGCCGACATCAATGGGGATGGTCACGTGGACATCCTGACCGCGTCATACGCGGCAGACAAAGTGGTCTGGTTCGAGAACCTCGGCGACGGAACCTACGGACCAGAACAGGTTGTTTCCGCTGAGGCGGGCTATCCATGGGAAGCTCACCTCGCCGATCTGGATGCTGATGGCGATCAGGACGTTATCGTCGGTGGCTACTTCGGCGATTTGGTTTGGCACGAAAATCTAGGCGAGAGTTTCGGCCCGGCTCAATCGATCGACACGGGACTGTATGGGCCGTTCATCCGATCGGCCGATGTCGACGGGGACGGAAAATTGGACGTGCTCGTCGCGAGAGACTGGGGCGGCGATATCTACTGGTATCGCAACGAAGGGGCCGGCGTGTTCGGCTCGGCCAACGTCATCGCCACTGGCTTGAGCGAAGCGACAGGATTCGTCGTCCGCGACCTGAACGGGGACGGTCGTCCCGAGGCCATCACCGGCGAATACGGGGCGAGCCAACTCGCATACTTCGTCAACAACGGCGACGGCACGTTTGGAGCGAAACAAACGGTCGCTTCCACATCCGGATCGTCGGTTTTTGCTGCCGACGACCTGAACGGGGATGGCATTGACGATCTTCTGGTGGTCGGTCTCGACTCGTTGGAGATTGGTTTCCACGCCGGGCAGTCAGACGGAACGATCGGGGCATTCACCGCATTGCCAAGCGTGAGCAAGCCCGCCGCCGCCACCTCGGCTGACTTTGACCAGGACGGGGACTTTGATGTCCTGATCGGATCGTATGGTGGCGCCGTCTTCTGGCTGCAAAACTTTGGCGGCGGCAACTTCAGCGATTCGATTGAGATCACCCGTGACGTTGGACAGGTCAACGGCATCGCGACCGCTGACATCGATGGCGATGGCGATCCGGACGTGGTGGCTGCTGATCTGATACGTGGCGAGGTCGTTGTTCTTCCAAACCGACTCGGTGAATTCGCCACCACGATTCGCCCACCAGCGACGCGGATCTATCCAGCCGGCCAGAACTTGGATTTATCGATTCATTTCGGCTATCCAGTTGAGGTAACCGGGACACCGAGCGTGTCGCTGCAGGTCGGGGACGAAACCGTTGAAGCGACCTACGTCTCAGGCGGCGGCACAACGGAATTGCTGTTCCGCTACATGGTCGTGGAAACCGATGCGGACGACGACGGCATCGAGTTGGTCAGCACTTCGATCGACCTCAACGGCGGGTCGCTGATCGGCCCGACCGGCGATCCCGTCGACTTGACATTGCCGGCCGTCGATCTGTCCGGCGTGCTAGTCAACGGATCGGCTCCGGTTGTGCATTCAGTTGAGCGATCATCCGACAACCCGATGGCGGCCCATGACGTGACTTTCCAGGTGACGTTTAGCGAATCCGTCTCCGGCGTCGACGTGGCCGACTTTGGTGTCACCCTGAACGGCGTTACCGACGCATCGGTGACCGGCGTCAGCGGTTCGGGCGACGAATACTTTGTCACGGTGTCCACAGGAACCGGTAGCGGCACAATCGGATTGGAAGTCCTGGAAACGGCAACGATCACGGACACCGAAGCGAACGTGATTGGCGAGGGCTTTGTCGGCGGCGAGGTGTTCACTCTCAATCGTCGCCCGGCGCGTGAGATCACGAACTTCTTTACCCAGGGGCATGGTGATATCGGCGTCGGATACTCTGATGGTCAGTGGGATTTGCATGCGTATGTGGACGATCTGTACACCGAGTTCGCGCCCGACGAAGTCTTGATCGTCGGAGGTCCGGACAGCAAGGTGACGGCCCCCAGCGACACCGCATACGATTTCTTAGGCGCTGAGGCCGGTTCCGAGATCTACGTTCTGCCGCAGTCGAATGTGCCCGCGACGATTCCAGATCTGGGGATTGGTGCCGGTGGGATCAATTCCGACTCGATGGCCAGTTACTTCAATGATGATCCACGAGTCGATTCGACCGGCTCCTGGGTTGAGTTGCAGGTGGTCGATGTGCGATTGCCTGAAGGCGGTCAATTCAGTTTGTACTCGTCCGGGGCAACTGAGCCCAACGTGTGGGTTGCGTCCAGCGATGGCATCGACGACCAGGACACCGTTTTCGCTTTTGCGAACAGTCACGGCCACTACAACTGGGCGTTTACGAAACCCGGCATCTATGAGATCGACCTGTTCGCCAGCGGCTTCGCGGATCAAAACGGCAATGGCACCTACGACGAAGGCGTCGACCGCTACACCGAAAGCGGCATCGTCACCTACTACTTCAGCATCGATCCGGCGGAAGGACCGCAGCCGTACACCATCGCGGCCGATCTCATTCCGGCCAATCAATTGGTTCCGTTCGCGCTGCCGGAGTACTTCGGTGGTGAGTTTGCGGAAGGAACTTGGGGGCAAGTGACAGGTGATTTCAACGGCGATGGCAATGTCGATTTAGTCGTTGCTGGAACTGACGAGAATGCGTTGACCTACATGCAGGGCAACGGCGACGGGACATTCCAGCCGGAACAGTTATTGAATGCTGATTCCGGAGTCTATTCCGAGGGCGTGACCAGCGTTGACTACGACGGCGATGGTGACACCGATGTGCTCGTTTACGAATACAACGCTGCCACGCGGACTGAAGGCGCGAGCGAAGGCACGATCACTCTGTATCGTAACGACGGCAACGCAAACTTCACTCGTGAAGTCGTGTTTGACGGATTGATAGTCGGCTATTGGATAGATGCGGGCGATCTAAACGGTGACGGCCGTGCCGATGTGGTTTATGGTGCGAATCGCTACGATTTTGAGACGCGAGTGACCACCGCAGAAAAGGCAGTGCTGCTCCAGCAAACCGATGGAACGCTGGGCGAAAAAACAGTTCTCACGGATGAGTACTACGGCGAATTGCTCATGGCGGATGTCGATGGTGATAGCCATCTCGACATTGTTTCGACCGGAAGCGTTTTCGACTCCAGCACGTTTACTTCAACGGCCTACCTGCATATTTTTCCGGGGAACGGTGACGGAACATTTGATGCTCCTCAAGATGTGAACTCGAACCCCTCCCCCTACATTCATCAAGTCATTGACCTCAATGGCGACGGCCGGAACGATCTTGTTGTCTACGATCGCGGTGCGGATAGCCACGTCGGCTACTACCCACAGTTGGAAGATGGCACCTTCGGCGACCGAGTCACGCTGACGCCAGGCTATCTCTATTCTCAGGTGAACGTCGCGGCAGACATGAACGGTGACGGCCTGCCGGACATCGTTAGTTATGGGTATTCGAACGGCGGCTACCGTTTAGTTTGGTCGCCCAATCAAGGCGACGGCGTGTTCGGCGACGCGATTGTCATTTCGTCGGATGTGAACAATGGGGGACTACACATAGCCGACGTCGACAACGATTCCTACCCGGACATCATCAACGCGGGAGGCGTTGGCGGGGCACGGCTCGCACCAACCGGCGTCTTTATTAACAAAACGGGCGAAAACCCGATGGTGTTGTTGCCGCCGGATGCACGCACTCGCATCAGTGGAGATCCGATCGACTTCCAAGTCTACTTCGGATTCCCGATTGACGTGACAGGAACCCCACGGGTTGCATTGCAGGTCGGTGACAACGTCGTTTATGCCGACTACGTCTCGGGCTCAGGCACTCCGTTTCTGGACTTCCGATACACCGTTGCAGACACTGACCTGGACTTGGACGGCGTTCAGCTAACAAGCAACCTCATTGACCTCAATGGTGGCACGCTCACCGATCCGATTGGGGGCGAAGCTGTTCTTGAGTTCCCGAACACCGTTTTTGATGGCGTGGTCGTCAACGCGGTCGGAGCTCTCGTCAGCGGAATCAAGCGAGTGGATACAACTCCCACGGATGCTGACTCCGTTCAATTTGAAGTTGAATTTTCCGAAGATGTGATGGATGTCGACGCGGCCGATTTTGAAGTCGTGATGAACGCGGGCGACCTATCGGGTGCAACGATTGTTTCGGTGACCGGTTCGGGTGCGACCTATGTTGTCACCGTCCTGACCGGAACTGGAAGTGGGACACTTGCCCTGAGTGTCAAAGACGACGCGAGCATCACCAACGGCGGAGGGCATCCGCTGGCACGCAGCTACTTTGGCGGCGAAGTGTACACGTTGCGACGCGGAACTCCCGATCCGATCGAGCACTACTACACGGACGAGCACGCGGACTACCGTCCGGTTTGGAACGACGGTGAGATGACGCTGGCGGTCCACGGTACGGACGACGTGATCCCCGGCGGTGAAATCGCCAGCAACCAGCTCTACACCTACGCCGACTCGAACGCACTTGTCGAGCGATCGGATGACGCCGCGTACGATTTCGTCGGTGTCGGTGCGGGTGAATCACTGTACGTGCTGCCGAGCTCTTCAGTGCCGGGCGTACCCTACCTGGGTTTCACCAACGGCGATGTTCCGAGTGATCTTTTTGCCAGTTATGTACCCGACGATCCACGCATCACCTCCAGCACGCCGCGACAGTACCTTCGCTATGAAATGACGGACATGCGTAGCAGTAGTGGCGGTGAGTTCTCGATGTGGTCGTCACCGAGTGCCGGACCGCGTGTCTACATGACGACCAGCGATGGCATCTCCAGCGACGATGTTCTCTGGAGTTCCGGCCACCTTCATCGCAACCTTGGATTCTCGAAGCCGGGCATCTACGAAGTTGACGTATTCCTCAGTGGTTACCTCGATGTCAACGCCAATGGGACCTACGAAGAAGGCTTGGATCCGTACTATGAAAGTGGCATCCAGACCATGGTCTTCGGTGTCGACACGCTGGGTGCCGTGGAGGATTCATTCACGGTCTTCGAAGGAGAAACCCTGAACGGTGATGTGTCGGTGAACGACGAATGGCATGAGTCGATGGGCGACTATGTCGCGACCGTCGAAACGGAGCCTGCCAATGGAATCCTGACGCTGAATGCCGATGGCACGTTCACCTATGAGGCAAATGAAGGATTCGCTGGTCAGGATAGTTTCGACTATCGAATCACCAACGAACGCGGTGGCTTCACGACCGCAACAGCGACCATCGATGTCTCCTTGGCTGCCGATGATGCCTTCATGGTGGGTGCCGGAAATTCGGTTCGCGGCAATGTGTTGCTCAACGACACATTGGCCGCCGGAATCACCCCGGTGGTCACCAGTACCATGGGGCCACTCCGAGGAAACTTGGAACTGAATTCCGACGGCACGTTTGTGTACACGCCCGGGTCTGGATTCGACGGATCGGATTCGTTCAGCTACATGCTCAGCGATGGCACCTCCGACACCATGGCTTCGGTGACCATCACTGCCGCCGCTCTGCCACAAGGCGAGGTGATCGCCGAAGGACACGCGGACTTCCTGATCAATTACCACGGCGACCACTGGGACTTCTCCGTCCTCGGCGAAGACGGCCATGAGCATGGTCACGACGATGAGCATGACGAAGGAGATGATCACGACGACCACGAGGACGACGATGATCATGACCATGACGAAGGTGACGAACATGATCACGGGGAAGGCTTGCACCTGGATGAAGTGATCATCTATGGCGGTGCCGAGGCGGCGATCACCCGGCCTGCGGATTCCGCCTTTGACTTCACCGGTGCGGCAGCGGGTGAGACCTTGCATGTCTTGCCTCAAGCGAACTTGCCGGAACTTCCCTTCCTGGGCTTGAACTCGGAAGAGGTCGAAGTCGATACGTTCGTGGGCAACGAGTTTTCTCTCCACTTGGTGGCGGTCGACGGTCCTGGCGAATTCTCGCTGTGGCAGCAAGACGCTTTCGGCACACCCGAAGTCCTCTTGGCCAGCAGCGATGGGATCACCGACGCCGACGTTGTGGATCTGCCCGAAGGCACACACGCCCACTACAACTGGGGCTTCACCCAAGAAGGAACGTATCGGGTCACCGTGCAGACCTCTGGGGTCCTGCAAGACGGTTCAACACCGGTTTCCAGCGAAGCGGTGACGCTGACGTTCATCATTGGCGACATGTCGATTGCTGCTGAGGACGTCTACATGGTGGGCTCCGGAAACACAGTTCGCGGCAACGTGTTGCTCAACGACGCAGTCGCCGCTGGAGCAACGCCGGTGATCAGTGAATCCATGGCTCCGGAACACGGCAGCTTGGTGTTGAACGCCAATGGCACCTTCACCTACACACCCGACGACAGTTTCGATGGTGAAGATTCGTTCAACTACATGCTCAGCGATGGAACAGCCGACACCTTCGCAACGGTGAGCATTACGGCGGCCGCTCTGCCTCAAGGCGAGGTGATCGCCGAAGGACACGCGGACTTCCTGATCAACTACCACGGCGACCACTGGGACTTCTCCGTCCTCGGCGAAGACGGTCATGAGCATGGTCACGACGATGAGCATGACGAAGGAGATGATCACGACGACCACGAGGACGACGATGATCATGACCATGACGAAGGTGACGAACATGATCACGGGGAAGGCTTGCACCTGGATGAAGTGATCATCTATGGCGGTGCCGAGGCGGCGATCACCCGGCCTGCGGATTCCGCCTTTGACTTCACCGGTGCGGCAGCGGGTGAGACCTTGCATGTCTTGCCTCAAGCGAACTTGCCGGAACTTCCCTTCCTGGGCTTGAACTCGGAAGAGGTCGAAGTCGATACGTTCGTGGGCAACGAGTTTTCTCTCCACTTGGTGGCGGTCGACGGTCCTGGCGAATTCTCGCTGTGGCAGCAAGACGCTTTCGGCACACCCGAAGTCCTCTTGGCCAGCAGCGATGGGATCACCGACGCCGACGTTGTGGATCTGCCCGAAGGCACACACGCCCACTACAACTGGGGCTTCACCCAAGAAGGAACGTATCGGGTCACCGTGCAGACCTCTGGGGTCCTGCAAGACGGTTCAACACCGGTTTCCAGCGAAGCGGTGACGCTGACGTTCATCATTGGCGACATGTCGATTGCTGCTGAGGACGTCTACATGGTGGGCTCCGGAAACACAGTTCGCGGCAACGTGTTGCTCAACGACGCAGTCGCCGCTGGAGCAACGCCGGTGATCAGTGAATCCACGGCTCCGGAACACGGCAGCTTGGTGCTGAACGCCAATGGCACCTTCACCTACACACCCGACGACAGTTTCGATGGTGAAGATTCGTTCAACTACATGCTCAGCGATGGAACTGCCGACACCTTCGCAACGGTGAGCATCACGGCTGCTCCCGTGCTGGGTGACTTCGAGTCGGTCCTCACAACAGGCGACACCGACATCGGTGTGGCTTTCGGTGAGCACGACCATGACCACGATCATGATGAGGAAGAACCTTCGTGGGATCTTCACATCCACGCACACGATGCGGGCGACCTTGAATACGAACCGAGTGAGGCATTGTTGTACGTGGGGATGGATGCCCAAATCACACTCCCCGCGGCAACCACTGGTTTCGACTTCCTGGGGGTCGATGCTGGTGAATCGCTGTTTGTATTGCCACAAACCCAGAATCCAAACCTTTTGTTCTTGGGCATCGGTGGTGAAGAACTCGAAGAGGGAGTGCTGCAGGGCGATACTGCAACACTTCAACTGGCAGCGGTCTCTGGGCCGGGCGATTTCTCGGTGTGGCAAACCGGCACGTTTGGCACTCCTGACGTCAAGATGGCGACCAGCGATGGCGTCGACGAGACGGACCAAATCGAAGTGCCAGCGGGCAGCCACAACCACATGAACTTCGCGTTCACCAAAATGGGGATGTACGCGGTCACCTTCATTGCCTCGGGCATCGATGCGGACGGACACGCCACCGACAGTGGCCCGGTGACTTACTACTTCCAAGTCGGAAACACGGTCGAGGCTCTGGACGTCGAAAATGGCGAAACTCAGCGTTCGCACGTTGGCAACGTCGATCTGGTGTTTGGCCAGGATGACGGCCTTGATGATCTGATGGCTGCCGGACGGGTTCAAATCACCAAGTATGACTTGGATGGCAACAACGGCGTTTTGATGGACGATTCGGACTACTCGGCCAGCGTCGACGGCAACCGCTTGAGCCTGGACTTTGGCGACGAAGGTCTTGGCGGCAATCGCAACTCCAACGCGGGTGACGGTCACTACCGCATCGGCATCGACATGGATGGCGACGGGACGGCCGATGTGTTCCAGGAATTCTACCGCTTGCTCGGTGATACCGATGGCAACGGCCGGGTCGATGCCCTGGACCGTCTGCGTGTGCAACGCGGCTTGAGTTCGCAGTCGGACGAAGCCGACGTCAACGGCGATGGCGTGGTCAACAGTCTGGACTTCGTGCTGACATCCCGTGCAATGAATCGCCGATTGGCCGACGGTCTCGGCTGGGATGACTAAACAAACAATGGATCACTGAACCTACTACTTGAGTTACCACCACCATGAAGATGACAAACTTGACGATGAAGATTGCCTTGCTCGCGATCGGCCTGACTCTTTCCTCCTTGGCCAGCACCGAAGCAAGGGCGGCACTGACGCTAACGATTGACGGGCCTCAGGAACTGACAGTCGGTCAATCAGCGACGTACAGTGTTTTTGGCACGAGCGACAACGACGACGAAGTGGATTTCTTTGCAATGCTATTCACGATCTCTGGCGATCCGGGGCTTGCCTTTTCCGCTACCCAAAGCGATGACTTTTTAACCAACCCGGACTACGTGTTTTTCGACCGGAGCGGCAATGTGGCGTTGGGGTTGCCGGCGACGACTTTGGCGGGCGGTTCCTTGAGCATCGCGGATTTCTCGGACGATCAGAGCGCTGCTCCTGACGTCGGATTGCCCGACCCGTTCACTCTTGGCGTGGACTCACAACTGATTGGGCAGTTTTCGGTAGATGCGGTCAGTGCAGGAACATTCTCAATCGCGATCGATCCCACATCATCTTTCAATGATTTGAGCTTCAATTTAACCCCGTTCAGCTCAACTCCGCTCAGTGTCACGGCCGTGCCGGAGCCATCCAGCCTGCTCGCCATGGCTGGGGTGGCAGGGGGACTTGCATGGCGTCGTCGCGGTAAGACACAGCGGGCGTGAAATGTTGCAGCACACTGGACGCTCAAGTCACATCTCAACCATCTCTGCCAGTGCATTCATGAAATTTCGCACTACCCGCTGGGCGCCCGTGCTCATTGGCCTGACATGGTTGTTCGCGCCGCCCGAAGCATCCGCGGCGATCGTCGCCTCGCTGGTGCCGGCAGAGACGAGCTTGGCCGCCGGAACCGCAACGACGATTGACGTGTTCATCACTTCCAATTCCGACGATCAATTGGATTCGTTTTCAATCGAGCTGGCAATTTCGGGGGGAGATGGACTCCGTTTTTCGGAGGTGCAGCGTGAGACGCACATCCAAGATTCACGCTATGTCTTTGCCAATCGCAGCGGATCCGAATCCTTTGGTCTTTCAGCCGTGACGAATGATGGTCCGTCACGACTTGCGGTGACAGACCTCAGCGTTGACGAGCGTGGCGATGCGTTCCCACGAGACCTCGAAGATCAAAATTGGCTGTTGGCGACAATCGACCTGACCGCATTGCGTCCGGGAGACTTCACGATCGATCTCCTTGACAGTTCCAGCTTCTTCGATGACTCCGTCCAACCCATTTCGTTCACCCCTGATCGTGTTAGTTTGACGGTCGCGGCGGTTCCCGAGCCAACAACCGTCACTCTGATAACAGCCATCCTGATTGGTGGTGGGGTTCGTGCACATCGCAGGCATCGTCGAGCCGTCTCCGTGAGAACACGTCCCGCGTGATCTCATTTGAGATAACACTCAAACGAGAGGCAATCTGGTGAAGTGCCGTTCGAAAACAATGACGCAACGACCGCATGTGCAAGCAGTTTGCGTCAAGGTACACTTGGGGTTTTGACCGCTGAGACCTTCCTGTCATGCCTGCTCACTGGCTCCTTCTTGTCTATTGTGTTTTCGTTTTGGCCGCGTCGATGGCGGGCGGGCGACTTTCGTCCCTGCTGCGGATGACACACCTGCGGACGCAACTCTTGATGAGCGGCGTCGGGGGATTGATGCTGGGAATCGCGTTGCTGCATTTACTGCCGCACGCCACTGAAGTGTTGAATTCCCCAACGAAAGCTTGCCGCGGTGCACTGATCGGCCTGTTGGTCATGTTCCTGACGATTCGCCTGTTCCACACCCATGACCACGGAGTCCCGGTCGAGTCAGACGGCACCAACTCCGAATGCGACCATGGTCACGATCACCATCATTCCGAGAAAGGCATCAGTTGGTTCGGCTTGTTCTTCGGGCTTGCACTTCACACGTTGGTCGACGGTGTTGCCCTGGCCAGCAGTGTTCTGATTGATGCCGAGCACGGTGCCTGGTTGGGCTTGGCTGGCCTGGGGACCTTTCTGGCGGTTGCGCTGCACAAACCGCTCGACGCCTTTGCCATCACCTCGGTGATGAACAAACAAAAGTGGTCTGTGTCCGCCCAAAACATCGCGAACGCCGCGTTCTCGTTGGCCTGTCCCATCGGTGCCGCCGCGTTTTACTTCGGAGCGATGAAGTTTGACGCGAACAATGCGTTCCTTGGCTGGGGACTCGCGATTTCAGCCGGTTTCTTCCTGGGCATCGCCCTGGCGGACCTCCTGCCTGAGGTCGCCTTTCACGACCATGATCGCGTCAAGCTGACGATGGCGTTCCTTTTTGGGGTCGCGATTGCAGTCGGTATCGAGAACCTGCCCGGGCACAGCCACGAACACCATCCTGCTGGTGGGCAGGTTGAGCACGGGCACGAAGATCACGGGCACGAAGATCACGGACATGACCACGACCACAGCGTCCACGATCACGATCACGATCATTGATATCGGAAGCAGGACGATCGCTGCTGCACGATCCCAGTGGTTTTCCCCTGGAGGCGGGGGCCAACCGCTCCAAGAGTCGCCAATCGTTGCGCCTCCCCAGTCTTTGCACAACGATTGCATTATCACTTGACAGGGAAAGCCCAGACTTCTTTAATGCACACTACTTGCATTTGCGTGCTGGCCGTCACGAGCGATTCGTAGGATCGCCGTAGGGAAGCCAGCCGCGTTTCCACCGTTGAAATCGGGCGTCCCCGACGACCTGATGGAGCCTGATCAATGAGCGATGTCCCGTATCAACCCGCCAGTCCTCTACCGCTCAGCAGTCCCGAACCCACCAAAATTGCCACCTGGCGTGACTGGGTCGGGATCGTTGCTTCGATCGGGTGTGCGATTCATTGTGCGGCCATGCCGTTTGTGATCGCATTTTTGCCCGCACTGGGACTCAGCTTCCTGGCGGATGAATCGTTTCACCAGTGGATGGCTCTGGCCTGTTTCCTGATCGCGATCGCAGCTTTCGTCCCTGGCTTCCGCAAGCATCGCCGGATGACACCGATCGCAATCGCCAGCGTGGGCTTGGTTCTGATCACCAGCGCGGCATTTGGCATGGCTGGTGACTGCTGTGCGGCCTGCGAGACTTCCACCATCGCGGCAACCGATGCCGCCGTTTGCACCGACGCATGTTGCGAGCATTGCACCGCAGAGGCAGAAGCCGGTCCAGATGAGTCGGAAGCCAACCTGAGCAGCCTCGCCGCGAGCGGAGGCCCCCCTGAAGTTTCCGGGCTGCAAGCTTTGGTCGCTCCCTTCGCACTTTGGATCACACCGATCGGTGGACTCCTGCTGGTCTGCGCTCACTTGCTGAACCGTCGATACGGATGCCTCTGCGGGTGCTGCGAACCAGCCACACAAGCTGCGTGACCCGCCTGGCATCAAGGCACGACCTTCATCCGCTACTTGCACTTCAGTAGCAGTTGCTCCAGTTCCTCCCAGCCGGAGGTTGGACTGTCGGTGATGATTTCTAGGCGGCTATCGCGACGATACGCCGTGGTGCTGAACGAGGTCTCATTCTTGCTACGATTGATCACCCACCAATCATCCTGGCAGCGAAACACACCTTTGAGCCGCACGACCGGTTGCAGGTAGCCAAGCAGGTCGAGCAATTGGTCTCGGTCGAAAACCTCGTCGACGGAAAAGATCCAGCCACACGCCCACTGGCCGTCGCCCTCGTTTTCAATCCGCTTGGGCTTCCCCAACATCGGCGGGACTTCGATCGAGGTCAGCCCGCCCGCATCCACGTGATCCGCGGCATGGGAATGATTGTGGGCATGGGCTTCACCAAACTTCGGTGGGCGAACGACCGTGCCCTGGAGATCGAGCCACGCGGGATCAATTCGCCCGTGGTCCGTTTCAGCAATCAGCATTTTGGGCGGGTCAAATGATTCCACCCATTCACGGCATTGCCGCGTCAACTCAGGGTCTCGTTTGTCGGTGAAGTTGATGGCGACGACGTCGGCCATTTGAACCTGGTCATGAAAGACTTCGGAATCACGCCATTGCGGCTTGCTCCAGTCTTCAGGGTCGATCAAACAGATTGTCGCCCGCAGATCAATTGCCCGTCGAAAGTTGTCGTCCCTCAACTTGTCAACCAATGCCGCTGGATGCCCCGCGCCGCTGGGTTCAAGCAGAAGCCGATCTGGCTTGCTGCGGCGAATGAATTGGCTGAAGACCGCATCAAAAGCGAACGCGACGGTACAGCACAGGCAACCGCCGCCAAGTTCCTGCACGTTGACCTCCGGACACTCCGAGTCGATCAGCAACTCGTCCACGGTCACCATGCCGTACTCGTTCACGAAAATCGACCATCGTTCGCCATCCGGTCGATGCTCAAGCAAGCGATTGATCGCCGTGGTCTTCCCTGACCCAAGGAATCCCGTGATCAAATTGGTTGGGATCGGCATCATCGAACTCGAACGGGGCTGTTTTACTGGCTGAGGTTTGGCATCCATTTTGGATACTTTAGCAGATCCCCAAGAACACTTCCTTTCTGCACACGTATTGCATGTGCGTCGTATTGTCATAAACTGAACGTGTCCTGACGGCACTCATCGCTTCTTTTCCTACGAAGGGTTCTTCTATGTTGCTCAAGTTCCGAACACTCTGCTTGGTCGTTGCCTTGGCTGGTTGCGGGCCCCTCGCCGCGGCCGACCAACCCTCTCCGCAGCAGCCCACTGACACCGCTAGCAACATCGCCGCGAATGGCACCGGCGAGTCGGTGCACGAAGATCGCCCGATTCTTGTCGTTGCTCACAAGAGCTTGCTCGACAGAATTGCGACGTGGACCGACGCTCCGGCAGAATGCCTCTTCGATCGAGAAAACCTAGCCGACGACAACGCTCAACGGACCGTGCCGGCTTTACCCATCGCTCGATTGCTCAACGCGAAGTGCTACCTCTATTGCCCAAGCGAAGAACTGCCCATCGAAGCCATCTATCGAGAGCGTCTGGCAAACCATGGCGTGAAAGTCATTCCCATTGCCTCACCGTCCCAGCGTCGCAATCAAGAACTGCAGAAGAGTGCGCTGTTGGCCAAGTTGCAGTAAGCAGCAATCGAACCGAACGGATAACTCCAAGTGGCATAGGCTTCCAGCCTGTGGAAGACCAACACAGGCTGGAAGCCTATGCCGCACCCATCCCAACCACCCTCTTGAAAATCCAATGAACCCAACCGATCCAACAACGCCCCAGGCGGAACGTCTTCCTGTCACCGTGCTTTCCGGATTTCTCGGAGCCGGCAAGACGACGCTGCTCAACCACATTCTGACCAACCGCGAAGGCCTACGAGTCGCGGTGATCGTCAATGACATGAGCGAAATCAACATCGACGCGGCGTTGGTCAAATCAGGTGACGCGAATCTTTCGCGAACGGAAGAACAGCTCGTTGAGATGTCCAACGGTTGCATCTGTTGCACGCTACGCGAAGACCTGCTGATTGAAGTTCGCCGGCTCGCTCGCGACGGCCGCTTCGACTACCTGCTGATCGAATCCACCGGCATCTCCGAACCGATGCCGGTCGCAGAAACCTTCACCTTCGAAGACGAAGAGGGCGACAGCCTGTCGTTGGTCGCTGAACTGGACACGATGGTGACCGTTGTCGACGCAGGCAACTTCATGAAGGACTTTGGCTCGTGGGACGATCTCACCGATCGACGTTTGGGTCTGAGCGAAGAAGACACTCGCAACATTGTGGATCTGTTGGTCGATCAAGTTGAATTTGCCAATGTCATCGTCGTCAACAAAACCGACTTGATCTCACCATATGAACTGGAGCAGCTCAAACAGATTCTACGTCAACTCAACGCCGAGGCCAAAATCCTGACCACGACAGAAAGCCGCATTGAGCTATCCGAAATCATGGGCACCGGGCTCTACTCTCTAAGTGAAGCCGAGGAGCAACCCGGATGGTTGGAGGTACCGCGTGGGGAAGAAGAAACCGAGACCGAAGAATACGGCATCTCGAACTTCGTCTATCAAGCCCAACGCCCATTTCATCCCAAACGTTTGACCAGCGCTCTCGACGCCGACATGGAAGAAGGTTTGTTCACCGGAGTGCTTCGTAGCAAAGGATTGATGTGGATCGCGTCGCGACACGACTGGGCCTACGACTGGTCGCAAGCCGGGTGCTCGATCCGGATGAACCCAGCCGGTTTCTGGTGGGCAGCCGCACCGGAAGAGGAATGGCCCGACGACTCCGAGTCCATTGAAGAAATTCGATCCAAGTTCGTCGGCGAACATGGCGATCGCCATCAAGAATTGGTGTTCATCGGAAACGCGATGAGCCGAGAACGAATCACCCAGATTCTCGATGACTGCTTGCTGACGGACGTTGAATTTGCTCAAGGCCCGGAAGCCTGGACGAACATGGAAGATCCATTGCCGCCCATCGAGCTGGAATATGACGAAGAAACCGTTTCCAGCTGATTGTAATTCGCCACAGAGACACAAAGGGGCACAAAACGCAGCAACGCCAACGAGCGAGCTCTCTGTGCCCTCCTTGTCTCTGCCGCAAACCCAAATCCTACATCTTAAATTTCCTGATTTGAAATTTCGCTGATCCGAAGTTGACGAGCAGCCCGTGACTCAGCGTGGTCGCTTTTGGATAGCCGAGGATTTGTGCAACATGTTTGTCATCGATTCCTCGAGCGGCTTTGATCTCAACCACCAGAATTTCTTCGACGACAAGGTCTAACTTGTATTCGCCTAAACAAAATTGGTCGTCATCAAGCACCTGCACCGGCACCTGCTTTTCACAGCGAATACCCGCTTTAGCCAGACGATGAAGCAATCCGTTTTCGTAAATCTTCTCGAGGTAACCGGTGCCCAAATAGACATGCAAATCGTAAGCGATCTGTCGAACCCGATCGCAAAGCTCTTTGACTCGCACGTCACTCCAGTCTTGATTGACACTCATCTCCTAGGCCTATTCAAAAACATGGTGCATAAACAGTTTCGCCACAGAGACACAAAGAGCACAGAGGTTTTGGCTACAAAGTCGATCTTTATTTGTGCCCTCTGTGCCTTTGTGGCCAAACGAATGCGGTGCAAGACGACCGTTAAGCAGGTCGGCAGGAATGATCAAGCACAACCATGTGAGCCGTTTGGGCGTTAGCCGAATGGCACTTACTTTAGATTGAGTCTTCAGCTGCGATAATCTTGGCACAGTTTTTGCGCATTCAGGCTTCCTTTCTCAAAAAGGAGCCATTTTGGCATGAACGATTCCGAGCGAAGCATGGAAGCCGACCAGCAGTTTGACCGCTCCTTCGAACTGCTGCATCAGCTTGTCAACTTCGAAGATGCGAACGAGCTTTTTGCCCAGCGAGCTCACACTGTCTACACCGCCTGCGTTGTCCTTTGGATGCTCGTCTACCAGCGTCTCAAGCCCGATGCCTCACTCGAAAACGCGGTGAAACACCTGATCGATACTCGGCCGAGCTATCTTCCCGAGAACAAACGACTCGACGAAAACACGATCTCGACCGCATCGGGTGCCTACAGCCGAGCGCGATCTCGACTGCCTCTAGAAGTCGTTCGTTGGTTTGCCGAGGAAGTCAGCTCCGGCATCATTTCGGCCACCGAGCCTACATTCAACCAACAACGCGTGTTCCTGATTGACGGAACCACGATGGCTCTTGCACCGGAAAAAGAACTCCAACAAGCGTTTCCACCGGCAAGCAACCAACTCGGCGAAGGTATCTGGCCATGCGCGTTGTTAACCGTCTTTCATGAACTTGCCAGCGGCGCTGCAATGCTTCCGCAAGTCGGACCGATGTACGGGCCCGAGGCAGTCTCCGAGACGCAACTTGCTCGCCAAGGTTTTGAGCAGCTTCCCGAGCACTCGATCATTATGTCCGATGCGGGCTTTGGGATCTTTGGAGTCGCGTATGAAGCCATCAATGCAGGGCACGACATTTTGCTGCGAATGAAGAAGGCTAACTTTCATTCGCTGCAGAAGAATGCCGAGCTGATTGAGCAATCCGAACATCACAAAAGTTACCGACACACGTGGATACCCACGAAGAAGAATCGCCAGACCCAACCGGAGTTGCCCGCGGATTGCCAGTGCGATGTTTTTCTGCACGAGGTCAAGGTTACCGACTCGCTGACGCTTTATCTGGTCAGCACGCTGGCCGACGAAGCTTTCACGTTGGCCGCATTATTTGAGCGTCGCTACGATGTAGAAATTGACATTTGCAACTTCAAGGTGGTGATGGATGCCGAGAATATCCGTGCCAAGAGTGTCGACACATTCATGAAAGAACTCTACACGTCAGTCGTGGCTTACAACCTGACCAGTCAGCTTCGTATCGAAGCGGCCGCCATGGAGGAAGTTCGGCCGCGTCGAATGAGTTTCAAGCGAACGTGGACCACCTTTCAGACTTTTTTGTTGCGACACATGCACACCGAGCCTAGCCAGTGGCGCGAGGCCTACCGAACCGCCCTGGCGATCGCCCGCAAAGACAAGTTGCCAATTCGAGGCAAACGCAGATACCGACGCGAGGCGTACCGCAAACGGCCCAAAGACGCGCAATTCGAAAAGCGAAAGAAACCACCGTCAAAACTGAAAGACTCGGATCTAAAGTAAGTGCCATTCGGCGGAAGCCCCGAGACCGATCGCGGACCACAGACGGTCGCCCCGGACGGGGCCGGCGTCGGGTCTGCCACGCGTGCCTGGCTGACTGACGCGTCGGGTTGCCAGGAGGAGTGGATGTGCTTTTTTGATGAACGGTGGTTGAGCGAGTACTGTAAATTGAGTGCCGGAAAGGAGCGTCCGGGACCTGAGACCGCTCGTCAGTCATGGTCGATCGTTTCCAGACAATCATGCTCCTCGTCTTTCTTGCAAGTCAACCATCAAGCTCACCAGGGCATTTCGTTGAAGTACGAGCC
Organism: Rhodopirellula islandica; assembly: GCF_001027925.1. Classification (NCBI taxonomy): domain Bacteria; kingdom Pseudomonadati; phylum Planctomycetota; class Planctomycetia; order Pirellulales; family Pirellulaceae; genus Rhodopirellula; species Rhodopirellula islandica. Next base: position 186,007 of record NZ_LECT01000016.1, on the reverse strand, counting down.
TTTCACTGACGACGGGTGTGCAAGCGAGGATGTTCGTGCCTGGAAGAGACGACGCAGGCGATGGACGATGCGGTTGATGGCTTCGCTGCTCGCATGCCTACCGGTTTTGCTGTTGGAATTGGGACTGCGTGGCCTGGACAATTCCGAGCCCCAGGCAATCGACTACGATCCGTATGTGGGGCTGAATCAACTGCGACCGCTGTTTGTTCTGAATGAAGAATCAGATCGATGGGAAATCCCATCGGAGCGATACAATTTCTTCCGGCCGGAATCTTTCTCCGCGAAGAAAGCACCTGGGACTCGACGTGTGTTCGTTTTGGGCGGGTCGACGGTTCAAGGGCGACCCTACGCGACGGAAACGGCTTTCTCAACTTGGTTGCGTCTGTCGTTGGAATCGGCTGACCGCGAAACGAAGTACGAAGTCATCAATTGTGGTGGAACAGGTTACGCCAGCTACCGGGTGGCCAAGATTCTGGACGAAGTCTTGGAGCACGAACCCGATGCGATTGTGCTGTACACAGGGCACAATGAATTCTTAGAAGACCGCACCTACGCACATGTTCGCGAGATGGGCACGGTGAGTCGTTGGGCAACCGGGATCGGATCGAAATTGCACACGGTTCGTTGGGTGCAATCGTTGTTCATTGCGTCGCAAGAACGGCCGGAGTTGGCTGCGAATGTTGACATGAAATTGGACCATCCTGGTGGATTGGACAGTTACCAACGCGACCCATCATGGCAACGTGGTGTGGAAGAACACTTTGCAGCCACACTGGAAAAGATGGTTGAGCGAACACAGAAGAACAACCTGCCGCTGATCGTGTGTGTGCCCGCGTCGGATCTGGTCAACACGCCGCCGTTTAAAATGCAAACGCGAGCGGATTGGACGGACGAAGAGGAAGATCGTTTTCGGTCCGCATGGACGATCGCTTGTGATCTGGAGCTGAATCCAACGCGGCGGATCGACGCTCTTCGAGAATGCTTGCGGATTGACCGAGATCATGCTGGGGCAAACTACGCCTTGGGGCGACTGCTCTATGACCAAGGTGACAGTGATTCAGCGCGTCCCTACGTGATCGCGGCTCGTGACCATGATGTTTGTCCGTTGCGAGCACCGAGTGCGATCATTGGGGCGACCAGGGAGATTGCCGATCGGTACGGCGTCCCGTTGGTCGACACGCCAGCGTTGCTGGACGAGCGAAATGTCCATGGCGACATGATTGCGGACCAAGTTCCTGACCCGGGGCGGTTTGTCGATCATGTGCACCCGAGCATTGCGGGTCACCAAAGAATCGCGGCTGCCTTGGCGCTGGAATTTCAGAAGCTTGGTTGGGTCGCGCTGACCGAGTCCAGTGCGGAGCTCAACGCGAATGCCGTCAAAGAGCACCTTGGGATGCTCGGGCAGGATTACTACGTTCGTGGCAAGCAGCGTTTGGAAGGACTGCGATTGTGGACCCAGGGACGGGCGGGGCAATTGGCGACCGAAATCGATGAGGACCCATCCAACTTGCAAGACAAGCAGAAGCGTCCCTGATCAGGTTGGTCGATCAGGCCGTTTCAATCGAATGAGATGGACCCATCCAGTTCGGTGCCCGACCGTTTGTTCTTCCACGGCCAAGCCGAACGAATCAGTAGCCAGAGCTGCCGGTTGCGGTGATGTTGATTGCCGGCAAGCCGAGTTGTTGGCGGGCTTCGCCGAGCATCTCAGCGGTTCGGCTGGCGCCGCAGCGGGTCACACCAAGGGCTCGCACTTCGAGCAGGGTCTTCAGGTCTCGGACGCCGCCGGCGGCTTTGACTTGGACGTTCTCGCCCGAGTGCGCTCGCATCAAACGCAAGTCGTCCATGGTCGCGCCGCCGGTGCCGTAGCCGGTGGAGGTTTTGACCCAGTCGACTTGGAGCTCGGTGCAGATTTCACACAGGCGGATTTTGTGTTCGTCTTGCAGGTAGCAATTCTCGAAGATCACTTTGATCTTTTGCCCGGCCGCATGCGCCAGTTCGGTCACCGCACCGATTTCGTTTTGAACGTAGTCCCAGCCACCGCTGAGGACCTGCGAGATGTTGACGACGTAGTCGAGCTCTTCGCAGCCATCTTGGATCGCTTGCTCGGCTTCGGCTTTCTTGATCGCCGTGGTGTGCCCACCGTGTGGGAAACCAATGGTGGTCGATGCTTTCACGCCGGTTCCCGCCAGTCGTTCCGCACAGCGTTTCAGGTAGTACGGCAGGATGCAAACGCTGGCGACCTCGTAGGCAATCGCCAGGTCGATTCCGGAATTCAAGTCGGCTTCGATCAGCGTTGGTGAAAGCAGCGAGTGGTCCACCATCTTGGAAACGTCGTGGTACTGGTAGTCAGCCATGGGGAGCGGGTGTCCGTGGAGCGATTGCGAAGGGGGGAGGTGTTTCGAGTCATGGAACGACGGAGTCGAAACGGCCAAAGCTTACCGCCCAAGCGACGTAGCCACAATCAAAGCAGTTGATGCACACGCTGGCGCGAATCTCGATCCGGTGGGGGCGTGCATCGAGGAGGTAGATTGTTACGATACGCCGGACATCACGGCCCCCGACGGAATTGATTCATGACACTTCACCCGCAAGCTCAAACGTTCGTCGCTTGGTTGCGAGAAGCTCAGCCGCCACGCTGGGAAGAGCTCGGTGTTGAAAAAGCTCGTCGTGGGTTTGCTGCTTTGGTCGACAGCTTTGGCGAAGGGCCGAGGATGCAAACCGTCGAGGATCGTTTGGTGGAGGAAACCACTGTCGAGGGCCAGCGGCTGTCCGTGCCGGTTCGGCTGTATCGTCCCACCGGTTTGCCTGTCGATGCTCCCGTGATCATGTTCTATCACGGCGGCGGTTGGGTGCTGGGGAATGTTGAGTCGCACGATTCAACGTGTCGTCGTTTGGCGGATGCTTCCGGGGCAGTGGTGGCGTCCGTTGACTATCGCTTGTCACCCGAGGCACCCTTTCCTGGGCCCGTTCAGGATTGCTTTGTCGCGACGAAAGCGATCGCGAAAATGGCGGGGAAATTTAGTTTGGACGCGGGCCGGATGGCGGTCATGGGCGACAGTGCGGGAGGGAACTTGGCAGCGGCGGTGGCATTGCTCGCCAAAGACGATCCCGATGTCTCGGTGAAGTACGCCGTGTTGGTGTACCCCGTGGTGACGCCAACGTTCGATTCCGGGTCGTACCGCGAATTTGAGTCAGGGTTTGGATTGACCAAGCGGACGATGCAGTGGTTCTGGGCCAACTATTTCGGCCGGGACGGAGCGGAACTCTTTGATGTCGACGCTTGTCACGAGGCGGATCCGTTGGCCGATCTGCTGAAGGCCGACTTCGGTGGGTTTCCGCCGACGCATGTCTTGGTGGCGGGGTACGACGTGTTGCGAGACGAAGGGTTGGCTCTCGCGGACAAGTTGGACGCGTCGGGAGTGGAAGTGACTCGAGAATGTGCGTCCGACATGCTGCACGGTTTCGTTCACTTTGCCGGCCAGTTTGAGACGGGAGTCACCGCGATGCGGTCACTTGGAAAGCGAATCTCGAATCAGCTGGGCTGATCGGATTGGTGGGGATCCGCGGTTGGTTGCTTTCGGGCCGTGCGTTAGGCTGCCGCATGAACGAGTCCGAGTTCTTTCCGGAGTGATTCTATGATGTTGGCCGCGTCGCTCACTGAAATGCCCACTGCGTCCGCGCCCGCTTGGGTGATGGTGTTGTTCGCTGTCGTGATGATGGCGACCTACGTGGGGGTGGCGGTCGAGCGTTTTCATAAAACGGTGGCGGCCCTGTGCGGTGCAGCGGTTCTGGTGATCCTGAGCGTCTCGCTGGGGTTGTTTGAGTACCCGACGGTTTACAACTTCCTGAAAGAAGATCTCAACATCTTTGGTGTCATCATCGGCACCGGGATTTTGGTGGACGTGGTTGGCAAAAGCGGGCTGTTTCACTTCATCAGCATGTGGATCGTGCGGCTGACGGGAGGCCAAGCGAATCGGTTGTTCATGACGTTGTGTGTGGTCACGTTCTTGTTCGTCAGCGTGCTGACCATCGTTCCGGCGATGTTGATTCTGAGTTCATTGGTTTTGGTGATCTGCCGTTCGCTCGGTTACAAACCGATGCCGTTGTTGTTGTCGGTGGCCGTGTGTGCCAACAGCGGTGCGATCGCGACGTTCGCCAGTGGTTTGCCCAACATCATGATCGGAACCGCAGCCGGGATTCCTTACGTCGACTTCTTGCGAGTGTCGTTGCCCTACGCCGTGGTCAGTTTGGTCGTTGCGATCGCGGGGCTGCGATGGTTCTTCCGGAACGATTTGCCGTGGAAGCAATCCGAGGAGGACAAGGCCGCGCTGAAGCAACAGATTGAAGGGTTCGATCCCTGGGCGTTGGTGGAGGACAAAGGCGTCTTGCTGCGAAGCACGTTCATTTTGTTGGGCACGGTCGTTGGTTTTGCGTTGGCTCAGCCAATGGGCGTGGGCATGGATTTTGTCGCGATGGTGGGAGCCACCGCCGCCTTGCTGTTCTCTGGCAAAGGCGTCGAGGACGCGATTGGCAAGGTGAACTGGACCGTGATTTTGTTTTTCATGGGACTGTTCATCATCATCGGCTGCGTCAAACACACCGGGGCATTGAAATGGGTGGCGCAGCAAGTCGTGATGGTGTCCGACAATCGGATTGAGTTGCTGGTGCCATTGATGGGCGGTTTTTCCGCGGTGGCCAGTTCGATCGTCGACAACATCCCGGTCGCGGCGACCCTGATCCCGATCGTCCAAGACGTTTCAGGTGGCGACACCGGCGTGCCTGCGGAGCCGCTGTGGTGGACGCTGGTGATTTGCTGCAATCTGGGCGGCAACGGAACGCCGATTGGTTCGATTTCCTGCGTGATCGCGATTTACGCTTTGAAACGGGAGGCCGGCATTCACGTGGGTTGGGGCACGTTTTTGAAGCTGGGTGGCGGCATCATGGTGGTGCAAGTCATCGGCGCGATTTTCTACGTGATGTGGATGCACCATCAGGGTTACATTCCTGATATCACGGCGGTGCCGACGTTGCCTGTCCACTGAGATTTCTTTTCTAGCGAGCGACTTGAGTAATGGATCAATCACCCGATTTGGATCGTGATGTCGATGATGCGATGCGGATGTTCGAACGAGCGAAAGTGGGCTCGGCAACGCCACTGACGCCGATTCGTCCGGCCCGAGTGATCTTGGTATTGGATGGATCGCCCCAGGATGCAACGTCCATCGAAACCGCGAAAACGCTTCGCGACGAGTTCAATACCGAGACGTTGGTGCTGGACGCTCGCGATGGCGCGGAGGCGACCGATGTGGCCACGGAAGACGCGATTCAGGCCGCTCGTCAAATGAGCGGTGGCCGCGCGATCGCGCGAGGAGAAGGCGAGGCGTTCGAAGTCATCTTGCAGGCGTTGCGAACCCACGACGTGAACATGGTCATCGTTCCCTGCCCGTTTGGTCGCTCCTTCGAACGAGTCGGCACGGACAGTGTGGGCACCGTGATGGACGTGCTGCTGTCGCGGTGTCCGGTTCCGATCTTGGTGACACGCCGAGCCGATCAAGTCTTTCAGACCTGTCGCAAACGGGTCCTGCTGATGGCGGGCAGTGAATGCGATGTCGAGAGTCGAGCGGCGGCGTGGGCGTTTGGTTTGGCGGCACCGGGAGCGGAGGTCTCGTTGAACTTGGTCGTTGAGAAAGAGCACTTCGAAAACGTGCGCAGCATTTTGGAAGCGATTCGTCCTGGAGAAACGTTTGACGTCGACAAGTTGAGTGATGCTCTCGCGCAATCGCACACGCAATTGCACGCCGCGATGAACGCGACCGCTCGCGAGATGAAAATGAATTACGCGTTGGTGCCACAAGCCGGCGAGCTCGCGCCTCCGCATCCACTCTCGGATTCGACGCAGCAGTTGCTGGTCATGCCATTGGAAGTCGATGACCGTTTCATCCAAGGCTTTGTGAACGATCGCCTTCGTCGCAGCCCGCATCCGTTGTTGATCGTGCCTGGGCACGTGATCGCGGAGTGATTTTCTGGTGGTCGGTCTGCAGCCCCGTAGCGAAAGTCGTGAAGACTTTCGGGGATTTGTCAGGCAAGTCGAAACTCGTGACGGCTTGTTGATTGAATCCTAACCCGAAGCGTGAGCGAGGGATCGCGTGCCATTGCAGCGAGCCTGTTGATCCCCCGCTGACGCTTCGGGTTGTGATTGAGAGCTGGTTGGTGCGGTCCAATTCACATCGCGTGAAGAACCGTGTTGGCCTGCATTCTAGGGAGCCTGCTTCGTTAGGACCGCCCCCGTTGGGGCTTTGCAATCTTGGTGCCGCCACAACCCAGGGCGTTGCCCTGGGCTGGAATAGAACTGCCCCGATGGGGCGAAGTCGTTCTTCATCCCTGCGGGATGAAACTTGCGCATGGCCTACCCAACGCCCAAACGGCAGTCACCTGATTGCACCCAATCCTTTCTTGGATTGTTGATTGATTCGTCAACGGCATTTCAACGCCTGTGGGATGGGCACTCTTGCCCGTCCGAGTGGCGGATGTCGGCCAAGAGTGGCCAACCTGCTCAGGCTTCTTGGATCCAAGCCCGGGCATCTTCGATGTCCGCGTGGTCAAAGTATTTGACGGCGGCTTTGGTGAACGGTTTGCAGAAGGTAGCCATGCCGGCTTCCCACTTCGATTCGCCGACGAGTGCGAGTCGTTCGATGTCGCTGAAATGTTTCATTGCGAACTTGGTGTCGGCCCAGAGTGCGGCAGCGTCCCAGCCATGAAAATCGGTGAGCACGACCATCATCCGGACTTTCCCCCAGCGTTCGATTTGGGCATCCACCACCGGGACAAACTGCTCGTAAGCTTCCCCGGTCAATTTGCCAGAGAGGATGAGTTCGATGACTTTGCCGTCAGCGAGTTCCGTGATTTCGTACGACATGCTGGTTTCCGTGTGAGTGAATGAATGGACGTCAAACGTTCCAGATTAGTTTAGCGAAGGGTACGAATGGCTGGTGGTGTCCGCGCCAAATAGCTCGCTCAGCGGTTGGCGTGAGCGAGTTCTCGTGATCCGGTAGTTTCCTACGAGCGGCCTGCCTCCGAGGTCTTGTCTCACAGAAGCAAAACGCTCCGGCCAATATTCAACGTTCTCTGTCGGAGGGGGGGCACCAGTGAAAGCGTTTCGTTCGGTCGATGTAAACGGTGTGCATCGAACAAAGAGGTTTACGCGACGGTGTCGGCCACCGGTGCGACGAAAGCGTCAAGCCTCGCCGGAAGTGAGTCCGCGTACGTTTTCTTCTTCACTGATCTTTATTGTCTCTATTTGACATGCGACAGCCTTACTGCTTGGGCAATTGTTGGCATGGCTTTGGTTCGCTGATCGTCAGAATCTCTCCCCACTCTTCTTTGGTCGATGCCCATCCACCGCGGTAATTGATTTCCATTATTACAATTGGTGACTCCCCATTATCGCCCACAGCTTGAATCCAGACCTTCATTCGGCCGCCCGTCGCAGGAATAGCTGTGTCTTCGTTGAGGCTGGCAGTGTTCTTTTGAGGGACGAAATGGAGAGCCTTGCCCTGCTCAATGCGAACGAGATTGCAGAACAAATACGGGCCGATGCGTTTACCGCCATCTTGCTCGTATTGCCACTTCAAAGCAAGCCTCCCCTCTTCGAAGACGGGGGACCATTCGCCCTCATCATCAAGTTTTTCAATCCGTTCGAGAAAAACAGTGACGTTCTCAGCCGGGACTTTACTCGCGGTTGAGATTTTGATGTGTCGAACGTGCTTGGAAGGAGGATTCGGTGTTTTCGGCTGGTACGTAGTACCAAATTGATTCTTGAGTTCAATTGTCAGAACTATTCGATGGAAGTAGGCATGGAGGCGTGGCCCCCAAATTAATCCGACAATAGTGACAAGCAGCCCGACACCAGAAACAAGTAGCGCAGAGAAAGCAATCCAATCCGAGAAATTCATTTGCAATCAGCTCCTTTATACTCGATTACACACGTTCCTAAGCATGATTAAATGAAGATCGAGACGCCGTAAGAGCACCGAACGTTTTAACTTCCCGAAGCCAATCACGTGTGAACAATCTATTTGATATAGAACTTAGCAGAACCTGGGGGATGGGAGAGGTTGTGGAGACCTTGGCAAGTTTCGATGCACCGGCGGCCGACGCCGGAGTAGTGAATTCGCGTCCTGTGAAGATTCGCGAGCTAGCTGTTGCTTGCCCGGCAGTCAGCGTGTTATTCCGTGAGGGATTTTAGATGGTAGCCGTTGGTCGCGGAACGGACCGGCGGAACATGGGAAGACACCATTGCAGCCGACCCCGAAAGGGTGTCGCGGAATTCAGCATGGGCGATGGGCGATCGCGTTTGGGGGCGGGCTGGGAGGTTTGCAACACGGCTTCGGTGGTGTTCGCTTTGCTCGTCCGTTGGTTGGTTTTTTTCATGCCTTCGGCGTGAAGGGCTGGTGGGCATCCATTGCTTGGTGGTCTGTTCCAGGGCTGGTGTGGCGCAACTCGTCTCGCTTTTGGTTGTGCGGGGAGATCGAAAGTCTTGACGACTTTCGCTACGGCTGTGACCTTCTGCTTTGGGGGCGTGAGAGATTGCTCGTCCGTGGCGTTGTGACTGGTCCAAGAACGCATGAAAAAAGCCTGGAGCGGAGGGTTCCGTTCCAGGCTTTTGATTCGATGCGTTTCGCAGATGGAGCGATCGGCCGATCGGGGTTCGCCCGTGGCTGCAGGAGACGAACCGGACGCGAGCGCGTTGCGGCTGATTCAATCCACAGGCGGCTAAACAGGTCGGTATTTGGACTGTTTCGGTAAGCGTCGTTGCTCCCACGTCCAACCGGGGCTAACGCCCAAACGGCTCACATGATGATGCCCGATCATTCCTGCCGACCTGCTTAACGCCCAGGCGGTTCACAGGTCTTCTCGATCACTCCCAACTGCTTAGAGAGTCGCACGCAGTTTGGCACCGTTGCCGGCTTGGCCGAAGGCGGTCATGCGAGCGACGCAGACAGCTTTCATGGCAGCGCGGGCTGGTTTCAGGTACGCACGTGGGTCGAAGGCGGCTTTGTCTTCGGTCAAGACTTTGCGGATCGCACCGGTGATGGCCATGCGGCAGTCGGTGTCGACGTTGATCTTGCGAACACCGCTCTTGATACCACGTTGGATTTCTTCGACGGGCACACCGTAAGTTTGCTTCATCTCACCACCGTACTGGTTGATGATGTCTTGCAATTCTTGTGGCACGCTGCTGCTGCCGTGCATGACCAAGTGCGTGTTGGGGAGCTTGGCGTGGATGGCTTCGATGCGATCCATGGCCAAAACTTCACCGGTTGGTTTCTTGGTGAACTTGTAGGCACCGTGGCTGGTTCCAATGGCAACCGCCAAGGCATCGCAGCCGGTTTCTTCGACGAAGCGTTGGGCTTCATCGGGGTCGGTCAGCAATTGGTCGTGCGTCAGTGTTCCAACGGCACCGTGACCGTCTTCTTGTTCGCCGCCGCCGTCTTCCAGCGATCCCAGGCAACCGAGTTCGCCTTCGACGCTGACGCCACGAGCGTGGGCCATTTTGACGACTTCCGCGGTGACTTTGACGTTGTAGTCGTAGTCGGCTGGGGTTTGGCCGTCAGCTTCCAGCGAACCGTCCATCATGACGCTGGTGAAGCCATTTTCGATGGCCGACAAGCAGGTCTCGGGGCTGTTGCCGTGGTCTTGGTGCATGACGATGGGAAGCTGTGGGTACAGTTCCGCTGCGGCGAGCATCAGGTGGCGAAGGTAGATGTCTTGGGTGTAAGCGCGAGCGCCACGCGAGGCTTGGATGATGACCGGCGAATCGGTTTCATCAGCAGCTTCCATGATCGCCTGGATCTGCTCCATGTTGTTGACGTTGAACGCCGCAACACCGTAATCGTTTTCGGCGGCGTGATCCAAGACAACGCGAAGGGGGACGAGTGGCATGGCGTTCAGTTCCTGAGAAGTCGTGTGTTTTTAGTGGGAAAGCCGCAATTATCTCGGTGGAACCCCATTTCGCAAGGGCATGAAAAAACCGCTCGCCCGTGGAGGGGCAAGCGGTCTGGCAAGTCAATGGAGTTGGTCGCTCAGGGGCTACTTGGCAGCCGCAAAGCGGGTGGCAACGGCATCCCAGTCGACCACGCTCCAAAATGCAGAAATGTAGTCGGGGCGACGATTTTGGTAGTGCAAGTAGTAAGCGTGCTCCCAAACGTCCAATCCCAGGATCGGCGTGCCAGCGATGCCGGCAACGGCTTCACCCATCAACGGGCTGTCTTGGTTGGCGGTGCTGCCAACTTTCAGCTTGCCGTCGGAAACGTAGAGCCAAGCCCAGCCGCTACCAAAGCGAGTGGCAGCTGCGTTGGCGAACTGTTCTTTGAAGGCATCGAACGAGCCGCAGGCTTCGTCGATGGCAGCGGCCAGGTCGCCGGAGGGGGCGCCGCCCTTGCCGGGGCCCAGGATGGTCCAGAACAACGAGTGGTTGGCGTGTCCGCCACCGTTGTTGCGAACGGCTCCGCGTTTGTCATCGGGCACAGCCGACAGGTCGGAGATGACTTCTTCGATCGACTTGGAAGCCAAGTCGGTGCCAGCCAACGCGTCGTTGGTCTTGGTCACGTAAGCATTGTGGTGCTTCGTGTGGTGGATTTCCATCGTCCGCGCGTCAATGTGCGGCTCGAGGGCGTCGTAGGCATACGGCAATTCGGGCAGCGTGAAAGCCATGGTGCTCGTGGGGGTTTGTGGTTGGCGGAAGTAAAAATTGTGATTCGCGATAGCGTACCAAGCCGTCTAGGGGCGGGCGAGCGGGTCAATTCGCGGACGTTTCCGGTTCCAATGTTTCGGGGTCGAGAACGAATCGGTAACCCGCGTCCCGCACGGTCAATAAATGAATCGGGTCAGCAGGAGACGGTTCAATGGCTTTCCGCAATCTCGCGATGAATTGATCGACCGCTCGAGTCTGCAGATTGCCGGACATTTCCCAGACCTGAGTCAACAGCTCGGAGCGGTTGATCACGCGTTCGGGATTTTCGACAAAGTACCGGAGCAAACGGAGTTCCTTCGGGGTCATTTTGATGGGCTGGCCGTCGACGGAGACTTGGTGGGTTCGAAAGTCCGCTTCCACCCGGCCGAAAGCAATGGAGTCCACGCTTTCCGACACGGGTGCGGTGCGAGTCACCGCGCCAACGGGGGCGGCTTGCAGCAAGTTTTTGACGCGGCTGATCAGTTCGGACAAGTCAAACGGTTTGCTCATGTACTGGTTCGCACCGACGTCGAACCCGCGGGCGCGATCTTCGGACAACGTGCGAGCTGACAGCATCAGAACGGGAGTCATGTTGCCCGATTCGCGAATTTGTTCGCAAACGGTGTACCCGCTCATGCCCGGCAACATCAAATCCAACACGATCAAATCGATCGAGCTGCCGGAATGTTCGATCAGTTGCAGGGCAGAAGGGCCGTCTTCGACCAATGAAACACGGTAGTCCTCGGCTTCCAGGTTGTATTTGATGCCGACACCGAGGTGCCGCTCGTCTTCGACAACCAATATGTGAGCTCGCATCCGATCCCTTGATCCTTAGAAGGTGCTTTCGCGGGCCCGGTTCCTAGCGGGCCTGGGAAATTGTGACACGGAAAAAGGTTCCGACCAAGACGCCGGTGGCAACCTGGCCGTCGCGGTTGGAGGTCGGGCCGTTTTGCTTCACTCTCCCTTGGGGAGGGGCGGACCGCTTCGGGCCAGGGGTATTTCTTGTTCCCAGGCTCTGCCTGGGGACACAACGTCTTGGAGGCTCCGCCTCCCGGTTGTTTCTCAGCAGGCGGAGCCTGCCGTGCATTGCGTACCCAGGCAGAGCCTGGGTACGAGGAGCGTGCGGTGCCTCCCACTTGCGAAAGCCGCCTGTGAACGAGCGGCTTTCCTTTCTTTCTTGTTCCAGGCTCTGCCTGGGAACACACTGTCTTGGAGGCTCTGCCTCCCGGTTGTTTCTCAGCAGGCGGAGCCTGCTGTGCATCGCGTTCCCAGGCAGAGCCTGGGTACGAGGAGCGTGCGTGGCTCCCACTTGCGAAAGCCGCCTGTGAACGAGCGGCTTTCCTTTCTTTCTTGTTCCCAGGCTCTGCCTGGGAACACACTGTCTTGGAGGCTCTGCCTCCCGGTTGTGTCTCAGCAGGCGGAGCCTGCCGTGCATTGCGTTCCCAGGCAGAGCCTGGGAACGAGGAAAAGGCTCATCAATCAAAACGGCGTTTCGGGAGCGGTGCATCAGGCGGAAACCGCTGAAAAGCGGCTTCGATCAACTGCATGACCTCGATTCGGCTCCCAATCCGGAGACTTGATGCAACCGGGAGACGTTGCCGGCTCAAAAACTCCAGGGGGGGTGAAAACGGTGGTTCTTGGCGGTCGATGTGGGGGTCCGCTGATTGTCGCTCGCAGGACGCAGGGCTACACTACGTCTGTCGCCCCCAAGACGTCCCGCCCACTCGTAAATTGCATCCAATAGATCGCCCATGAGCTCCTCCTCCAGTTTGGAAATTCAACGAGCCGACACTGTCCGAGTCCAATTCGGGGAAACCAACCTTGAGTTGCCTTTGTTGGAAGGTTCCGAAGGTGAACAGGCGATTGATGTCAGTCGTCTGCGTGCCGACACCGGCGTGATCACTTTGGACGACGGGTTCGTCAACACCGGCAGCACTCGCAGTGCCATCACGTTTTTGGACGGTGAAAAGGGCATCCTGCGTTATCGCGGTTATCCAATCGAAGAACTGGCCAAGAGTTGCGATTTCGTCGAGGTCGCCTACTTGCTGATCTTTGGTGATTTGCCCAGCAAGGACGAAATCGAAACATTCCGTTCGGGCATTCGTGAACACACGATGATTCACGAGGACATGCGGTCGTTCTACAACGGCTTCCCTCGCGATGCTCACCCGATGGCGATCCTCAGCAGTGTGGTGGGAGCGTTGTCGACGTTCTACCAGGACTCGATGGATCTGAATGACCCTCGCCAGGTCGAGATCTCGATGTATCGATTGATCGCGAAATTGCCCACGATCGCAGCTTACAGCTACAAAAAATCGATGGGCCAACCGTTCATGTACCCCAAGAACGAGTTGGATTATTGCGAGAATTTCTTGTACATGATGTTCGCGACGCCGACCTCGGATTACCTGGTCGATCCTGATTTCGCGGAAGCACTGAACTTGCTGTTCATCGTGCACGCTGACCACGAGCAGAACTGCAGCACCTCGACCGTTCGCATGGTTGGCAGCAGCAACGCCAACCTGTTCGCATCGATCTCCGCCGGCATTGGTGCCTTGTGGGGACCGTTGCATGGCGGTGCCAACGAAGCCTGCGTCAACATGCTGGAGCAAATCGCAGCGGATGGCGGCAACGTTCAGAAATACGTCGACATGGCGAAAGACAAAACGAACGACTTCCGCATCATGGGCTTCGGTCACCGCGTTTATAAAAACTCGGATCCCCGAGCGACCATCATCCGAGCCAGCTGTGACAAATTGCTGGCCAAGTTGAATCTGGATGATCCCTTGTTCGAGGTCGCTCAGAAGTTGGAAGAAGTGGCGCTCAAAGACGAATACTTCATCGAGCGGAAGCTTTACCCGAACGTTGATTTCTATTCTGGCGTGATTTACCGAGCGCTTGGGATTCCCATCCAGATGTTCACCGTTCTATTCGCGATCGGTCGACTCCCTGGTTGGTTGGCTCATTGGCGTGAAATGCACTCCAACCCAGCCTCGCGAATCAATCGCCCGCGTCAGATCTACACGGGTGCGACAAAGCGAGACGTGGTGCCCGTCGACCAACGCTGATTGTCGGTCTAAGCGAACGAGACGTCTTTTGTGTAGAGGTCCAGCATTTGACCTTGGACCTTGACGGCCCGAAGCAGCGTCCAAAGTTGGTCCGGGGAGAACTCGACCGGGCCGTCGTTCATCAGGGTGTCCAATTCGTGTGAGACGGCCGCGTGTTGGTCGGTGGCCGCTTCGAATCGAAAGCTGACGTTTTGCCAGACGGAGTTTAGAACTGCCGGGTCGTCCAGCCGCGAAGGATTGACCTCTTGATTGAGGATCATCAAGCACAGGCGCGCGACGTCCGTCGGCGACAGTTCGGGTCGCAGTTGCGAGACTTTCTCAGCGAGTTCGTGGCACTTCATAATGAAGCCTACGTCATCGTTGCACAGCGTTTCAGGAAAACTGTCTGAAAAGTTGACCCAATCAGCCAGGTTCGGATTCGTGACCGTGTGTTGTGCGAGCGATCGGAGGCTCACGCGGGCAGAATCGTTCGTGGTCCAGCCTGAATCAGTCCAGTGGCGTCGTGTCAGGCTCGATCTTCAACCCGCTCAGGACTTCGTTGAGTTTCGCTTCGAGGTCATCGAGCTGAGCGAGCACATCGTCTTGGCGACGTTCCAGCTCTTCCAGCAACATTCCAGGTGCTTCTGCGTCTGATTCAGCAAGCGAATGTGGCAACATCAAGTGAATTCCGGTTGGAGACGAGCACGATCAACGTGTTCTGGTGCGATCCATCACGCAAAGATTCCAGCGACGCAATGCGTGCGAGATGACCTCCGCTGTTGCTGATCGATCGGCTGATTCTGCACCGATTTGCACTGACGATTCGGTCGTGACGGTCGGTCCGGTGAAGCAAGGGCTGCCGGTCCAATCGCCTGTTCCGGTCTGGTAAACCTTGCCGGCTCATTGGCAGGCGAAAGCAATCTCCCTGGTGGGAGGCCGTGCCGTTTTCAGATGCTGCGTTTTGGCGGGTTTCTGCCTTTGAGAACCTCTCCCGAAACGAAGTTTTGGGGGGGGGCTCCGTTCAGGCATACGCGAGGGAGGGGGCCGGGTATGAGAAGCGGCGCGTGATGCCGCTCTCCCGGCAATCTCGCTGAACGCTCGATTTCCGACCCCTCCCGTTGCAGCTTGTCGATTGAGTCGTCCACGAGGTTTGAACGCCGGTAGGATGGGCACTCTTGCCTTTTTGTACCCCACATTTTCTGGGTGCCGTTTGCGTTGTAAATACAGGCGTTTTGAAGCCAAACATCCCTTGCCCAAGAACCATTAAGCAGGTACGCAGGTGTCATCGGGTATGTGAGCCGTTGGCGTTAGCCACGGTTTTCACGCACAACCGGGGCTAACGCCCAAACGGCTCACATGATTGTGCTTGATCATTCCTGCCGACCTGCTTCGTGTTCGATCAGCGGAGATGAGTGTTCCCTTGGCCGCTCTGGCGGAACACTAATCCACTCTGATCGGACACTAATCTTTGGTGTTTCGAGATGTGGGGTATAAAAAGGCAAGAGTGCCCATCCTACTTGCGTTGATGACTCAATCGATAAGGCTTGACGCTTCGGGGGGCATTTCGACGGCCTTGGAAGGCCATCGTACGGCGAGCACGAGCTAGAAGCTAGAAGCTAACAGTGAGGGTCGACCGTAGTGGACGAGGCCACGAGTCCTTGGATTTGACGCCAGTTCAGGACTCGTGGCCTCGTCCACTACCTTAAAAACAAGTCCTGACAGCCTGCTAGAAGCTAGAAGCTCTAACGCGGCTTTGAGATCCAGACCGCGGAGGTTTGTCCCTGCGGCGTGATGTTGAGGTTGATGAAGTTGGTCCCGGCGGGTTGGTCGTTGGACGTGACCGCTGCGATCAGGCAGTTGGGGTCGAGTTCGTTCAGGTTGCGGATTGGGAACAGCTCGCTGCTGAGGCTTTGCAGGCTGGCGATCATTTCGACCATGCCGCTGCCGGCACCGATGTTGCCGAGGTGGCCTTTGGCGGTGGTCACCGGCGGTTGATCGCCGGGGAATCCAAACACGTCGGCGATCGCACCTGCTTCGCAGATGTCGGTGTCGACATCGGAGAGTCCGTGAGCATGGATGTGTCCCACGTCAACTTTGCCTTCCGCAGGTGCGAACCCGTTCTGGCGGCCGGCTTGGAGGACTCCGCGAAGCACGTTGGCAAATCCTTTTCGCATCGGTTGGTCGCCTGCGGCGGGGCCAACGGCGCTGGAGCTGCAAGCGATGACTTCGCCGTAGATGGTCGCACCGCGTTTTTCAGCGTGTTCCAACGATTCACACAGGAATGCGCCAGCGCCTTCGCCGACGACGCTGCCGTCACGGCTGGTGTCGAACGGGCGTGACATGCGGCTGGGGTCTTCCGTGTCCGCGGCCAATTTCTCTTGCATGGACGCGTGCAGCGTTCGCAGTGTGTGAACGCGAGACCCGGTGGCACCGACCACCAAGGCGTCGGCGTGGCCACGTGAGATGGTGGAGACGGCTTCGGACAAAGCTGCACCAGCCGACGCTTCGCGAAGCGTGATCGAGTTGTTGGGGCCGCGAAGGTCGTTGTAGATCGCGATGTGCGAGGCGGGCATGTTGGGCAGGTACTTCAGCAACCACAGCGGGTTGACTTTGGGCAGGCCCAGGTCGCCCCATTTGGTGAAGTCGAATTCGCCATCGGTCGTGCAGGCTGCGATTCCTTCGGCGTATTCTTCGGGCAAGGACATGATGTAGTCGCAGCCGTAGACGACGCCGGTGCGATCGCGATTGAAGTCGTCTGGGTTGTGGCCGCCGTGATGCAGTGCCAGCTGGGCTGCCGCAACGCCCATTTCGATTTCGCGGCACATCACTTTGCTGCCTTTGCGAATCGTTCGTTGGAGCGTTTTTTCCAGCGGCCCGTAATCGCTGATGTGGCCCGTGAAGGCACTGGCTTCGGCGCCGTTGCTGATGGGCAAGGCATCGGTTGGGATCTGGGTGAACGGAGCGATGCCGCTCTGGCCTTCTCGCAAACCGTTGAGCAGATCTTCGGGAGTGTTACCGAGCGGACTGATCACGCCGATGCCGGTGATCACGACGCGTTGGGCGGAGGTAGCTGGCATGGACGATGGCTAACGGGATTGGTTCGTACCCAGTCACGTCTGACCGGATGGAAACGAAGCAGGAAAGGTGGACTTGGAGGGCCGGCGAAGATAGCAAATCCGCTCGCGAAGCGGGAGCCGGACTGTGACCGGGAACGTCAGAGCCCACTGCGGACCCGCAAAACGCGGGTGAGAGTGGGCTGGTGAGATGGTTGTTTCCCCGGCCGAGGGGTGTCGGGTCGACGAATGCCGGGGCGAGGGTGCTGCGATTGCATGCGAATCAATATCGGCCGCGATTGGGAGCTGAAACGCGAGATCCGATTTGTGGCACCAGAGGCGTGGTGGTCAGGTTGTCGGAGGCACGCCCGCGAAATTCGACAAACATCAAGGCGTCAGATCGGCCGGCGGTGGTTCCCGTGATCGAGCTGAAATTGAACAGTGGCACGCTGGATTGCGGGCGTTCGGGGCTGGCCACAACACCGCAGGAAAGCAGCAGGACCATGTCCGATGGCCAACGGAAACGTTCGTGCAAACGCCAGCTGACCAGTTGAGGGACTTCGATTTTCGTCCGGTGGACCTGGTTGTTGGGAAGCGGCAGGTCGAGCTCAACGGGCACGAACTTGTCGACTTGATCGATGTTGGCGTTGATCACGCAGTCCAGCGTGCGTCCGTCGACGCTGAGCAGCGGGCTGACTTCGATTTGAAATCCTTCTTGGATCTCGCCGGTCTCGGGTTCGTACGGTGGCCAGTTGGCGGGCGATGGTTTGACGTTCAGGACGTAGTTGCGTCCGCGTGTGCTGGCGAGTTTTTCGGTTTGACCGTTGTTGGTGATCAAATCCACGGCTTGGACTTCGCGAACATCCGTTCGAGAGCGAAGCATGTTCATGACCAAGGCAGCGTTTTCTTTGGTCAGCAACCAGGCTTGCAGGCCTGGGGATTGCACATTGACGTGTTGCATCAGCATGTGAGCGTTGCTGCGCCAGTTGGGGTTGCCAACCGTCATCAGTCGCAGGTTCATGACTTGCGGTTCTTTGTCGCCCGCCACGAAGCGCTCGACGATGCCGCCGATGACTTGGTGCATTTCGTTGGTGTGGTAGACGTTCAGTTGGTCTCGGTCGGCGCTCATGAAACCAAACGGTTCGGTGTGCCAGACGTCGGTCCCAGTTTCTCGAACGATCCAGTCAACAACGGCTTGGTGAGGCCGGTCGTGTTTGGTCAGGTAGCCGGTGTAGGGGCTGAGGTCGTAAACCCGGTGTTCTTGGCCGGCTTCGCGAGGCAGTTGGCCGCCTTGGGAGAGCTGCCCGCCGGAGGCGCCCGCTGGCAATGCGTTGCGATTGGCGGTTGTTTGGGGGGGAGTTTGGAGGCTAGGAGGCGTGTTGGCTGCGGTTGGTCCCGCGGCTCGTGGCGTGAAGCCTTGCGGGGCAGCCTGTGCTTCTGAGGTCGAAGGTCCTCGAGCCACTGAATTGGACGGGAGAGCGAAACCACCTTGAGCGTGAACGTGATCGCTGAGCGCGGCGGAACCGACAGCGAACAGGCAGGCGGAGGCGAGTCCGCGAACGATTCGCGAGCGAAGGTAGAAAGGGAGAGTTCCCGGGAGGGTTGCTTGAGCCATGGCGGGTCGCAATTGAAAAGACGGGCATTGTTCGTGTGCGGCCCATGGGACCGCTTGCGAACATGCCTATACAGCAATCGGGAGGTGGGCAACAAGTCCGAAAGAATTGCGTGATGGGCAGGAAAAGTCGTGCGACAGACGGATTCAGCCCTCGAACACCGCCTCTTTGATGTTCCGCACGAGGGCTTGGCGAGTCAGTGAAATCGCTCGAATCGAGTCCACTTGGACGCCCAGTTGTTGCCCGAGTTTGATCGCCAGGTCGACGTCGCGAACCCCATGATATTGGTTGACGACACGGCGCCCGGATTCGGGATCGGGGACGGAGATCGTTTGATCGCGAAAGCGGTAGCTGGTTTCGAAGGCATCGGCCAGCTCGTCGATCCAGGCTTGGGGGACCCGGCGGAGTTGGCAGTGTGCGACGCTCCAGAGATCATCGCCGTTGCACTCGTCCAGCAGCGCCAGGGCGCGGTCGTGGGACACAATCATGAGAGGATTTGGTCGATGCGAGCCGCCATGACAAAGTCGTTTTCACTGAGTCCACCGATGGCATGTGTGGTCAGGACCACGCGCAGGTGGCGATACCCAGTCAAATGCAGGTCCGGGTGGTGTTGTTCTGATTCGGCCAAGTCCGCAATGGCATTGAGGTGCCGAACCGCCGTGCGAAAGTCCCCGGTGTTGAGTTGGCGGGCGATTTGCAGCCCGTCATTTTCCAGCGACCAGTCCGGCAGATCGGTCAAGTATCGCTGAGCGGATTCGGCAGAGACACGATCGATCCCGCCCTCGCAGGGCACGCAGTGACGATCTTTCCAGTCGGGTGTGGAGGTGGATTCATTCATGGGCCCGATTTTACATTTCAGGGAATGTGTTTCGTAGGTGCAAAAGTTGGGTTGATCGACGCATTTGCGAATTGCCGTTAACCTGTGGTCATGAATGCATCTGCTGATTCCCCGTCCGCCGACAACGATCCCGACCGCGAAGAGGAAATTCGGCTGATCGGTTCGATTCGTGAGGGGGACCAGCAGGCGTGGCAACAATTGATCGACCGGTATGAGGGGCGCCTGCTGGCGTTTGCTCGCCGGCGTCTGGGGGACATGGCGACCAGCGAAGATGTGGTGCAAGAAACGTTTGTTGGGTTTCTGGTTTCACTGCCCAACTACGATTCGCGGCGAAAGCTGGAGAGCTATCTGTTCTCGATTTGCAGTTACAAGTTGACTGATCATTTGCGGCAGAGCGGTCGCCGTCCGGAGTTGCCGTTGCTGGGGCGAGGCAGTTCATCAGGATCGGGCAGTGGTGACAACGTGGAAGCCAGCGGAGTTCGTTTGGCGAGTTCGATTTGTCGAAGCGCGGAGCGTCGCGAACTGGAGCAGCACCTGGTGAGAGAAGTCGTCCAAGAGCAAATTGTGAATTGGCAATCGCGTGGCAACTTTGAAAAGCTCAAAGCGATTGAGCTGTTGTTTGTGCTGGGACGAGGCAATCGCGAAGTGGCGGAAAAGCTGCATTTGACGCAGCAACAGGTCGCGAACTTGAAAAGCGATTTTCTGACTCGGATTGCGGCCGTCATCAAACGAAAAGATTTGGACCTGGACGTGTTTCCAGAACTTCGCGAGAACGCTTGAGCGTCGGTACGGATCGGCAACCGATTCGTCTAAGCAGGGACGCAGGAATGGTTGGGTCTAAATGAGTGAGCCGTTTTGGCGTTCGCCTGGGCTGTTCAATCTTTGGGGGTGCAGCGCTTCTGGTGTGCGCAAGTTCCTGTCTCGCATCGACAAGACACCTCTCCCTCAGCTTCGTCGGGGGAGAGGTAACAGGCAAGAAACTGTCCACGAAAACGCTGTGTCAACACCAACGATTGAACAGCCCAGCGTTAGCCCCGGTTGTGCGTGGGAACCGTGGCTAACGCCAAGCGGCTCACATACCCGATGACACCTGCCTACCTGCTTAGCAGCCAATCGGCACATCGATTGCTCATGAGAGGAAAGCACACAGTTGTGTTCCTTTCAATCAAGCGGTGGAGTTGTGGGTTTTCTCAAGCAGACGTTTTCGGAATTTTCAAAGGATCGCTGCAGCACGTTGGCGGCGGCTTTGGCGTACTACACCGCGTTTGCTCTGCCACCGCTGTTGTATCTGATGTTGACCCTGCTGACGTTTGGTCTGTCGGTGATGTACGACAGCGAACAGGCGACCGACAAGGCTCAAGGCATTTTGCAATCACAAGCCTCGCAGATGATCGGCAATCCCGCAGCGGTGGACCAGATTGAAACGATCATGAACAACCACGAGCAAGCCTCAGGGAAGTGGTGGAAAACCCTGCT
Source organism: Rhodopirellula islandica (assembly GCF_001027925.1). Lineage (NCBI taxonomy): Bacteria > Pseudomonadati > Planctomycetota > Planctomycetia > Pirellulales > Pirellulaceae > Rhodopirellula > Rhodopirellula islandica. The sequence continues at coordinate 165,248 of NZ_LECT01000016.1, read as the reverse complement.
CAGTTTTGCTGGGATTTTGGTGGGGGCAACGGGAGTCGTCTCGGCATTGCAGGGGGCGCTGAACCAGGTTTGGGAGGTCAAACCGGATCCAGAAACCAGTGGCATCAAGGACATGCTCGCCAAGCGATTCTTGTCCTTTGGAATGATCCTGGGGCTGGGTTTTTTGATGCTGGTTTCGCTGGTTGTTTCTTCGGTTTTGACTGCTTTGGGGGACCAGGTCGGCAGCTGGATCGGGATGTCCGAAACGGTGGCGCACCTCGCGAATTTTGGAGTGCAGGCGGTGGTGGTGTTCGTGATCTTTGCATCCATTTTTAAATTCATGCCGGACGCGGTCACCAAGTGGCGTGATGTGGCGGTCGGCGCGGCGCTCACGACCCTTCTGTTCTTGATTGGGCGGTACGCGATGCAACTGTATTTCTCGATGAGTGAACCGGGGGCCCAACTCGGGGCCGCGGCAGCGTCGCTGGCCGTGTTGTTGGTTTGGGTCTACTACACCGCAATGATTGTGTTGCTGGGGGCAGAGGCCACGCAGGTCTATGCGGTTCGCTATGGAGATGGCATCCAACCTGAATCCAAGGCGGTTCGCGTGGTGGAGCAAATCAAACGTGAGGGCGATCGCAGCCCGGCGTGATTCCAATCGATGAATCTTTCGATCGATGAGTTTGCCGTTCACAGAGTTTGCCTCTTTTTTCCGGAGGCTCTGTAGCAAGTAGCCGGCGGTCGAGCGGAGCCAACACCGCCGGAGACGCGTGGAAGGACTCCCCGGCCGCCCCCGACGGTGGTCGTGCATCGGCCAGGTTGAATTCTGTGACGCCGCTTCGGAGGCGAAACGCGACGGTGCCTTCCCTCGATCCGCAGGTGTGCTAGGCGACCTACGGATGCCGTCTAAGATCCCTCACGGGATATCGTTTTCACTGGTGGGCAATCGAGACCTGGTTGAATTGTCCACGGAGAATTCGCCCGTTGTGCATCACGCGATGCTTCGCCACGCTTGTGCGTCGGAATCGTGGCGTTCGCCAAACGGCTCACATTCCCGAAAGCTCCCGCACGCCTGTTCAAAGCAGTCCGTCTTTGCGATTTTGATCGCGCTTGGTTGCCGCAGCGATGGCAGGCAGCGCTGCCTTGGACAGCAGGCCAAGGCGTTCCGCGATGACGCTGACCTCGATGCTGTCTTTCACCAGGTGCATCGGGACGCCTGATGCGAGGCTTTGTCTGGCGAAGCGATCGACTGTTTCATCATGGTTGCTGAACGCACCCGGATCGATGTCGCGAATGAAAATGGCCTGGATGCGGTCGCCAAACTCGGCCGCCGCGGTCGCGTACAAGCGTGCATCCTCTTGGCCTGAATCCCCGACCAACACGAATGGGAGATCGGGGAAGGCGTTCATCAAGAAACGCGTTTGTTCGAGCTTGCGATCATGACCTTGCTTGATGAATTTGTCCTCATCAATCCCGAGGTCGCGGAGGAACAGGGGGCCTTGGGGGATCGCATTGTTCTGAAGAAAATCTTCCAGCAGATCGGACAGGTTCCATGGCGATGACGAGACGTAAAAGATGGGGTTCAAAGGCGGTCCAAATGGGGTCCCGTCATGTTGCATCCACTCGTAGAGAGAGGCGACCCCTTCCAACGGAGCACGCGTTCGCGCGTTTCCGAAAAATGTCAGCTTGGCCATCGTGGCGATGTCCGTGGCTCCCGTTCGAAGGATGGTGTCGTCGACATCGCTGACGACGGCGTACTTGGCCTCGACCGGAGTTTGAAGGACGTCGCAGGTGGTGAGTGAATCAAAGGGCGAGATGCGTTCGTCATCCACAATTGCAAGATGCGCCAGCGACCAGAATTCGGACGTGGTCTCGCAATCCTTTCGTGGCAGATCGAGTTGGAAGTAGCCTTCCGAATCGCTGATGGTGCGACTGGTGGAGCCCGCGAAGAAACCTTCCAGCCTGACGCCGGGAACTTCATCGCTCGCGAATCGACGCCAGGAATGCTTCAGGTTTTGCCACCACCGGTCGTTGTGAAAGTCCGGGTTCAGGGGTGGGTTGGCGAGAATTCGTCCGCGAAGATGGATGGTTTCGGCGGTCGCGAAACCGGTGTAGGCCTGGATTTGTGGGGTGACGCCTTGTCCCCAGCGGTGGCGGATACGGCGGATGGCTGAGTCCGCCACATCGTCCGCCATCGCTGCGGTGCGGGTCAGCCAGTGGCGAAGTGAGTCATGGATTGGAGGTGGAGCTGATCGGGGCATGAATGCGTGGTGAGGACGGAGTGGTTGAAAGCTCTCCAAGGGAGCAAATCCGGCGCCACGCTCAGCCGTCCAGCAATCCCTTGGCGATTCGAAGCAATCGGTTCACCTTCAACGGCTTGCTCAGGTATTCGTCAAAGCCCTCGCTGATCAGTCGCCGGCGGGTGCCTTTCATCGCGTCAGCGGTCAGTGCGATCACCGGCATTTCGATCCCTCGGTTACGAAGTTCTCGGACTGCGCCCAGTCCATCCAGTTCGGGCATTTGCATGTCCATCAAACAAAGCTCGAATGGTGAACCGTTGGCGATCGCCGCGACAATCATGTCCACGGCTTGCCGTCCGTTTTCGGCGACCTCGACTTCACAGCCCGCCTTTTTGAGGAAGTGCTGGGCCACGAATCGAACGTCTCGCATGTCGTCGGCGATCAAGATTCGCGAGTTGAGTTGGATGTCTTGGTCAATCGTCGTCTTCAGGTTGTCGTTGTCCTTTTCATCGCTCAATTGGATCGTCAGGTGGCTCATGGGACCGATTGGATCCACCGGCAATCGGATGGCGAACTCGCTGCCCTCCCCTTCGGTGCTGTTGACCTGGATCGTCCCGCCCAGCGCGTTGACGAGGCGTTTGGTGATGCTGAGCCCCAGTCCGGTGCCACCGAAACGATTGGAAATCGTCGCATCGGCTTGCACGAAGGGTTGAAACAGCGTTCGCAGTTTTTCGTCGGCAATGCCGATGCCGTTGTCGACCACCTTCAGCAACAAGTAGGTCTGACCCTCGTCGCCTTCGGACCGGACGATCACGTCAACGCGTCCTTTGGGAGCAAACTTGATGGCATTGGCGATCAGGTTGATCATGATCTGACGAAAACGGGCGGAGTCGGTGGTGATGGTTTGTGGCAGCGGTTCGCTGACATCGAAGTGCAGTGTGTTCTCGTAGTCTTGAGTCCGCATCTTCATGGTTTCGAAGATGTCCCCCAATAGTTCGCCCAGAGAAACACTGTTGTTGGCGGTGGTGAATTTGTTGGCTTCGATGCGAGAGAGATCGAGCACATCCCCGAGCAGTCGCAGCAAGTAGTCGCCGTTGCGTTGGATGGTGGCCAAGTATTCTTGGATGGTGCTTTCGTCGGGGTCTTCCTGCAGAATTTTTGTGAACCCAAGCATCGCGGACAGCGGCGTGCGGAGTTCGTGGCTCATGTTGGCCAGGAAATGACTTTTGGCATCGTTCGCGGCGTCCGCCGCCAGTTTGGCTTCCCGCAACTCGGTCTCGACACGCAGGCGATCTTCGATGTCCACAAAGGTCACCACCGCACCGATGATTTTGTCGTCCTCGTGAATCGGGTGACACCAATATTCCACCGGGAAACTGCCGCCATCTTGGCGGCAGAAGCGTTCGTCGTAGCGATTGAGCGCTTCGCCGTTGTGGATCGCACTGAGAATTTGCAATTGCTGTCGCTCGACTGGGTGCCCTTCCGCGTCACAAGGCTTTGCCAAGTCAGCCAGCTCGAGACCAATGATTTCGCTGCCGCAACGGTAGCCCAGCATGCGGGCCGCCTTTTCATTGCTGAAGGTGCAGGTGCCATCGACGTCCAGGCCGAAGATGCCTTCGGCGGTTGAATCCATCAAAAGACGAATCGTTCGTTCATTGGTTTCCGTTTGTCTGGCCGATTCAATGCGTTCGGTCACATCGTTTTGAACGCCAACAAAATGTGTCAGTTGGTCGTGTTCATTGTGCACCGGAGTGATGTAGAGGTCGTTCCAGAACGGCTCCCCGTCTTTGCGATAGTTCTTGATCAGCTCTCGGACAGACTCACCGCGATCCAAGGCCCGGTGAATCGATTGAATCGTTTCAGGATCGGTACCATGGCCTTGTAAGAAGCGGCAATTGTGCCCCAGGATTTCCTGCTCGGAAAATCCGGTCATGTCCATGAATCCTTGATTGACGAACATGATGGGGTGGTCGCTTTGCGAGCAATCCGTGATCACAATTCCATTGGCAGCGGATTCAATCGCCTTGCTGAGCAACCGCATCTGAGCCTCGTGTGATTTGCGAAGCGAAATGTCGCGAATCGATGCGAACAGGCACGGTCTGTTCTGCAAGGTGACGGGCGTCAATGCAATCTCGACGGGGAACTCGGTGGCATCCTTTCGGCGGTGCCAGGATTCAAAGACGTCCCCGCGGTTCTCGTGCGATTTCTGGAGTCGTTCGTCGTAGGTTTGCGGGTCCATCTCCGATTTGAAACGGGAGAACAATTGCCCAGACAATTCCTCTTGGGCGTACCCCAGTTGCTCGCACATCTTGCGATTGGCGTAGCTGATCTTTCCGTTTTGGTCGAGCAACACCAGTGCATCGATGTTCTCATCCGCCATGAATTTAAACTTCAGGACGTCCAGTTCGGCTTTTCGAAGAACGTTGACGTCAATGAAGGCGAGCACGACACCGCTGGCTTCGTGATTGCGAAGGTAGGGCAGCGCTCGGACCAGGTAGGACGACTCGCGGCAGGTGACCTCCCATTCGATTTCGATGCGGTTGTCACGAACGGTTTGAATACGTTCCAGGAATTGTTTGTCATCAATGGGGTGAATGAACGACTCGAACAATCGGCCGGCGTCATCCTGTTCGATGGACAACAAACGCGAAATTTCGGGGGTGACGCGTCGAATGCGAAGTTCACTGTCCAAGAACACCACTCCAACACGCGTGGTCGCCAAGAGGTTGACCATGTCCGCGTTGGCTTCGTTCAGTTCATTGACGCGGATTTGAAGTTCGGCGTTGACGCTGTAAAGCTCTTCGTTGACGCTTTGCAGTTCCTCGTTGGTGCTCTGCAGTTCTTCATTGCTGGCGACCATTTCTTCGTTGGTCGCTTGGAGTTCCTCGTTGGAGGTTTCGAGTTCTTCGATCGTGGCCTGAAGGTTCTGGCGGTTGAAATTGAGTTCTTGTTCCAGGTCCTCAATTCGCGCGTGAGCCGCCGACGAAAAGTCCAACATGGTTTCGGTGGCAGAATCTTCGCCGGTCGAATCCGTCGCGGCTTCACGGACGACGCTTTGGATCTCGGAAGACTTGAATTGGACAAGGATGCAAGTCTCGGCCGATTTGGGGATTTGGTAGGGCTGGACGATCAAGTCCAGCACCCAATTGGGGCCGTCGATGGGCGACGGAATGCCGTGGTAATGGACGGCTTTGTTCTGCTTGACGGCCTGGGTCACCGCGGCGCCGATGGAGGCTCGCAATTCCTTGGAGACCATGTGCAGAACGTTGTCCGATGGGGTTCCATCTGGGACCCGCAAGTACTGGTTCATTCCTGGGAAGGTGTGAATGATTCGGTAGTCTGTGTCGATCACCACGCTCGGGGGCATCTTGTCGGCCAACAGAACGTTGTAGATCTCGAGCAGGTTGTCGCCGCGTCGTGTCGAAGGGGCGACGACGGTTGTTGGCGGGCTGGCGGTCATCCTTGGGAGCGATTGGTTGGTCAGCGGCATCCGCAGTTCGATGGGCAGGCGAACGTCCCGACGCTTTCGAAAAAGCTTCCATTGAGAATTGATCGCATCAAATTCATCGCCAATGTCGCCGACGCTTTCGCTAGGGCCCAAGAACAGAATCCCGTTCGCTTTCAAGGCGAAGTGAAACAGGGACAACGTTTTGCGTTGTGCCGGTGACTGCAGGTAGATCAGCATGTTGCGGCACGACACCAAGTCCATCTGCGTGAAGGGGGGATCGTTGATCACGTTTTGTGCTGCAAAGACGACGCTTCTTCGGAGTGAATCCTTGACCACATAGCCGTTGTCTCGGCGAGTGAAAAATCGATCGCGTCGTTCCTGAGAGATTTCGTTGAGTTGAGCTTCGGAATAGAAACCGGTGGCCGCCGTTTGCAGGGATCCACGATGCGGGTCGGTCGCGAACATTTTGAAATCGAGATTTCGGGCCGACCGCTCGATGCCTTCCCGCATCATCATGGCGATCGAGTAGGCCTCCTCTCCGGTCGCGCATCCACAAACCCAAATGCGGATGGTGTCTTCAGCACGCTCGATCAGTTCTGGGATGACTCGATTTTCAAGGGCATCGAACGCATCCCGATCGCGAAAGAATTTGGTGACGCCGATCAACAAATCGCGATACAGCTCATTCACTTCATCGGCATGTTCGTTGATATGGGCGACGTACTGAGTGAGGTCGTCCAGATGAAGCAGGTCCATTCGCCGCTGAATACGGCGGTGAACCGTTCCCACTTTGTAGTGATTGAAATCAATCCCGTGATTTTGTTTGAGCAGCTGGAAGACTCGTTCCAAACCGGAACGTTGGATTTCTTCCATCTTGGAGGGATGATCGGTGATCGATTTCTGTCCGTCGAACAGATATTGCTGCAAGGCTTCGCCCATCCGCTCCGGTGCCAATTCCAGGTCGACCTGACCCGTGTTGCGAGCGTTCATGGGCATCGAGTCAAATTTACAAGTCGCAGGATCTTGAATCACAACCAAGCCATGGTTGTTGCTGATCTCGACGACTCCTCGCGACCCATCACTGCCGGTCCCGGAAAGGATGATCCCAATGGCACGTTCGCGAACGTCTTGCGCCAGTGATCTTAGGAATTGATCGATGGGGTGCGTCAGGACTTTTTCAATCCCTCGGTCGGTGAGCAGGAGCTTGCCATTGCTGATCACCATCTCCTTTTTCGCAGGGATCAAATAGATGGTGTCCGGCTGGACTTGGACCCCGTTGTCGACCACCTCCACCGGAATGTTGGTGACTCGTCGTAACAAGTCATCCATGTGGCTCTTGAAGTCCGGTGACAAATGCTGAACGACGACGAAGGACATGCCTGTGGCAACAGGCATCTTCCCGAACAGTTTTTCAAGGGCTTCCAAGCCGCCCGCTGAGGCCCCAATCCCAACCACGTGCTGCGGAGTTGCACGGACGGTTGGATTGCTGTCGACGCGCCCGGTTTCTGAGTCGATGGGGGCGTCGTCGGGAGAGTTGGTATCAGCCATGGATGATGGTTTGAAAGGGACTGGTTGCCGTCTCGAAGGGCCCTTTCATTCAATGGCGAGTTGGGCACCTGGCGGAGATCCGTGAGTCAGGTGATCAACAGGATGGCGTGATGTGCGATCACCATCCAATTGTGACATCCGATTGCAAACCGACCGCGTTGAACGACTAGGCACCGCTGCAAAATGGATGCCATTGCAGTGTAAGAATGCACTGGCAGTTGTCAATCTTACCTGGCGTTTGCGAAGAGGTACGTTTGCGACGCCTCCTTCGCGACAGGGGGTTGGTGGCAGATCGGTCATAGCGATGGACGTTCCACCACGCGAGATCATGGATTGGCACCTCGCGTGTGGGATGATGCAACGTGGTTTGTCAGAATTCGCGGAATTCCGATGCGATCCGTCGGAATCGTGACGAGACGGAATGCGCCGCTGCCGAGCAATCGCCTGGCGGCATTGGGTTGTTGCTTTGAGTGATGAAACGCACGCAGCCGACCACCTGTTCCTTGGAGACCGGCTTCCTCAAATAGGCGTTTCCACCGAGGACCGCAATCATTCGATGGATTTCACCATCTTCCAAACTGCTTGAAACGATCACAGGAATGGCGGCAACCTTCGGGTCTGCGTCAGATCGAACGGTTTGCAGCAGATGCAGGCCGCTGACATGGGGCATGTCGATGTCTGCGATCACCAGATCGGTCGGTTCGCGACGCAACTCCGTCAGCGCCGTTGCGCCACAAGACGCGTGCACGACCGAGTATCCCAGTTCTCGCATCCAGTGTCCCAATTGCTCTCGGATGACACGAACGTCATCCGCGATCACACACCGGCGGGGGTGATCCGTTTGGTCGGGCGATGTTGTTGGCATATAAACTCGTGGGCGTGGGGGAAGCTCGCGACCGGCGATGCGAAAGATGTGCCAAACGGATCGAACGATTGCAAATCCGGCAGCACATCGCTGGCCGAGACCCTCCCGCTGACGGTGTCGTGCGATTTCGAAGTGCTGTGCATCACCACCGAGAGTTCCGCCCGTGAAGAGGTCGTGCGGATTTCAAATGCGGTGCTCGTGACATCTTGCGAACCCCGCCCGCCCAGAGGTCGTGCAGTTTTTAAATGCTGTGCTTGCAATGCCTTAAGAACCCCGCCCGTGCAGCGGGAGGGGTCGGAAAGCGAGCGTTGAGCGAGATTACCGGGGGAGGGCCATCCGCGCCGCTCCCCATGCTCGGCCCTCACCCTCGCGTACGCCTGAACGGCGTCGCTCGACCTCTCCCCAAACTGCGTTTCAGGAGAGGTGCGCCGAGTGAAAACCTGCAGCACCAAAAAACTGCACGACCTCCCCAGCGGGATTGGTCGGGAAGCGAGCGTTCAGCGAGCTTTGCGGTGGAGCGGCACTTCACGATGCGATCTCATACCCGGCACCTTTCCTTGCATACCCCTGAACGGCGTCGCTCGACCTCCGCCCGAAACTCCGTTTCAGGGGAGGTGCAGCACGCGGAAAAACGCTGGTGAGTGTGGGGGATCAACTGCACGACCTTTCCGGTGGAGATGACTGGCTCGCCAAAGAACTTTGCTGGGTGGATTCCAGTGGTAAATCTCGAGGGCGTTGACGCCAGAGGCGGATCGAAATGGCGACGTACACGATGGGATAAACGAGCGAGAGGAACGCCAGCCACATGGGCGGTTGAGGATAGGACGGAAGCATCGCGAGCAGGGCCAAGCTCCAGACCGCGGACCCCAGCAACAACCAACGCCGATGACGACGCGGTGCTTGGTTGGGGTAAATCAAATGGATCGGTGCCACAGTCAACCCAGCCAGCAACCAGAGCAGCACGGCGACGGGCCAAGGGCCCCACCAAGCGTGCATGATTCCTGCGTAGAAGACAGCAATGTTCCAGTACGACGGGAATCCGCGAAAGAAGCCGTGACGCTCGTCCTTGGCTTCGCGATGAGCGAATCCGAACAGGCTGGCTCCCATCGCCAAGGAAACTGTGAAGCCAAACCCGACTGGCATCCAACCCATTCGCCAGGCCAGCATCAGCGGAATGAACGCGAAGGTGAGGTAGTCCAGCAGATCATCGATCGTCCTGCCGTCGATTGCCGGAGCTCGCGTCTTCACGTGAAAGCGGCGTGCAAGCGGACCATCGACGGCATCGATGAGGGTGGTCAACAAGAGCCACCCAAAGACCCAGCGCGGATCACAGTCGGGCTGCGTGATCTCGTGCATCGCAAACGCGGCAGGGATGATGCCGGACGCGGTGAACATGTGCACGCCGTAGGCGATCCACTTTGCCATTCGTGGATTCCGCATGGCTCAGGTGATCGACGGCGTTCGGGCGGGAAAGAAGGCCGAGACGGTGTTGATCTCCTCTGACTCAGCGGCTCGACGCAGCTTTTCTTCGGCCTCTTCCTCATCGCTGGCCTTTTCCTCCAAAGGGCGTTGCTCGTCTTTCAGCACGGGTTGATATTGCAGGTCGATGAGAATCGGAAAGTGATCCGAACCAACATGCTCCATGCGTTTGAGTTCGCGGATCGCAAAGTGGGTGGAGTGAAAAACATGGTCGAGCGGGAATCGCATCCAAACGTGATCGGCGTGAAAGGAATTGTAGAAGCCGCGGCCTCGACGAGGATCCAGCAGTTGGCTCAGTCGCAAGAACAATCGGGTGGATGGTGACCAAGCAACGTCGTTCAAGTCGCCACCGATCACGATCGGACGATCGTCTTCCGCCAGTTCTTTTCCCCACAGAACCAACTCCGCGTCGCGAGCTGTCGCGTCGTTGTCGCGGATGGGTTCTGGAGGACGCGGATGAACTCCGATCACGCGGATGGCTTCGCCGCTGGGAAGCTCAATCATCGCGTCGATCGAAGGGACATCGTCTTGGACTCGAAACCGAATTTCACTTTCGAGAATTGGTAACCGAGACAGCATCGCCATCCCGTACCAATTGTCTTGCGGGTAGATGATTTGATGCGGGAAGATCGGCTTCAACTTTTCGAGGGTCGATGTCCATCGCCCGTCGATCTCCGCTGCGATGACCACGTCGGCATCCGTCTGTTCAACGACCCGCGACCATTGTTCGAACTGGCCATTTTCCATTTCCACGTTGGTCACCAGCATCCGGAATCGACGTTGTTCAGCGGAGACGCCACTGGATTGGGGCGGATCCCAGGCGGTGGCTTGGGTTGGCGCAACAAAGGTGTAAGGAACGATCCGAAACAGGTGCCAAGCCGCGATGGCGACGGCGAGAACGGTGATCGATTTCCAGCTGATGGCAGGAGGTTCTGCGCCGAAGGAATTCACCGCGAAGAATGCGACGGCGGCGACAATCGCAATCAACACAATTTGAACGCGAGGGTAGTCCCAACCACGAATGAACCAGTGAGGATGCGAACTCAATGGCGCAAGCGAGCCAAGTGCCAGCACAGCGAACAGCAAATAGATGACTGAGTTGAATGTGGTCAGCATCTGACGTCCCGTGGTCCGAGGAGTGCGACTCGTGGCAAAATGAAGTGTTCTGGCAATGTTGGAGGGGATCGGCCGACGGTCACGCCGAGTGCTGTGAGCGGTTCAATCAGCGATCAGTCGCTGTGCATCGTAAACGTTCTGCAACAGGAGCGGATCAATGGGTTCGTTCGATTTCGAATGCAGGACAGAAATATCACCGGTGGTTTCAAAGACAACCGCTTGGACATCGTTGAGGCTGCAGGCGTTGGACTCTCGCAGTTTTCCCATCAAATCGTTTACAGTCAAATTCGCTCGATGAAGATTTTCGTGAAGGATCGTGGAGCCTGCCATCAACAGAACCGGTTGGTTGTCGATGCACGCGCTGAACTTTCTCGAGCGACGGCGGAAGAACGCGACGGCCCACTGAAGCGTGAACAGGGACAGCAGCGCCAGCGATCCTGCAAACAAGGTGGGAGATGGCTGCGAAATGGTTGCACCCAGGATGGATCCGGTCGCGATGGTCATCGCAAAATCAGGAGCCGACATCTTTGAGAAGCTGCGTAGGCCCGTGACGCGTGTGTAAACCATCACCGCGGCGTACGCAAAGAACGCTGTCAAAAGAATCCCTGCGATCTCAGTCGAGGAAATATCAATCCATTTTTCGAACATCGAGTTCTTTCCGAGGCGGAGGTGGCGTCCAACAGGCGGGATGACGAAGAATTGGGCGGCGATTGCAACGCAGCACTCGGGTGCCGCGGATGATACCGGAGCGCCCAATTCAATCGGGATGATTCCGACGCCTGGCGATGGGAATTAGAGCACGACAATCAAGGCGTGGATGATTCCGATGATCCAAAATCCGACCAAGGTCAGCACGATGTTCAGAAGGAACTGAGTCCCAACGCCCTTGTCCATGTAGACAGCCAAGGGCGGCAGCAGAATCGCGAGTAGAACTTTCAGGACGGTGTTTTCGTTTTTTGCAATGGTTGTCATTTTGGCGCTCCGGTGAACGGGAGGAAAAGTGAAAGGGACGTTGGTCGCGTGGGACGAATGTCAACGCGATCAGTCAATGGTTCACTCGTCGGCGGGAAGGTCGATGTCAACATCAGGAACTTCGATCGTCTTCTCTTTCATGTCGACGTCCACGTCGGGCACTTTGACTTTGCTTTCTTTGGTTGAGATGTCGACGTCGGGTGCGTCGACGTCGTATTCAGGGAGTTGCCCCGAGTCACCTTGCACGTCGACATCGACAGACGGCATTTCGCCATCGCGAGTTTGTTCCACGTCGCAACCGGTCGTTGCAAGTGCCAAGGAAGCTGACAACAACGTCATGAAGAATGTCTTGTTCATTTTGGTTCTTTCCTAAGAGGATCAGGGCAGCGGCGATGAGCCTGATCTGGAGATCGTGTTGGTGCCGCGAGATGACTAAGATGGCAAAGGGTGTGCCAACTCACCGCGGTCGTGCCTAGGAAGAGCGTCTGCTGTGTCTCGAAGCGACTCTTGTTCTGCATGAAGCGATTGTTTTCCACCCGGGCAACGGCTGAACTGACAGCGGATCGTTCAGGTTGGTGCAAAATCACGCTGTCGGCCGCAACCAGCCGTGAGCGGCATTTGGATCGCTGGCGTGGGAATGGATCCGAAATGTCGTCGGCGCTGCAAAGCGGCGCTGAGTGGCACGGCCGTTGCTTTCTCTTCAGCCTGTTGGCCCCGTCACTTCGCTGGGGCGCACTCAAACGAAGGAACTTCATCATGGCCAATGAAACTGGCATTCTCGAAGAAACAAAGAAGGCTGTTACTGATAACGAGCGTCCACTCGGTGAGGAATCACCCGGGGCACCCTTCTTGTTCGTTGCACTCAGCTACTTGGCTGTTCTCGCGGTGGTATCAGGCGTGGTTGCGATGATCATGTGGGCCTCCAGTTGAGGCTCGCGATTCCCGATGGTGTGACACTACTCAACCTTCCCGGAGACCAAGATGAAACTTTCACCTGAACTTGAGGCAATGCTGTCTGAGTTGGCGACGCTGTGCTGCGATGCACTGGAGCCAAGCCAAACACTGAATCATGCCCGCGTCGAATCGCTCTGCCAGAATTTGTCGACCAGCGGTTGGAAGCGGCATTCTCGAAACAGCCCACCGCTGTCAGTCGTGTTGAAGGACAGGGCGAAGGAGCAGCGGCCGGAAATCACGATTCATCGTGGTGGCGAACTGGACGCGGTGGTTGGGAAGATTCAGTCCGTTTATGACGATGTCAGCCGAATGCAAGCGTCGTCGGATGAGGAGTCACCAGCAGGGACGGCGATGCCACCCCGCACATCCTTGTCCTGAACGCAGGACCGCATCGCAGGCGGCGTCAGCTTTTTGTGTCAAAAGCTTGTTTTGCCATTTCCCTGGTGGGCTTTGAGCGGTCGTCACTCAACGCCGCGAGCAAGCGTCTCAATTTCCACCATCAGCTGCTCGAGCTTGGGTTCCACCGATGCGTGGGTACGCTGGGCAGCGGCGGCGTCTTCGCTTCTGGCAGCATCAATGAATGGCTGCAGTTGATCGACTGGTGAACCAGCTTCAAAGGTGCTCAGCAGTCCCTTGAGCGCATGTCCCGTTCGAGCGGCCTCGTTCCAGTCGCCATTGTCGACGGATTCGTGAACCTGTTTCAGCATCGGAGGCCCGTCTTCGGCAGCAATGTTGGCGAGCATCACGAGCATGTCTTCGTCGCCGGCAACTCGCTGAAGAGCAGCAGCAAAACGTTCGCGTTGGGCTTCGTTCATAGGAGGGTTGAGGGGGATGTCTGATCGGGCACGAGTGCCTTTCACAGGGATGGAATGGAGGTGGGTGTCAACTGAATTCGTATCCATTCAAGCGGTGCATCAACAAGCAACGCATGGAATGTTCGGCCGGACACCGGCAATGAGGCAAAGAATGATTGACGAACTCAGGACTCAACCGCGATGTCGCTCTTCAGAACGATGTTGTACGAATTGATTCGGTCTCGAAGTTTCCCACGGGTGATTCCTAGAATTTCAGCGGCCTGGCTTTGATTGCCGTCGGTCGCTTGCAGGACCTGCAGGATGACGAAACGTTCCATGTACTCCATCGCTTCACCATACACATTCGTCGACTTCTCCTTCAACAGTCGCTTCACCAGTTGTGGAAGCTGACTGCCGGGGGCTTGGTTTTCGAGTGTTTCAGCCGACTTTGCATCGGGTTTGTTTCCGTTTGGTCTGGGACCAGCAATCGCGTCCGGCAGGGTGTCCGGTGTGATCACAGGCATCACTGTGTCGAGAACACAGCGACGGATGACGGCGCGAAGTTGGCGAACGTTTCCGGGCCACTCGTAAACTGTCAGCAAGTCAACCGCTTCGGGGGACAGGCCTTCCAGGTCAGGTTTGTTGAATTCTATCTTGGCTTGCGCCAGGAAGAATCGAATCAACGCGGGCACGTCACTCAGGCGATCCCTCAGTGGCGGCAGTTCGATGGTGACCCCGTTGAGACGATACAGCAGGTCCTCTCGATAGTCTCCGTCCACCACCATCTGTTCGAGTGGTCGGTTTGTAGCGGCAATGATGCGGACGTTGGTGGTCAGCTCTTTATTGCCACCGACGCGTTCAAAGCGTTGTTCCTGCAGCACGCGAAGAACCTTGGCTTGAACCGACGGTGCCATGTCTCCGATTTCGTCGAGAAACAGGGTTCCGCCGTTGCACTGTTCAAACTTACCGATCCGCCGCGATTCGGCGCCGGTGAAGGCTCCTTTTTCGTGGCCGAACAGTTCGCTCTCGAGCAAATTGTCTGGGAGTGCAGCGCAGTTCACCGCGAGAAAGGTTTCGTCGCTGCGATGGCTGTATTGAAACAATGCCCGAGCAACCAACTCCTTGCCCGTCCCGCTCTCGCCTCGCACGAGAATGGGAACGTCCTGCTTGGCGACCTTTCCGACTGCCTTGAAAACGTCCAGCATGACCGGTGAGCGACCGATGAACAGTTCGGCGGATTGGTCTCCGCCCTCGTCATCGGCAGAGATCGCGACTGGGACACTGCTAATTTGCCGCTGTTCGATCGCCTTCTCAACCAGGTCACGAAGCGACTCGACGTTGAGCGGCTTGGCGATGTAGTCGAACGCCCCCAGTTGCATCGCTTCGATCGCGGTTTTGCTGGCCGCTTCCACCGTCATGAAGATCACGGGGATGCGTCGATCGTGCTCGCGAATTTCACAGTAAACGGCGAGGCCATTTTGGTCAGGGAGCTGAATGTCCAGAAGCACCGCATCGAAATTGCCCTCCCGGATTTGGTTCAGTCCGGTTGCGGCATCGGCGGCGACCGACACGTCCGCGATGGGAGCCAACGCTCTCTCGGCGAGCGCCAAGATGGTTCGGTCATCGTCGATGACAAGAAGGCTGGGCATGGATTTTGACCACTTTGAGCGAGGAGCGGATTGGGCCCCCGTCTCATTGTGAGGGGCTTGAAGAGCGGTGCCTGCTGCCATAGGAGATCACCCAGTGTGAGAGATTATCGTTTGAAGAATCGTTTGTCGATCAGTTTGGTTGATGGCCGAGCAATTTTCGGGCCAACATTCAAGTGGCCATGGCCGTGGGGACTGTTTCGGCGACCACCTGAGCGACCACGTTGCTCAAATTTCCGCCACGGCGTTGGCGGTCCGCGCCAGTCCCCGTCGCGAGCAATTGGTTGACGAAGGCTTCCACCGGGCGGGCTTCGCCGGTGGCAAGCAGAGCTGGTTGAAGAGCTGCCATCAGACGCGCGAGCAGGTCGGCGGCGGGGATCTTTTCGCAGGACGCCGGATCGATCAACTGATCACTCATTCCATACCGGGCGGCGTGCCAAATGGAATAGGAAAGGACAGAAGGATGGATCGCCGCGATGGGGCGTTGATGCTCTGCTTCCGAGATCGCTAGCATCACGATGGCGCGGACAATCCCCACGTACCCGACCGTTTCCTCCACATGGGTCATGACGTCCGCCGCTCGAAACTCAATGGTTGGCACACGAGTTGGCAATCGGATGTCCCAGTAGAGAAAGCTTTCGTCTCGGATCGCGCCGCATGCCACCAAGTCATCAACGCACCTTGAATAGTCAGCGAGTGACTCGAACTGTGGGGGCGGCCCGGCCATCGGCCATTGAGCCCACAGTTCACGGCGGTAGCTCGCGTAGCCCGTGTCCACTCCGTTCCAGAATGGCGAGTTGGCGGTGATCGCTTGCAGGATTGGGAGCCAACGCCGGCAACGGTTCATGACTTGAATCCCGAGTTCTCGGTCTTCCATCGCGACATGCACGTGACAGCCGAAGATGAACAATTCGCGAGCGATCTGTTGGTATCGATCTGTCATCGCCAGGTATCGGTCCTTGGGTGTCAGGGCCTCATCTTCGGGCACTGCCAGCGGATTCGTGCCGGCTGCGGCAAGCTCGGTCTCGTTTGATCGGGCGGCTTCGATCAACAGGTGACGCGTTTGATGGAGGGCATTTCGAACCTCTTCCAGGCTGCTGCAAACATCGGAAGCCATCTCGATTTGATTCAGATGCAGTTCATGTTGGATTTCTGATCCGACCTCCTGGGAGCCACGATTGCGACGAATCGTCTGCATCACCTCCTTGCAGTTCGGGATCAATTCGCCGTTTTGAGGGTCGACCAGTTGGTATTCTTCTTCGACGCCGATGGTCGGGATGGTGTACGACATGAGGGATCTCCAATCAAACAGTGGACCGCCGATTGGATACCGGACGGGACAGGAACGAAGTCAGGGGAGGACGACAGTGATTCCGTGCGCGACAGCGCCGGACTGAGTCACTGAAAGCGAGGCGAATTCAAATTTGGAAATTCGTTGAATGACGAATCGGAATCTGCCGTGTCTTGGAACGCAGCCAGAGCCAGGACGCTGGCGCCGATCGGCAACGCGGATTCGTCAATGTCGAACTTGGGTGTGTGAAGCGGTTCGCTGCCCAGGTCCATGCCCGCAACGCCGAGTCGGAACATGGCGGCGGGGACCTGCTGTGCCATGAACGCAAAGTCCTCGGCACCCATGCTGGGTTGCGTGATTTCACGTACGTTTGCTTCGCCCAGAATCTCCTCGCCCGCTTTTCGAAGTCGCCGAGCGACGGTGACGTCGTTGATAACAGGCGGTGTGTGTTGCCCGAAGTTCAAGTCAATTCGGCAGGAATGAATCGATGCAATCGCTCGCGAAATCTCTGCCATCATTTCTTTTGCGCGCTCGGCGCTTTCGGATGAGAGCGTGCGAAGGGTGCCGCTGAGCGAGGCGTTGGAAGGGACGACGTTGGGTGCATTTCCGGTGTGAAAGCTGCCAACGTTGATCACAACCGCATCGCGTGCGTCGATCGCGCGGGGAACACGACGGTAGATATCCGTCACCCATTGGGAAGCCGCCCCGACCAAGTCGCCGGTCAAATGAGGCCTTGCGCCGTGGCCACCGGGGCCGGTCATCTCCACCGTGAACAGATCACATCCCGCCGTGAAGGCTCCCTCGCGAATTCCGATGGTGCCGACAGGACGCGTGGGGTCCACGTGCAGTGCAATTGCCGATCTCACTCCTTGGAGGGCGCCCGACCGAATCATGTGAAGCCCGCCGCGGCTGGTTTCTTCTTCCGGTTGAAAGATCACGCGGGAGTTAACAGGAAAGCCATCGCGAGCGAGTTCCGCGAGGATCGCAGCGACGCCATAGGCGATCGCAGAGTGAGCGTCATGCCCGCAGGCATGCATGACTTGCTCGGTGTCGCTGGCGTATTCCTGTTGGACCAGCGACTGAATCGGCAGCGCATCAATGTCGGCGCGGATGGCGGTTCGTCCGAGTTGCAGTTCTTCCCCGATGTCGACGTACAAACCACGGTTGTCGTCGGCGAGCTTGGGATGGAGTCCCAGATCGGTGACGATCTCGGCGAGGAAGTCAGTCGAGCGATACTCCTGGCCAGAGAGTTCCGGATGTCGATGGAGGTAGCGGCGCACCTCTCGCATTTTCATGGCGTGGGAACGCGACAGGGCTTGCAAGCGGTCAAGCAGACTCTGTTCGATCATCATGAGACGGATCGCATTGAGCGATAGGCCGAGGAGGATGCCCGGCGGGAAGCAATCCGGGCAGCACCGACGATGGCGCCCGACACCGCGCCCCACATCAATGCCTCTCGCCACTGAACCTCATGGGAAGCTGGGTTTTTCGGTGGATCTCGCTTCAAGGCAGCACGCCATCCCACTTGCAACGCTTGTCGAACCAGAAAGGTGCAGCCGATCGCTGCTGCGAAAGCGATGGCATTTTCAGTCTGCCCAATGCCTTGGTTGCGGCCATCGGGTTCGTCTGCAAACAGATCTGTGGTCCGTTCCTTGAGCTGTTCAAGTTGTTCGTGCATGGGAGATGTCCTTGGTGAACGAGCAACCAGATGCGGTTGCTCGGAAAGAATTTTGAAGCGTGCCATCGGTTGGAACGCGGAAGGGAATTCGCCCGCGGGGCGGGGCCACGCTTACGGCTTGAGTTTCCAGCCGACCATGACGCCCAAGCCGAATGCCCAGCAAGCAGCCACGTCGGGATGGTCCTTCGCGTAAGCCTTCGCCAGCGCGAACAAGTCTTGTGCCGGCTCCTTGACGTAGTGTTGAGCCGCGTCGCGGCTGAAGTCCATCGCGCCATGTGCAACACGATCGGCCGCATCACGTGCTTGGTCCGACATGCCGTTCATATTCGCGGTGTTCGAGGAAGAACCGGTTTGGGTCTGTGGTGTGGTTGCTTCGTTCATGACAATTACCTTTGAGGAAGTGGAGTGACAGGTTCGGGTGAGTGATAGTGAGGCGGCTCACGATGCGTTTGAAAGGACTCTCGACGCAGCTGATTTCGTGCGGAAGTGGACGGCGAAAGCATCGTGGCCTTGAGCCAACGAACGTTTTCAGCCAACTCCGACTTGGTTTCGGACATTGCATCGGTCGCGGCCTGGATTGCCTTCGCAGCGATGAACAGGAAGCTGCCCACAACGGCAAAGGTCACGACGGCGAGCGTCAGCAAGGCGCCACCCGTCGACAATTCCGTCATCTCGTCGAGTAGGAATCCCAAGCCAACCAGGGACACGGTCAACGCGGATCCCGCGAGTGCGAGCGCGATGAGTGCAAAGATTGCCGCGGTGGTCAGTTTGCGTTTCGCAGCCTGAGCATCGACCGACATCAACTGCAGTTGCAGTTCGCAGAGGTCAAGCACATCCCGGAGGACTTTTTGAATGCTGGCATTGTTTGGCATGTCGATCACACGGGTCGGCGTTTAACGATCCAACCAAGAGCCACGCCAAAGACGCCCGCCGCGACAAGCGAGGCGGTTGGGTACTTGGCAACGGATTGGTTGATGAACTTCAGTTTGCTGGGTGTCTTGCCATCCGCATCGAGCCCGAGTGACTCCGGAAGAGCGTCGTCGAACTCGATGCGTCTGGGTGGACGAGAATGTGCGGGAGCAATCATGTGGACGTTCGGTTGGTCAGGATGCGATTGATTTGATGAGCTGCCACGGTGCTGGCCTGCCGAATCGCGAGAGTCATCACGGTCCCGGCAATCCCAGCCATCAGCCCTTTCTTGGCAGGTTCCGGAGACGTTTGCTCAGGACGCGAGCTTTCGCGAATGATGATCCGGTCCGGTCTGCGTCGATTGGGCACGATCAAGAACCCGAGGGCCGCGACACCTGCCAAGATTGGCAGAGGGTGTCGAGACATGTGGTACTTCCAATCCGTCAATTGGCGCACACGAACGCGAGCGTCGTCGACCTCATAAGGAAGTTCCGTTCGGATCTCAGCCATTCGCTGCTTGATCGCCGCGGACTGCTTCTTGGTTGCTAACGTGGTCGCCATGATCACTTCTTGTTTCCGAAGAACAACAGTGCGCCAGCGGCGATTCCCAATCCAAATGCGATCGCGAGTGATTCGCCTGGACGGGTTCGCACGGTGTCGGCCAACTTGGCCCCGTACTCGCCGGACTGGGAGGCCAGACGCTGGTAATTCTGGCGAGCGTAGGCGGCGGCATCCGCGGCGGCGGCTTGGGCTGCCTCACTGTACTGCTGGACGGTTTCGGAGGCCTGGTCACCGAAGTTGCGATTCAGCACGCTGTCGAGAAACTTCTCGATCTCGTTCTGAGTGGCACCCGTTTTTTGCTGCACTACGCCGACAAGTTGCTCGGCTGAGCCGCGTGCTTGTTGCAGGTCGTCCTCGGTCAATTGGCCCCAGTTCTCTTTCAGGCGACCTTTGACTTCGTTCCAGTGACCCTGCAGTTCTTGACGATTAACCATGAGTTGAACTCCTTTTTGAATGTGTTTTGTCTTGCTTGCAATCTCGTCTGAGATGGCGTGGGATGAGAAACGCATTTCGTGGGCCAAAACCTGTTCGGATTTTCAAGTCCTCGGTTGAGATGACGTTTTGGGTATAGCGGGCGTTGATCAAAACCCTTTGTCTTGGTTCGAGAACTCACGACTTGATTTCAACCAGGGCGCACATTCGAGTGGGGTGGCGAGGCGTTGCCGGTGCTTCCCCGAGCACCTTGGTCGGTTGTCGTCCAGTGCAACGAGGCAGGCCCTCCGATTTGCCGACCAATTGAGGCGTCAGCGTTTCGGTGAGGAAATACGTGAGCCTGTCGAATCCAGGTGGTATGGCGATTGCGTTCGTTGTCAGGTTCAGAACGCTCCGCTTTCCGCAGCGTTGGCTCACCGGGGGTGACGAGGGCAACTCGCCTGTCCTCGGCGGGTCTCAACCATATATCTGCTTCCGCGAAGGACCATTGCTATGTCACGCTATTCGATGTTCGCCGTTTTGCCTTGTCTCGTCTTCGCCTCCATCGTTCCAGCTCAGGGTGACGAACACACGCAGCCGCTGCTCAAACGCTTGGCAGGCGTTTGGGACGTGGAAGAGGGCGTGAATCAGGGGGAAGAGATTCCCGAGGATGAATTGGAGGGGACAATCATGAAGATCGAGAAGAACATGATCATCACCTACGATCGCGAGAAGCGTGAGGTGTACCGAGCCTTGTTCACCGTTGACGAAACGAAGAAGCCCGTTCAGATCGACATGACAACCGAGATGAAAGGAATGCCTCCGATGAAATCGCTCGGCATCATTCAAATGGAGGAGGGTGACGAGTTTGAACTTTGCTATGCCTTGCCGGGCGCCGATCGGCCGAAGGAGTTTCAATCTCCGAAAGGAAGCAAAGTGATGCTGTTTGAAGCCGAACGGGAAGACTGATCGTGTTGTTGTGAGGTTGCACCCGTTCCCGAAGCCGTTTTTAGACCGCCCACAAAGAAAGAAAGAAAAGTCATGAGTCATCAATGCTTGGTTGCCGAGTATTCCAGCCGCGAAAAGTTGGCGATCGCCGTCGAGGCACTTCAGAAAGATGGGTATCAAGCCGCTGACTTCAGTGTCATCACTGCGGCTGACCAGCGACATGACGTTGTGTCTGGCAGCGGCAGCAGTGATCGGGCTTCGTCACCACCACCCGAAAAGACGACCGGCGCAGCGACGCTTGCGGGCGGCGCGATTGGAGCGCTGCTCGCAGCGCCAACGATGATCGGGCCGTTCTTGGTCGCAGGACCGATCGCAGGGATGGCGGCCGGAGCTGTTGGTGGTGGTCTGCTTGCGTCTGTCAAACGCTGGGGATTGGATGAGAAGTCGAGTGCCAATTACGAATCCAACCTGAACGCTGGTTCTTCGCTGATCGTGATTGAAGGGGACCAGGCCAAGCTGAACACCGCTGCCCAAACCCTGCAGACATGTGATCCCGTTTCGATGGAACGATACGAGGCTTGAACTGAAATGGGGAGGCAGCATCAAGAGCAACGTGGTTGGATCGGCGTACGTCGGTCCAGCCACTTTTTTGTGAGTCTCGTCTCAAAGTCGCGGGTTCCTGTTGATCATCGTTCCGGTTGCTCACTGAAACGATTCGAAAAATGCGATGGCCGCGGATTCATGCCAGCGCTGACGGTTCCGATCAAGGAATCCCGTGTGACCACCGGAATCGCACAGTATGGGGTGCAAAGCCACGTTGTTTTCCCATTCAATGCCTTCGAAGACATCCGGAACAACAACGGGATCGTCTTTCGCATGCAACAGTAGCGTCGGCGTGCGGATCCTTTGCAGGGAATCGATCGCTGAGTTGTCTGCGTAATAGGCTTCTGCTCCCTCGTACCCAAAACGGGGCGCTGTGAATTCGTCATCGAGCTCCCAGACGGAGGAGACTGATTCGAGCGTGCCTCGTTCTTTCTCAGTCAGCTTTGCCGAGCTTCGGAGGAGTTCATCGCGTTGTTTGTTCAGCAGGTATTGATCGAACACGCGGTTCGATCCCGTTTGTAGATTTCGTGAAGTGATGCTCATGTCGAGCGGGGCGGACACACTGACCGCGGCGTCGAAGTTCGACTTCGAACCCGATTCTGCCAAGTACTTCAACATCACATTGGCTCCTAGAGAGAACGCAACGCAGGCGAGACCGTTTCTGGTCCAGTCTGATCGTTCTGCTTTCAGGTGTTCGGTCAGATGGCAAATGTCCGCGGTCAAGCCCGGGTGATGAAATCGCGAGCAATTTGAGGAGGATCGTCCTGCGCCGCGGTGGTTCCAAAGCAAGACATCAAATCCGCTGGTGTTGAGCCGTTGCCCAAGCGAACGCATGTACCGGCTGAGCGCGTGGCCGCCCATCCCATGAAATATCGTCACCAGTGGTTTGCTTCCAGAGTTCTGCGTGGCTGGAAAGTAGTAGCCACTCATCTCGTCCGGAGGCGTGTGATCGTCGGGCACTGAGATGGCGATGGCATCCGGTCGAGATTGCAAATCGAGCTGTGGATTCAACCATTTGACCGAGAGTGTTTGCAGCCAGCCTCCACGGCAAAGGGGATGTGGATCAAAGGGCTCAATGGAATCAATGCGTCTCGCGGAAGGGGTGGAATCGTCCGCGTCTGTCGGACAGGCATCAGGCATGGGTGACTTTGGAAAGGCGAGGCTGAAGTTGGTGGGAGTTGTACCCTCGAATGGATTTCAGATTGTTGACGGACGTCATGGTTTCCCTTTTTTTTGCGTTGATTCGCAAGTGAGAAGGGAGGTGCCAATTGAGTAGCGAATTTCAGGCCAACGCCAATTGGAACGGTGTTTGCGTAGATCCTCTCAAACCAAACACTTCGCAAGCACTCAACGATGGGGACCAACGATGACACATTCAACCCACTCCCGACACGCCGCCGTCGCGATCGCAGTCACAGCACTGACGGTGCTATTCGCGATCACGATCACTCACGCGGACGACGGTTTGTTTGACAACGATGGTGCATCCACCGTCGCAGGCGACGTGCTGGAATCTCGAGGCGATTTAGCCGAAGGGTTGGGGCGTGGAGCCGTCCTGCGTTCGCTTTCGGCGAAGCGATTTCAAGAGGCCATCGCGAAACAACTCGAGAACAGGAAAGAGTCTGTCGAGCTCTACTATGACCTCAAGGAGTTGCGAGAGGAGCAACTTGAGAAGGATCGCTTGTCAGCGTCCGATCGAATGAAGATCGCGAACTCTCAGAAGCCTGATCGTTTGAATGAGAATCAAATCAAGCGAGAAACCGGCGAAATTTTCTGGCCCGAACCGCTGGACAGTCCCGTGTTGGAACCGTACCGCCGTCCAATCGAAAAGACCTTGGCAAAACGATATCAGCCGGAGACTGAATACCGAGAGTTCGATTTCATCAAGGTTCACCGAATGGTCAAACGCATGGAAGAAGCGGTTGATTCGATCAAAGACGAGCTGGATATCCGTGAAGTGGTCGCACTGAAAGACTATCTGGTTCAGATCGACTACGAAGCCCGCTTCGATAGCAAGAACAACCGCGTCGACTTTTAGGTCGGCTGCCAGGATTTCCTCTGCAGGCACCATGATGCCCAGGCTCGAATCCGAGCCCTGGGGCGTCCGATCCTTCTGTGCCCTTCTTGCTGGTACGCTTCTTCCAGGCCCCCGTGCCAATTTTGTTTCTTCCCTGCACCCGGTGTGGCTTTATGATTCGGTTGATGAATGTTTCGTGCAGGGCGCTGCTTGTGTTGGTGCTCGGCTTGGCCGTGTGTGGAGAGCATGCCCTTTCACAAGACGAAACTCCAACCGCCGACGATGTGGCCGCGGAAGTGACTGGCAGTGAAACGGAATCGACGAAGAAGGCAGTGCAGGTCGCCGACGAAGTGCAGGTCGATCCCGTCAACAGTGATCAGCGAATCGAGTCACGGTTGCAGGAGATCATGGAGGCGACCGGCTGGTTCGACAAACCGGAGGTGAAGGTCGATCGTGGTGTCGCGTTTCTCAGCGGCACATCGGACACAAAGAGTCATCGAGAATGGGCCGAGTCGACGGCAATCAAAACGTCTGACGTGGTTGCGGTTGTCAATCGGCTCAAAGTCGCTGAGTTGCCTCTTTGGAATTTTGCTCCCGCGATAGCATCCCTCAAGCAACTCGGCCGCGAGGCGACCGGAGTGTTGCCGCTCGTGCTGGTTGCGATCGCAGTTTCAATCGTGTCCTATTTCCTGGCCCGAGTTGGAGCTGGATTGACACGTTGGTTCACTCGTTCGCGGATTGAAAGTTCGCTGTTGCGTCAAGTTGCCGGGAACGTGGTTGCGGTGCTGATCTTCATCATCGGCACCTACGTCGCTCTTCGGGTTTCGGGGCTGACCCGATTGGCGGTCACGGTTTTGGGCGGCACCGGTTTGGTTGGATTGGCTTTGGGATTTGCTTTTCGAGACATCGCCGAAAACTACTTGGCCAGCATCCTGCTCTCGCTCAATCATCCATTCCGGGTCGGTGATCTGATTGAAGTGGAAGGGGCCAAGGGCTTTGTTCGCAAGGTCACGACGCGCGGGACGGTTTTAAACACCCTGGAAGGCAACCAGATTCAGATGCCCAACAGCACGGTCTTCAAAGGGAAGATCATCAATTACACCGCGACCCCGCTGAGCCGCCAGGATTTCACCGTGGGGATAGGATTTGAAGATTCAATCGTGGAAGCTCAGGAGATCGTGATGTCGGTCTTGAAGGATCACGTTGGCGTGGTGGATGATCCGGCGGCCATTGCGATTGTTGAATCGCTGGGGTCAGCGACCGTCAATTTGCGTGTCTACTACTGGTTCGACCAAACGACGCATTCGCCTCTGAAGGTCAGCAGCAGTGTCATCCGACTGGTGAAACAGAAACTCACGGAAGCAGGAATCAGCATGCCCGATGAAGCTCGCGAATTGGTTTTCCCTCGAGGTGTGCCCGTGCAGATGGTGGATCAGTTGCCTACCACGCCACCTGCACTGCCGCAGAGGTCTCCGTCAGTCACCGAACCCACCACGTCGGTTGGCGAAGGAGACTTGGGCCCAGAGCAAGGCGAAGTGCTGCGAGCGACCGAGGACGACGAAACCGTCGAGGGTGAGGCGAACTTGATCGCATGAAGGCTACCTTGCAACAGCTCATTTACCGAATCAAAGGAAGCTACTGGTTCATTCCCTCGTTGATGGTCTTTTCAGCGATCGTGCTTTCCCAGTTGACGATCTGGCTTGACCGTACCCTCGGGTACACCTGGTTGCAGGACTATTGGTTCACGTCGATGAATCAACCCGACGGGGCTCGGGCGTTGTTGGCGACGGTCGCAGGATCGATGATCACGGTCGCCGGCGTCACATTTTCGTTGACGATTCTCGCGGTGTCGCATGCAACATCGCACTTTGGTCCGCGATTGCTGGACAACTTCATGCGAGATCGCGGCAACCAAATCACGTTGGGGACATTCGTCGCGACGTTTCTGTATTGCTTGCTGGTGTTGCGGGTCGTGCGCGGCGGGTCGGTTCCTGAGAGTTGGGACTTGACGGTGGAGGCCTTTGTTCCACAGCTTTCGTTGTTTCTCAGTTTGGTGCTGACCATCGCCAGTGTCGGTGAGCTGATCTACTTCATTCACCATGTGCCTGACAGCATTCACATTTCGACCGTGCTGCGTCGGCTATCGATCGACATGTCGAACAAATTTGACGAGTTGTATCCTGAGACGATGGGACAAGCCTTGGAGGAAGAGCAGGATGTCCCGAGTCTTTCCAATGATTTTCTGCATGTGGTGACGTCGGAGGGGGCGGGGTACCTGCAAGGGATCGACGACGAGCAACTGATTCGGTTTGCGAAGGAACAGCAAGCGGTGGTGCGATTGGTCAAGCGTCCGGGAGATTTTGTCTGCCGCAGTGAAGTCATTGCTGAGGTCACCCGAATCACGGGCTGGAGCGACGACGACGCACGTCAGATTCGACGCGGCTTCGCGATTGGCTATTCACGCACGCCGACTCAGGATGTGTTTTTCATCCTCAACGAATTTGTGGAAGTCGCGACCCGGGCGCTGTCGCCGGGCGTGAATGACCCCTTCACTGCCATGCAGTGCATCGACTGGTTGTCGGATGGATTGATTCAGCTGTCACAGCGAAAGCTGCCGACACGCTACCGCATGGATGAGAACGAGGAGCTGCGAATCATCACGACGGAGGTCACGCGGGCGGATTTCGTTCAGTCAATGATTTGGCAGTTGGTTCCCTATGTTCGTGGTGATCGAAATGTTTCGCAGTATTTCATTGCGTCCCTGGAACGCGTGATTCAGATCTCAGACTGCAAGACGCTCAACCAGTTGATCGAAGAACCCATCCGTACTCTCGAACAGGCCTGGCAAGATGAAAACTGATTCACAATTCAGTCGCGGGCGTCGGTGGTCGGTCTGGACAGCGTTCTGTGTGTGCCTCTTCGTGAGCCTGAATCACGCGGAGGGGCAAGACGCAAACGAGACGGAACCCACGGTGGAAACCAATGCTCCCGCGGAAACCGTCGCCGTGCAGAACATTGTCGACGACGATGCGATTCGTGATCGACTGACGGAGATTTTTGACTCCGCCCAAAACGCTGGCTGGCTGACCGATGTGGAGGTCCAGTTGCAAAGCGGCATTGTCACGATCCGAGGGAAGGCTGACACGGACGAACACCGGCAGTGGGCCGAGAACGTGGCTCGGAAAACGGAAGACGTGGTCGCGGTGATCAACGAGTTGGCGATTGACAGTGCGGTGAATTTGGAATCAACCCGCGATGTCGTCAGCAAATCCCTGGACTCGCTGTGGACCGATTTTCTGGTTCGGTCTCCTTTGTTGGTCGCGGCGTTGGTGGTGGTTCTCATCACGTCATTGCTTTCGAAGCTCGCGAGCTGGGTGATTCACCGATTGCTGGACAAACGCGGGATGCGAACCAGTCTCAAGGACTTGATCAATCAATTGACGTTGATTGCAATCTGGATTGTGGGGTTGCTGATCGCAACCGTTGTTGCTTTTCCCGGGATGACACCCTCCAAGGCCTTGACCGTGCTGGGGCTGGGTTCCGTCGCGATCGGTTTTGCATTCAAGGATATCTTCGAAAACTTCTTCGCCGGGATTTTGATTTTGTGGGGCTACCCGTTTGACCGAGGTGACTTCATCACCTGTGGTGACGTGACAGGAGAGGTCAAGCAAATCACGATTCGCAACACTTTGATCCGCAAGCTGGATGGTGAGTTGGCCGTCGTTCCCAATGCGACGCTGTTCAAAAACAATGTGGACGTGCTAACCAGTCAGCCACAGCGTCGAGTGAGAATCATCTGTGGGGTCGCCTACGACGAAGACGTCGATCAATCTCGCGATGTGATCAAGCAAGCGGTTCAGTCTTGCGAGAGTGTCCAAGGCAAGCGGACTGTCGAGGTCTTTGCAAAAGAATTCGCGGACTCCAGCATCAACTTTGAGGTTGCCTGGTGGGCCGGATCCAAGCCCTTGGATATCCGTCGCAGTCGCGACGAGGTGGTTGCGGCGATCAAGCGAGAACTGGATGGAGCCGGAATTGAAATTCCATTCCCGTATCGGACACTGACCTTTAAAAACCCGGAACAGCTTGGTTTTCAGTCGCCTGAACCATCCATTCAAACTGGCGAGTCGGACAAGTTTCACTCCTCTCAAACAGACGAAAGCGATTCCTGATGGATGACACTGGTTTTGCACGACGCGTTCTGATTGCCAGCGGCATCACGCTGCTCGTCGTGGCGGTTGCGGCATTGTTCTACGTTGCTCGGAATTTGGTGCCGTTGATCTTCGGGGCGATTCTGATTGCGGTGGTGCTGAACCAACTGGCCACGGTTCTGGGACGCTTGGTACCAGCATCGCTGTCTCATACAGCACGGGTCGGATGGGTGATCTCAGCGGTTGCATTGCTGTCCTGTGTCATGTTGTATTCGTTCGCCAATTCGGCGGTGGACAAAGCCACTCAGTTCAAGGACCGAATCGAAAGTTCAGTTCAAGAATCCTTTGAGTCGTTCAAGACGCAACCGTTGGTGGAAGATCATTTGAAGGACGATGCGAAGCTCAGTTCGATGATGCCTTCGTCAGGCAAGTCGATTGGATTGGCCAAGAATTTCTTCACGTCCGCGTTCGGTGGAATGGCGGACTTCCTGATTCTGTTGATCCTGTCCATCTACTTCGCAATCAGTCCCGACAAGTACCGCGTTGGTGCGATTCGGCTGTTGCCAACGGGGTGGCGTGACAAGACTTCTGATTTGCTCTCCGATTCTTCGACAACGTTGTGGCGGTGGATGATCGGTCGTTTGATTGCGATGGCGCTGGTGGGAATCGTGTTCGGAATCGGATTGGCTGTGATCGGCGTTCCGATGCCCTTGGAATTGGGGGTGTTCGCTGGTTTGGTGACGTTCATCCCGAACATTGGCGGGATCGCGGCAGTGGTGCCTGCGTTGTTGTTGGCATCCCAGGAGGGAACAACGGCCTTGATCAGCGTGCTGGTTCTCTATCTGGTGATCCAGACGATTGAAAGCTACCTGATCACGCCGATGGTTCAAGAACACCAAGTCGAACTTCCGCCAGCAATGGTGATCTTGGCGCAGATCGTCGGCGGGTTGGTCTTTGGATTCTGGGGAATCGTGTTTGCCACGCCAATGTTCGCGGTCAGCATGCTGTGGATCAAACAGGTCTACGTCGAGGACTGGTTGGAGAGTTGATGGCGCCAGTGTCAAGCTCGGAGATGGCTGGCTCACATGCGTGCGGAATCACCGTCTGAAAGGAAGGTTCATGGATCTCGCCATGGGGATGATAGCATCAACACGGCGAGGCAGACGAATGAGATGTCATTCTGCTCTGGTGGTCTGTCACAGCTAAAAGTGAGGGTTGATCGTAGTGGACGAGGCCACGAGTCCTTGGATTTGACGCCAGTTCAGGACTCGTGGCCTCGTCCACTACCCTAAAAACAAGTCCTGACAGACCACTAAGCAGGTCGGCAGGAGTCTTTCGGCATTTGGACTGTTTCGGTAAGCGTCGTTGCTCCCAGGTACAACCGGGGCTAACGCCCAAACGGCTCACATGATTGTGCCCGATCAATCCTGCCGACCTGCTTAGCCAAGAAGTGACAGGACATTCCGTGGGTTTTGGTTGGCGAGCGACAGCACGTTGGTTCCTGATTGAACCAAGATTTGTGCTCGGGTCAGGTTGGCAGATTCTTGAGCGAAGTCGGCATCGCGGATGGAGGAGTCTGCTTCTTGCAAATTGGCTTTGGTCTCATTAAGCGACACCAGGTTGCTCTCGAGTGTGGTACTTTGGAACGATCCTAGGCGGCCTCGCATGCCAACGACTTTGCTGATGACCTCGTCAATGATTGAGGCGGCACCCTGCACGTCGTTTGTCAGCGACTTGGCTTGTCCACTGCCCAACTCGTAGAGACGTCCTGACGCGCCGCCCAGTTTTCCGGTGGAGACGCTGCCGATTCCAAGTGACGCTCGTTGGGTGCTGGTTGCATTGGGGCCGAGTTGGAAGGTGGCGCCACCGCCTGTGATGCTGAATTGGAAATTGCTGCTGCTGCCTTCCTCGACGGTCACTGACAAATCCAAGCCGGATGTGTTGATGGAAAGATTGTTCCCAGTTCCACCGGCTTTCACACCGTTGACGGTTGCTTCGACGTCGCTTCCGAGACCTCGGGATTGGCTCAGGTTGCTTTCGAATGTGCCGTCGTCACCTTCTCGGATCACTTCGATTTCGACGGATTCGTCACTGCCGTAGTTTTGACTGGTGAAACGAAGACCGTCGTCGATGCTCGCAACCACCCCGGTTGAATCACTGACCAAGTTCACAGCGGCAGCAATCTGTTGAGCGGTGGCACCCTCGGAAAATTGAAAGGTTTCTCCGCCGGCACTCCCTTTGAGTTCGAAGATCAAGTCACCCTTCAGCTTGGGTTGGAAGTTCGTGAGGTTGGTGCTGAGGTCAGCGGCGGTCAAGTTCAAGCGTTGCGATGATCCGGTGGCTTCTTCCCCATCGCTGTCGATGACTGTGGCGGTTAGGTCAGCACCTCCGGAGAGCGAGGGGAGGTCGTTGACCAGTTGCGCGATGTCGACAAACCCCTTCCCGGTTTCGTCCGTTCCCAATGCGATGTTGACAGTGTTGGTCTGTTCATCGAAAGAGGCGGTTGTCGCGGCTTGATCCGCATCGGTGTAGGCGATCGCGATATTTCCACCATCACTACGGCGAACTTCCAGGCCGGCGTGCACTGGGGTCACACCGCCAGTTTGCTGGGTGTGCTCTGAATAGCCTCCCTCGTAATGGGCTTCGATGCCGGGAAGAGCGTTGATTCTTGACGCGCTCAAACCAATGGCATGAGGCTGATCGTAGGAGTCGTAAAGCAAAGTCAGAACACCGCCGGCGATTGATGCGGCAGGAATGTTGTTGAAGTTGCCGTCGTCGACAAATTGGACGGAATCAAAGTCGCCAGTGATGCGGATGCCGCTGTCATTGAGCACCGCATGATAATACGTGTTGGTTTCCAGCTTGCTGGTGGCGACCGCTTCTCCATCGAGCGGCGGATCAAAGGTTCCAGCGGCCACGGAAATCTCCGCCTTGGCCGCCGCGGAACTGACATTGACTTCCACGTCGATCTTGCCGCTGGTGCCCAGATTCGCTTGGTCGATCGAAAAGTCGGTCACACCGGGGACCGTGTCCAATGTACTGATGAATTCTTGCGATCCATCGAGCAGTTTTTTGCCTTGGAACGTCGTTGTTTGAGAGATTCGGTTGATCGCCTCGAGTGACGAATCAATTTGCAATTGATTCGCGGCAATTTCCTCGTCCGACAATGCACCCGTGTTGGCTGCCTCAACCACCAATCCTCGGACGTCATTGAGCAAATTGCTGACTTGGCCGAGCGCGCTGTCGGCGGTGCTGATGATCTGGCTGGCTCGGGTGGTGTTGCTGATCGCCTTGGTCAGGCCAGTGATCTCGCTTCGCAGAGCTTGGCTTGCCAAGAGGCCGGCGGGATTGTCGGAGGCGCTATTGATTCGCAAGCCGGTGGACAACCGAGTTAGCGATTGCTGAAGATCATGGTTGCTGGACGCCAGGCGGTTCTGGGCGACCAACGACGAAACGTTCGTGTTGATTCGGGTCATGGCGACGGGGGCAACGTGAGCCAGGATGTGTAGCGAAAGTGACGGCAGGGGGGTATGGAACCATGACACATTTTTGAAACGCAGCTTCAATTGGCGCCTCGTGTGGCTGCCAAAAACAAAGGCGAATGCCGTTGCCCACATGCCCCATCCACTACAGTCGCTTCAACCCAAGGAGAACATGGAGTTTCGGGCCGCGATCTGCGCTCACCATCTCTGTTCTGGACTGTGGGTGGTGGGGCGCGACTATCAGCGGACCGCGGAGGAAGTCATCGCGCAGGACATCGCCCCTTTTTCATACTTTGGTTGGCAACCTGAGTTTGAGTATCAGGTCGATGAGGCTCGAAAGATCGTCACGGTGACGGCTCCCGATGCTCCGCCCCGCAGCGCTCGGTACACCGGGGACCAAAGCAGCACGATTCTGCCGCGCGGCGAAACAAACGTCTTCTTCGAACCCGTTCAAGTTCCCCGAAACCTGCCCGATCCTTCCACACAGGAGTGGCCCATGGGGGATGTCGGAGCGACCGTTCCGGTTCCCGATGGCGTTGACTCCAAAGCAGTCGCTGCCGCGCTGGATTGAGCGATGACGCAAGAGGATCAGAACACTCGGGCCTTGGTGGTCGCATACGATGGCAAGATCATCGGTGAGCGTTACGCGGACGGTTGGACGAAGGACACGCCGCAGCTCAGTTGGTCGCAGGGAAAGAGCATCACCGCAACGCTGATCGCCATTCAGCGTTCGCCCCGGTTGGACGTGGAAGCCACCACGCATTTCCAAACAGTCCCAATGCCGGAAGACTCCTGCCGACCTGTTTCGCGTTCGCTGGTCGTGACATCACGACATCCCTTGGCAGGCGGTGGTGCAAACGACGAGGAACCGTTTGGACTTGGACGGTGTTACTCCGTTCGAGTCAGTTGGAGATCGTCGAGGAGGACCACCGCATCGCCATCGGCTTGGCTCACGAAGCCCAGCCAGTCCAGACGATTCCATTTGTCGCTGACGAGCGGCAAGCCGTCAAATGTTTGCGTTTGCTGGTGGGGGATTGATACGGAAACGCTCCACTCGCCCGCGTCTGTTCCGAGTTTGGCGGTCACCTCAACGAGGATCCATTCGTCGACGGGGAGTGTCGTCAGGACACGATTCGGGGAGCGAAGCTGGCCATTCTCGAACCACAAACTGGGACCGCTTTGGTAGGGGTGAGAGGAATCCCGCCATTCATGCTGGAACACCGCATTGTTTCCGAGGCGGATGGCGAACTTGCAACTCGTTGTGCCGTCGCTGTGCTTGGGTTGGATGGATAGCATCGGATAATAACGATGCTTTTGACCGGGGGTGTCGGTGAACTGCAAGACCTTGTTCCCGCTGTTTGCGAGCGGCGAATCGATCACCTGGATTCCACCGAGGTCCGGCGTGGCAGAAACAGATGAGCCAACCGGAAGATCACCGAACTCAAAGTCTTCTCGAAAGGTCAGCGGCGGAGGGGCGGGGGCCTGTTGCATCGTTGGCATCGACAACGACCTGGCTCGTTCTTTCCACGCCTCATCACCATCAACGCCAGCCTGTGACGCATCGAACGGCTGGAAGCCAATCTTTTTGGCAATCGATGTGTCTGCAAACCGGAAGTCGTCCTTCGCAGGATCGACAAACAACGGATCAGCGATGAGTGAATTCTCGCTGGTGTCGGCCTCGCTCAAGTCGACAGGCTTGCCCATTCGCCAATACAAGTTGCCACCAATCTCAACGCCATCGTCACCCCAATTGCCATGAAACAATTTCTCGGAGTCCCACAGAATGATGTTTTGCTGGTAGGTGAAGGAGAGATGCTTTTCAACTCTGCTGCGTCGAACTTGATACTCACGACCGAAGGCGAAGATGTTGTTGCGGATCACATTTTCGCGACCGTAGTGTTGGTGGTAGCCACCGGACTTGGTGCGATAGACAAGATTGTTTTCCAACAAGATGCCAGTGCTGCCCTCGTCGTTGTACAGCCCCCAGCCACCGTATCCCCAAGACTCGATGTCGTGGATGCGATTTCCTCGTAGGACTGTGCCTTCAGACGGGCCAAGCGTGTAAATGCCGCCCATGTCACTGAGCCAGCCTTTGCCAAGATGGTGAATGTGGTTGTGTTCGATCCGATTGCCCTTCGCCAGGCTTTGATCGTATCCCCACCGCCAACCGACGGAGATGCCGGTGTAGTACATGTTGGCAATTTCGTTGTGTGTCACATGGTTGTCGGCACTGTTGCCAATCCAAACGCCCACCGCACACGGAAAGAGATGCCCAGCGTCGTAGACAATGTTGTTGTCGACAACGATGTCGTGGGTCCGTTCCGACTCATTGGTTGCAATTCTTGTTTCACCGACCCGCACTCCTCCTGCGCCCAGGTCGTGCACAAAGCTGTGCTTGAGGACTCCTTCCGTGCAACCCTTGCGGAACCAGATGCCATAACCACCGGTGTGGCCAATTTCGCAGTGATCCAAGACAACGCCTTTTGTCCCATCGATCTGCATCGCAGCCTCGATCGGAGAGGCGGCTTGCGATGGCTCAAACCCGGATCGAGGCGTGAGCATTCCGCAGTGGCGGAACGCGATGCCACGAAATTCGAGATCCTCAACGAACTTGTCGTGGGAGGAATCTCCCCGGATCACGACCAGTTTCTCGCAAACGGGGACGATGAACTCAGCGTCATCCATGGACTCGCCTGATCGCGGTCGGTAGCTGAGTTGCCCTCCGGACGCCAGAAAGAACTCCCCGGGTTCGTCGAGAGCCTTGAGGTAGTTTTCCAGGATGTAACCGGTGTTGCGGGTCAGTGGGTTCCAGGACTTCATTTTCCGACCGGAAGTGACCAATTGACCATTCTCGACGTTGGCGCTGTCGAGGAATCGACGCGTGGTATCCCATTTGTGAAAGGCGAGTATTTGGACCTGGCGAATCTCTTCTGGAGTGAGTCCTTCAAGGCCGACGATGTCCTCGGGACGAACCGAGAGCGTTTGCTGGGCACGCTTTCCACCGTCGATTGGCTGTTCTCGGCAAGCAACGAGATAGTGAAAGAAGTGGTCGGGTTCACGTGCTCTCACAGCGCGTTGGCCGTTGACCCACAGTTGTTCAAAAAGCCAGTCCGGAGGAAGTTGAGTGGTCCAAATGCCACCTTCTCCCTCCGTCCAGTGCGACGTGATGCGTCGACCTCCTGAGATCACCGGGGTGGTTCCCGCGACGGCTTCGTAAACCACGTTGCCATCGCCGAGTTCAAACGCCAGTGGCTCGGTGATTTCATAGCGACCGTCTCCCACGAGCACGCGAAATGCTTCCTTCGGTGTCTCCATTCGCCGCTTGCGGATCTCGTCGCGGGCTTCCGCCAGCGTTCGCAACGGACCATCTTTGCTGACCTGCAACGTTGTCTCCGCGGAGACAACTGTCGCCATCATGATCCACGCGAGCAGGAGGGGAGTCAGTGTGCGAGGCATTCTTCGATCCAATGTTGTTTCGGTTGTGGGGCGAGGCAAAGTTCAGTGGTCAGGCTGCAAACCAATTTGATCCATGGGGATCCGCTCAAAGGTCGGCAGCTCTTTCAAAATGTTGGAGTCCGATTGCAGTTGGAAGTCTTGGCGGGTGGCATTTTTGAATCCAGCGGGAAAGGGGATTCCAACACCGCCAAGATTTGTGAACCCTTGGATGCCAGCCGCGGTCGCAATCCCTTCGGACGCTCCCGTTGTGTTGACAACGAGGTTGTCAGAGATCTCAAACTGATCGAGCAATTTCTTGACGTTTCCATCGAAGCTGCAGACTTGCTTGGAAACGTCGACAAAAATGTTGCGACGGATCGGATTGTAGAGCGGTTCCCGGGGCGAGTCCTGCATGATCTTCGCGAGGTGTGGGTAGCGGTTGCTCCAAGGCGGATGCTGGTAATCGAATTTCTCCGCCTTTGCTTCCAGACGCCAACTGGGGTAGTCGGGATTGTTCCACTGCTTCCAGGTCATCCCGCGGGCATCCATGTGCAATCCAATCGGGCAGTCGATGATCAGATTGTTGATGACCGGGTTGTCGCGGCCGCCGCCAATCATGATCGCGCGACCAGCTCGGTAGAACACGTTGCCTTCAATTGTGTCGCCGCAATCGCAGTCGTCCAGGTAGATTCCCATCGTGTTGATGTGCTTGTCGTCACCACCTCCCAGATCGTGGATGTAGTTGTGTCGTAGCACATTGCCGCGACTGGTCCAATCACGTCCCGTGTAGAACGCGCCCGAATCGCCTGTTTCCATCACAACGTGGTGGACCTCATTCCGTTCGATCAAGTGTTCGTTGCCGCCATAGGTCACCGCATTGTGAGGGGCATCGTGGATCAAGTTGTTGCGAACGATTTGCCCACACCCCTGGACACTCACGCCAGGCTGGTAGGTCCGAATGAATTTGGCATAGTCATGGATGTGGTTGTTGACGATGCGATTGTTGGCGGGCGTGAGCGTCCGTCGATCACCGCCGTTGACCGAGATGCCTGACGTTCCCAGGTTGTGCAGATGACAGGAACGGACTTCGTTGTGACTGCCAACGATCGAAATTCCTGAACGGGCGTGATTCGCTACTGTGCAATTCTTGATCGTGACGTGCTCCGCGTTCCGCAAGACCATCGCGTCGCTGAAGCTGAACTGCAACGTCAAACCTTCGAGCGTCACATACTGGGTGTCACTCATTTTCACCATCGGAGAGGCGAGGACAGCCAAGTCAATGTTCGCACTTTGAAAGTCGGCCGGAGGGTAGACGTAGAGCTTTTTCTGCGATCGGTCGAGGTACCATTCGCCTGGTGCATCGAGTTCCTCGAAGACATTGATCGCATGAAATCGTCGTTCTGCCTTGCCCCATGTGCCGCCCATGATTCCGTAGTTGTGCGGTTTGGCCAAGCGAATTGCCTTCGTTGAATGATCGTAGGAGGCCACGCGGATGACTTCGTCAAACCAATCGTGTGTCCAGTACCCTCGCAGCCACACACCCTGGTCGATGTTCCACTTGCTTGGACGGGTGTTCTCAAACTGAAATGAGCCCGGATGAGGCTTGCGCAAGGATTCGTTCTTTGCATCGGGTTGTGGCAAGCCCGTGTCAATCACTTTCGAGAAACCCGCCCAACCGCCATTCGCAGCGTCCTTGTTCGGCCAGCGAGCCAGTTCCATCGGTTGCCCGTTGATGTACAGCCAAGGCCCGGTCGAGACGCCACGGAATGCGTCGCTGAATGCCTGGAACTCCCCGGGGAAATTTTTAAGATCACAAACTCGCACGAGTTCGCGTGCCGAAGGATCCAACCGCTTCACCATTTCGCCGTCAGTGACCGATCGGAAGTCACCTGGTTTCAGTTGGATGCCGCCATGAAGTTGGGCGGCACCGCTCTGGACCGCTCGATAGACGACAGGCGATTCTGCTGTGCCGCTGTCCGCCTTGGTCAACTCAAATGACTGATCCAGAGGATAAGTACCAGCCCCGATGTGAACGACCACGGGTGAGTCCGTTGGTATCGCGCCGGAGTCTCTGGCCGCACGGATCGCGTCGCGTGCCTCGGTCAGCGATCGAAATGGTTGCTTCTGACTTCCCTTTCCTCCGGCACTCGCATCGGCCGCGACATGCAGGTTCCAGTCGCAGTGGGCGATGTTCGTCATGGTCAGCAGGGCCAGCAACAGGCAGGCAGTGGTTCTCATTCAAGATGTTCAGGGGATGACGGGGCAAGAATGGCAGTGAGGTGGTGAGCTAACTTCACCCACCATGTTAGCGGAATCTTCTTGTCCCCAGGCTCTGCCTGGGGACACGCTGGCTTGGAGGCTCCTGCCTCGCGAGTTTGATTCGGCAGGCGGGAGCCTGCGTCGCATGGCGTTCCCAGGCGGGAGCCTGGGGACGAGCGTGGATCTTGTTCCCAGGCTCTGCCTGGGGACACGCTGGTTTGGAGGCTCCTGCCTCGCGAGTCTGATTCGGCAGGCGGGAGCCTGCGGTGCATGGCGTTCCCAGGCGGGAGCCTGGGGACGAGCAAGCGAGATCTTGTTCCCAGGCTCTGCCTGGGGACACACTGGCTTGGAGGCTCCTGCCTCGCGAGTTTGATTCGGCAGGCGGGAGCCTGCGGTGCATGGCGTTCCCAGGCGGGAGCCCGGGGGCGAGCGGGGGAGTCGCACGAGGTGGCGCGTTGGCCCGGCCTAACAGCTTCAGCGATCCTCGTTCACCTTCCACTTGTAAGCGGCGAGGGAGTTCTTCCAGAAGTACTTTTCTTGGAGTTCACGCGGTTTGTCAGCGAAGTGGTCTTGGACGATGCTCACGATCTGATCCAGAGGTGCAGCACCGTCGCTGTTCGGCCAGTCGCTGCCAAACAGGATTCGGTCGTCTCCAAACACATCGATCAGTCGATCTAGTTTGGGGCGATGCACCTCGAGGTCCTTGACGATCTTGCCAGCGATGCGATGAATCACGCCCGACAGTTTGACATAGACGTTCGTTCGATGGTGGAGAACTCTCAGGACATTGTCGTAAGCCGTTTGAGTGGCCGCGGTGGGTTCCAGCCGGGGCAGGTGATCGATGATGATGCGTAGATCCGGCACGCTGTCGTTGAGCTTCACGACCGCTTCCAGCAACGGCACGGACGGGTTGGCAACATCCAGCGACAGATCCAGGTCGGACAGCAAACGCATACCTCGAAGGAATGCATCGTCTTGGACCATCTTCGGGAGATCGTAGCCCCACAGCGTTCCGTGCCGAATGCCACGAAACAACGGGTTCTTGGCGTGGCGAACCAACAATTCGGCGAAGTCCGGTTTCTCCGGCTGCAGATTGCCGACCAGCCCGAGCATCATGTCGTCCGACTGCATGACTTGAAGCGCCCACAGGTTGTCTTCCACCCACGGGCTGGCTTCGACCTTGATCGCACCCGTGATTCCCAACGGAACGGCCAGCTTCCGATAGTCGGCTGGCATGGCAATGGTGGGGGAGTCACCGCCCGGACCAACGTAGGGCGCTCCCTGAGGACGAGACCCGTCGAAGAGATGGATGTGGCAATCGATGATTGGAATCGGCTCGTCTTTCGGACTTGGTGCCGCGATTGCAGACTCTGCCACCGCCACTGCTCCCATGGCAACGGTGCTCACCATGAATCCACGGCGGGTCGTGTGTTCGACTGACGAGGCCGAACGATCGGATGAGGATTCACCACTCATGCTGTTCCTGGTCTGTGTAGAGGTCATGCAATTTTGAAGTGCCGTGTTCGTGACGTCTTGCGACCCCCGCCCGCTGGCAAAGGGCGAGTCGATTTTGCAGTAGGTTGACCACTCTTGGCCGACGTCCGCAACTTGGACGGGCAAGAGTGCCTTTTTATACCCCACAACTCGAAACACCAAAGATTAGTGTCCGATCAGAGTGGATTAGTGTTCCGCCAGAGCGGCCAAGGGAACACTCATCTCCGCTGATCGAACACGAAGCAGGTCGGCAGGAATGATCAAGCACAATCATGTGAGCCGTTTGGGCGTTAGCCCCGGTTGTGCGTGAAAACCGTGGCTAACGCCAACGGCTCACATACCCGATGACACCTGCGTACCTGCTTAATGGTTCTTGGGCAAGGGATGTTTGGCTTCAAAACGCCTGCATTTACAACGCAAACGGCTCCCAGAAGTTGTGGGGTACAAAAAGGCAAGAGTGCCCATCCTACATGCTACCTGCGTTGAAGCCTCATTGACGGCTCAACCTCTGTATTCGAAAGAAGCATTGGGGGCTGTCCTGGGCTGTTCAATCTTTGGGGGTACAGCGCTTCTGGTGTGCGCAAGTTTCTGTCTCGCATCGACAAGTCACCTCTCCCTCAGCTTTGCTGGGGGAGAGGTCGAACAGGCCGATGGAGCCCCTGTTCGGGTGAGGGGGCGATTCACAGCAAACCGCCTTTTTGGCCTCGTTTCACACATCACGTGCCCCCTCACCCGGATCTCGCTGAACGCTCGCTCCGACCTCTCCCCCAACTTCGTCGGGGGAGAGGTGACAGGCAAGAAACTGTCCACGAAAACGCTGCGTCGACACCAAAGATTGTCCAACCGGGGCGAACGCCCAAACGGCTCACAGGATTATGCCCGATCATTCCTGCCGACCTGCTTACAACGAGACGCTGGCGTTGATTTTTTCGTCCGTTTCGGCACGTTCGCCCTGGACGTACGCTTTCCCGGCACGCAGCAAGTACTTGATTCCGGTGAAGCCGCTGTTGTCCCAGTACTCTCCATGGTCGGGTTCGACGCGGAGCAAGGTGATGTTGGGATCGTTCTTGCCTTCGGGGAACCAAACCTTCCAGGCTTCTTTCCAAAGCTGGTCCAGCTTGGCCGCGTCATCGATGACGCGGCACTGCCCCGACAAGGTGACGAATTTGTTGGACGCCTGCAGGGTAACCGCCACGTCACGGTCCAGCATCAATTCCGCGATCTTTCCTGAGTTGCGACTGGTCACAAACCAGAGTTGACCGTCGTCGGTCGCTTCGGCGATTGCCATCGGACGAGCGTCCAACCCGCCATCATCGGTCTTGGTGACGAGCATGGCATTGTCGAAGTCGTGAATGAGTTCAATCAGCTTCTTTTGAGTGTTCATCTTGGTACCTACTAACGGGGGCGAGTTACGTGACTGGCATGAGTTGCAAATGGGAGGCCAACATGCCTGAGATCATGCCTTCGCACAAAAAAACGAGAGGTGGGAACCTCTCGCAGTTCGAAACGGTGATTCGATCCGTTTCACACGAATCGTTTGCGGATCAGTGCATGTGGGTCTGTGAAGGCGACCGATTCCAGCGGGTTGCGATGGCGAGCACGGCGACGGCACCGATGATCGATCCGATCCATCCGGACGCTTGCATGGCCGACCCACCGAATAGTAGGAAGGCAAGGAATCCGCCGACGAACGAACCTGCGACGCCCAGCAGCGTCGTCTTGATCATTCCCAGGTCTTGGCGACCCGGATAGATGAGGCGAGCAAGGGCTCCAACGATCAATCCGAAAATGATCCAGCCGATGATAGGAATTAACATAGTGGGGCTCCTTTCAAGAGCGATGTGTGAACTTCAAACGAGGTGGACTCACTTCGAAGGAAGTGAGTCGTTTTCAACGAGCAAAGACTCGGGACGCCAGGTCAGACTTCTTGGGCTTGCAACATCCACAGATGTTTCTCGAGTTCCCCGGACAGGGCAATCAGCATGTCTTCACTGATGGCGTCCAGTTCACCGAGCTTTTCGATGGCACTTCGAAGCGAGTCAATCATTTGCTTCAGTGCGTCGGCGACTTTCGCAATGGTTTCGCTCACTTTGACGAAACCGCCGGGGTATTCTTCCAGTTCGCTTTCCGCGACGACGGTCGAACTGCGCCCATCGGCAGGTCCACCCAAGGTAACGATCCGTTCCGCGACTTCATCGCTTCCGGCACGTACCGTTTCTATGATTTCATCGAGTTGCAAGTGAATGCTGCGGAAATTCTGTCCCACCACGTTCCAGTGGGCTTGTTTCATCAGCAGGGCAAGGTCAATCAAATCCGTCAGGTTGTGTTGCAACAAGGAAGTCACTTCCTGGTTCGTTTCGTCCTCGAGGATCTCACGTTTGAACGGAGTTTTTGTCGTGGTTGTGGTGGACATGCTTTAATCTCTTGGGTTTGTGGGAGAGGGAATTGATGAGCGGGAGGGAGTTCGCTAGGGAGCCAAGTAGTCTTCGCGAAAAGCGGTGGCAGCGAGTGGTGCGGCGGCTTCGAAGCC
The DNA here is from genome assembly GCF_001027925.1 of Rhodopirellula islandica. Lineage (NCBI taxonomy): Bacteria > Pseudomonadati > Planctomycetota > Planctomycetia > Pirellulales > Pirellulaceae > Rhodopirellula > Rhodopirellula islandica. Next base: position 124,441 of record NZ_LECT01000016.1, on the reverse strand, counting down.
TCCGTCGATCGGCCAGCGTGCTCCGGTGATGAATCCCGCTTGCTCGCCAGCCAAGAAGTTGATGACGGCCGCGACTTCATCGGGATGACCGACTCGGCGGACGGGAATTGCCTCACGCGGCGAGCTGTTTGCCTCGTCGGCATCCATGTCGTTCATTGGTGTCGCGATTTCACCGGGGGCAACGGAGTTCACCGTGATGTTGAGCGGTGTCAGATCCAATGCCAAACATTTCACCAGGCCGCCAAGAGCGTGCTTGGTCATGGTGTACAGCGTATCGACTGGACTGGCGATCGCTTCGTGAACGCTGGTGACGACGATGATTCGTCCAGGCGTCCTTTTGGGGGCGCCGTCCAAACCACCGGGCAACATGTGGTGCACGGCCCGCTGGATCGCCAAGGTTGCACCGATCGTGTTGACGTTGAAGATTCGCTGTGCTGTCGCAACGTCCAGATCTGGCATGGTCTGGTTGACCATCATGCCGGCATTGTTAACGAACACGTCCAAACCACCCAGTTCGTCGGCCATCTCATCAACCACTGGATTCGCGGTTTCGGGATGTGTCAAATCCAAGTGCTTGATCACGCACGAACGTCCTGTTGCTTGCACCATTTTGGCAGTGCGCTGGGCGTCTTCTTCGCTGTGAGCGTAGGTGATTGCAACGTCATGCCCCGATTGAGCCAGGGCGACAGCGGTCGCGCGGCCAATGCCTGTGCTGCCGCCGGTGATGATTGCTTTGCGATTCATGGGACTCTGTGATGAGGATCTTTGGTAGCGGACTCTTGCCGCTGGATGTTGCGTTGCGTTAGGAGACCCGAGTTGCTCAGGCGTCCTCCAGCTCGGTTTCGCTTTTCAAAACATGGTCGCCGTCTTCCTGTTCGATGAAATAGGCAGGTGTTTCGTCGCTGGCGTTTCGTGTGACCTCATTGCCCTTGATGGTCTTCGTCACCTTCTCTTTGTGGGACTCTTTGATCTGTCCCTTGGCGGTTCCGCTGCCATAGTTCCACGTGACGTATTGGTTGACTTGGAATTTTTGGCTCATGAGAAGTTCAGGCTGCTCTCGGGGAGGCGTGCTTCGGTTTCGAACGTCGCGGGCTGAGTCCGAGCGAAGCACAGGAAACGATTCAGACTGCGAAGATCAGACTGCTAGAAACTTGGAAGCAAACGCCGGGCCAAAGGTGATGCCGTTACGATTGGCTCGCCGCTTGCGGATGATGAAGAGGCGGACGCAAACGGTTCATTGCATGCCTTCGCGGCCGTCTTTCGCTGCGGCAGTTCAGCCTGGGTTTTGGCTGAATTGATCCCACAGCATTCTTTCACTCACGGACAATGGTCATGAACGACACTCAACAAGACACCGCCCCTCTGAATCACACGCCTTGCCCCGGGTGCGGGAAGCAGGTGGATGATCGCGTTCCGGCTTGCCCTCGATGCGGCGAGAAGATCTACGTCGAACATCCGGGCGGGATCACTCCGACCAAGCACGAGCCTTTGCCGGCGAACGATCCCAGGAAGTAGTGTTTGGTTCCCTTTCGTGCGACGCGGTCGATTGCAGATCATTTCACATCCGCAAGCGTTGTCGCGTTCGTTTGAACGCGATCATGTGTCCCGCTGATTGTGATGATTTGTTCAGTTGAAGTTCTCCTGTGAGGGAGGATCAGGTTTGATTTTCATCGCCGGACGCTTCGCCGCGGAAAACGCCGGGTCCACGAGCGGTATGCAGCTGGCGGTCGATCGCGGCACGACACTTGCGTCGCCTTGATTTCAAACTTTCATCCTTTCTTATTGATCTAATTCCATGTCTTCATCCTCGGCAGTTCGCAGCGATATGCTTCGCCAGTGGATGAAGTCTGTTGTGTCGGTGACGATCGAGGGAGTGGCCAGCGGCGAGCATCCGTTTGGTGCTGGCGTCTTCACCGAGGACGGAAGGCAAATCGCCGTTGCTCACAACGAAGTGGTCACACGCTGTGATCCGACAGCCCATGCAGAGATTCTGGCCATCGGGAAGGCTGCCAAAAAGCTTCGGGGGCCGGACCTGTCAGGTTTATGGATCGTTTCAACCGGCGAGCCCTGCCCGATGTGTCTGGCTGCAATCGGGTTGGCAGGGATCCAACGAGTTGCGTATGGAGCGTCCGCAGCAACCATCGAGGCGGCCAACTTCGGCACCTTGGGATTGAAGGCCAGTGATCTCGCAAGTCAGTTGTCGCCGGCCATTGAACTGACCGGCGGTGTCTTGGAGTATGACTGTTCGGCTCTTCTGATCAATCATCGAAGGAAGGATCAGGGCGATGGTTGAACTGAATTGGAAGGTTGCCCAGGAACTGCCGCTACCAACGATTGGCATGGGAAATGTTTTGGTCGTGGACGATGTCGCCGTGATGCGAACGATCATCTCAAGAGTTTTGAGTGACCTGCAGGTTGAAAGCGTGCAGGCTTCCGACGGTCGCGAAGCATTCGAATGGTTGTCCAAGCGGGCTTTCAACGCTGTGATCACCGACATCGAAATGCCAAATTGGAGTGGCTTTGATTTGGTCGATGCAATGCGGAGGTCAAAGGATCAGCGAGTGGCAACCATGCCGGTGATTGTGACGAGCACGCTGGCAAGCAAGGCAGTCGCTCGGAGAGCACGGCAGTACGTTGGGGTGTATTTCCTGCAGAAACCAATCTCCGTCTCACGGTTGAGCGTCACGCTGAAGATGGTTGCCACCAGCCGTTGGCTGCATGAGCGATTTTCGGCTGGTCAAGAGATTGGCCTTTGACACAAACGTCACTTGCGAGGATTTGATCAATCATGGATCAGTGGATCGAAACAGTCTTGGAGCAGTTTGGAGCGTTCGGCGTCGGAATGTTGATGCTCCTGGAAAACGTGTTCCCTCCCATTCCATCTGAGTTGGTGATGCCTTGGGCGGGGTACTCCGTCAGCCAGGGACAGTCTTCTTTTCTCGCGGTTGTCATTTCCGGTAGCCTTGGATCCTTTGCAGGGGCGTGGGCGTGGTACTGGGGCGCACGTCGAATCGGAAAACAACGTTTGGCGGCGTGGGTGGATCAGCATGGTGCCTGGCTGACCATCAGCCGTGACGACATTGACCGGGTCGATCGTTGGTTTGGAGAGTGGGGTGCCGCAGCCGTGCTTTTGTGTCGTTTGGTTCCCGGTTTGAGAACGTTGATCAGCGTTCCCGCTGGCTTTGCAGAGATGCCCCCCTTCAAGTTCTCCGTTTACACCGCCGTCGGGACGGTCGCTTGGACCTCGCTGTTGGCCGTGATCGGCTGGTGGCTCGGTAAGAATTACGGCGATCTCGCCGGTCCGCTCAGTTGGGTCAGCACAGGAGTGATCGCTTTGATGGTGGCGATCTGGCTCTACCGGTTGGTTCAGCAACGTCGTATGCGAGCCCGTAGCACAACGCACGGATGAGAGAATGGATGGCGACCTGCTTAGCGTCGGTCTTGAGGCTCTTCTGAGCTATTCTTTGCCGAACTCGTTTTGGACCTTCGAATCACCCACTTTGCGATGCGATGTTCGATGCATCCCACAATGAGAAGCACGAACACGGCCGCGATCGCGACGCTGGTTGCCAGTGCCACTCGTTCCACAGCGGTTGCGACACCGATGCCAGCCGTCAGAAAAATGCTCGCCGCTGTTGTCAGTCCTTCGACCTGTTCGCCTTTCTGATGAACGATCGTCCCGGCACCTAGGAAACTGATGCCAACCACGATCGCTTGAAGGACACGAATCGGGTCCGCGCTGAGGAGCGAATCGGGCTCGCGAGATTGGAAGTGATTCACTGCTTCCTGAGCCAGCAGCATCATCAGCGATGATCCCGCGCAAACGAAAATGTGAGTCCGGATTCCAGCGGGCTTGCGAGCGAACTCACGTTCGATTCCCAGCAAAGCGCCCAGGCCACCAGCGGTAGCGATGGTTTGCAATTGGGTGATGTCGAGACTGTCTAGCATGCGCTCTGCACCGAGCAAAAGTTGTGCCCTTGCTTGAGAACGGTCGTGAACTCAGTGTCCGGTACCTGTCGCGGGAAGCACCCCCTGGGCCGTCCCCGGCAAACGGTACCTGCAACGCATCTTCAGCTCATGACATCGTTGGTGATCGCCGGGGGAACACGTTCAGTCCACGAGCCTGTCCGGCATGGCGATTGCTGCTGACAACCGCAATCTGGCGTCCCACCGATCCGAACATGCGCTGCATGGTCACTGGACGAATTGCTATCCCACTGAGCATTTATCGACCACCGTCTATGAACTTTGCTGCCTCCCAGTCCGCTCTCGATCCCGCCGGTGTCGGTGCCGATTCGATTGCGGACTTGTTTTGGGTGATGTTGTTCGGTGGAAGTTTGATTTGGCTGATCGTGGTCGGGTTAGCAGTCTATGCGATTGTGTTCCCGGGTCAGCATGACCAGAAGAAGACACGAATGCTTGTCATTGGTGGCGGGGCCGTTTTCCCGACGTTGGTTTTGACGGCGCTCCTGGCGTACGGGTTGGCGATGTTGCCCGAGCTGCAACGCCCGGCTCCGGATGGCAGCCAGGTGATTGAGGTCACCGGGGTTCGATGGTGGTGGCGAGTTGTCTACCAAACGACAGACGGAAACAAGGTGGAGACCGCCAACGAAATTCATTTGCCGGTGAACGAACCCATCGAATTTAAGCTGAAGAGCGACGACGTGATCCATGCGTTTTGGATTCCTTCGTTGGGCGGCAAGATCGACATGATTCCTGGTCGCGAAAATCGGTTGAAGCTGGTGCCCAATCGAATCGGTGTCTATCGCGGTGTGTGCGCCGAATACTGCGGTGAGGCCCACACGCAGATGGCGTTTGATGTGATGGTGGAGTCACGAGAGGATTACGACGAGTGGCTACGCCAACAAAAAACGCCCGCGGTCGAAATGTCAGGCTTGGCGAAACGAGGTCAACGCGTCTTTGAGTCGTCCGGTTGTGGCGCTTGCCATGCGATTCGCGGAACGTCGTCTGACGGAGTTGTCGGTCCCGACTTGACGCACTTTGGTAGTCGCCGAAGCATCGGTGCGTCTGTGATGCCAAACAATCCGGACAATCTGACTCGCTGGGTCACCGAAACTCATCGCATCAAACCGGGAGTGGAGATGCCTACGTTTGAAGTCTTGAATGATGCCGAGCTGCAATCGTTGGTTCGCTACTTGGGGGAATTGAAGTGAATGATCCAAGAGCGAAGCGGTTGTTGAAAGCGTGGGAAACGCCCAAAGGTTGGCGTTATTGGTCGGCGGTCAACAACAGCGAAGTGGGACTGTGGTACACGCTCACTGCGTTTGCGTTCTTTCTATTTGGCGGTGTGCTGGCCCTCATCATGCGGGTTCAGTTGGCGTTGCCCGACAACCATTGGCTGACACCTGATCAGTACAATCAGATCTTCACGATGCACGGCAGCGTCATGATGTTCTTGTTTGCCGTGCCGATCTTGGAAGCGATCTCGATCATGCTGCTTCCCGAGATGTTGGGCTCACGTGACCTGCCGTTCCCAAGGTTGTCAGCCTACGGGTACTGGTGCTTCTTGATTGGTGGCGTGTTTGTGTGCGCCTCGCTGTTTTTCGGCGTTGGCCCCCGCGGTGGTTGGTTCATGTATCCACCGATGACAACGGAGTACCAAGAGGGGATTGGGCCCGACATTTGGTTGCTGGGGCTTTCGTTCATTGAAATTGCTTCCATTGCTGCAGCGGTGGAACTCATTGTTGGTGTTTTGAAGTGCCGGCCGCCGGGAATGCGATTGAATCTGATTCCGCTTTACGCTTGGTACATCCTGGTCGTGGCGGTCATGATTCTGTTCGCCTTTCCACCATTGATCGCTGGTGATTTGTTGATGGAATTGGAACGAGCCATGGATTGGCCGTTCTTTGATGTCGAGCGTGGTGGCGACCCGATGCTCTGGCAACACCTGTTTTGGATCTTCGGACATCCTGAGGTCTACATCGTTTTCCTGCCTTCGATTGCCTTGGTCGCGATGATCATTCCGACGTTCGCCCGTACGCCGATGGCTGGATATGGGTGGATCGTACTGGCAGCGGTGGGAACCGGGTTTTTGAGCTTTGGGTTGTGGGTTCACCACATGTTCACGACCGGATTGCCGGGGATCTCGATTGGCATCTTTTCGGCTGCGTCCCAAGCGGTGGCGATACCCACCGGCGTGCAGATTTTCTGTTTCATCGCGACGTTGTTGGTGGGCCGTGTCCAACGCAAGGTCTGTTTGAAGTTTGTGCTGGCCGGGTTGGCGACGTTCATCATCGGCGGGTTGACAGGGGTGATGGTTGCGATCGCCCCGTTTGATTACCAAGCTCACGACACTTACTTCATCGTTGGGCATCTGCACTACGTGTTGATCGGTGGCACGATTTTTCCAATCGTTGCGGGATTTTACTACTACTACCCATTCGTGACGGGCAAGCGACTTTCGGAAAGGCTGGGCAACATCGCGTTTTGGTTGATGTTGATCGGATTCAATGTTGCATTCTTTCCGATGCACCTCGCGGGATTGACTGGGATGCCTCGCCGGGTCCACACATTCCCGGGTGGAATGGGGTTTGAATTGCCAAATTTGATCTCATCCATTGGCGCATTTGGGTTGGGGGCGGGATTCGTGGTGCTGCTTTGGGACGTGTTTCGCCCCAAGGGGAACCACCCATATGTACCGCGAAATGTTTGGAACGCGGGAACGCTTGAGTGGAGCGGGCAGGTGCCTGATCATCCCTGGGGTATTCGCTCCATACCGATCATTGAAACGAGATACCCGCTGTGGGAGCAAGAGAATCTGATGGCCGAGATTGATGCCGGACAATTCTACTTGGCCGATGCGGAGGAGGGGCGGCGAGAGACGTTGGTGACCAGTGCGGTGGACGCGGAATTGATCCAGTGTTTGCGTGTTCCGGGGCCATCGTTTTTGCCTTTTTGGGCGGCAGTGTTCACCGGTGGAGTGTTCATCTTTTCAACCTATCACTGGTGGATGCTGGCCGGTTGTTGCAGCGTGCTCTCGTTCGCAACGATCGTGACTTGGATGTGGACGGGGACGGCAGAGATCCCTGAAAAAGAAACCAAGCCGGTTGGATTGGGCCAATCGTTGCCACTTTATGTGTCGGGGCCCGCGGCGGTGGGTTGGTGGGCGATGTTCATCACGATGCTGGGCGATATGACAGCATTCATCTCGCTGGTGTTTGGGTATTTCTTCTATTGGACCGTGCACGAAGACTTCCCCCCGGCACACTGGAACGGCGAGCCTGTTGTCGGCGCAGGATCGCTTTGGCCCCTCGTTTCGGTTGGATTGGGGGCAGTGGCGTGGTTCGCGGTGGTGATGGCGCGGCGTTGGAATCACAACGACTTCATTCTGGGGTTTTATGCGTCGAGCTCGTTGGCGGTGGCGGCCGCACTGGCGTCTGGCGTGGCGCTTGTTTGGGGACCGTATTCCAACGGGATGGATCCAACGGTGCACGTGTATAGCTCGACCACCGGAGTGTTGGTCCTCTGGTCTTTCGTTCATTTGATTCTCGGTGCCACGATGCTTCTTTACTGCATGGCTCGGCGCCTCTTCGGGAAGATGGATGCCGAGCATGACGCGGATATCGTGAACGTCACATTGGCGTGGCACTTTTTGTTGCTGACCGTTGCGATCACCGGATCGGTGTTGGCACTCTTTCCTTGGGTGGCTTGATGAGTGAGCGTGTGAATCGGCAGGCTGTTCCACTGCATGAGCATGAGCGACTGCGCCCGATGCGGATGCGTTTGTGGTGGATTGCGATTTCGCCGACGGTTTGGGCCATTCACTTTCTGGCGAGTTACATCACCGCGGCGATTTGGTGTGAGAAGATGATGGCAGGCAACCTGCGGCCGTTGCAGTTCTCCGTTGCGATCTACACCGCGATCGCGTTGCCTGCAATTGGATGGGTTGGTTGGGCGAGCTACCGCAACTTTCGTCGCGGCGATCCGCCGGTCCCGTATGACTTTGACGATCCGACGGATCGAACTCACTTCCTCGGATTCACCGCCTTTTTGTTGTCAGTGTTGAGTGTCGTCGCGACGCTGTTCACGGCTTTGGTGTTCGTGTTGATTGGGAGTTGCGACTGATGAAAGTGTGGATGTGGAATTTTGGCTGGGCTGTGCTCGGACTTGCATGGTTGGGACCGTTGCCTGAACTCGCGCAGGTTTCCTTCGCCGCGCACATGACGTTGCACATGGCGGTGGTTGCGGTTGCGTCGCCGCTGCTGGCGATCGCGGCAGCCGGGACAAGGTTGGATCCTGTTCGGAAGGTGCCTGGTCTGTTCTCACCGATCCCAGCATCCGTGGGCGAACTGTTGATCGTTTGGGCTTGGCATGCTCCCGGCTTGCATCACTTCGCTCGTCACTCCCTGATCGGATTTGTGATCGAGCAATCCATGTTCTTGGCTGCCGGCGTGTGGGTTTGGATCTCTGCGTTCGGGGGCTCATTGCCTCGCTCACCGGCACGCAGTGGAGCGGGTGTGATTGGTTTGCTGTTGACTTCGATGCACATGACGTTGCTCGGTGCCTTGCTGACGCTCTCACCAAGGTTGCTCTATTCACATCATCATTCAGGATGGCTGGATCCGATCACGGACCAACACCTTGGTGGAGCAGTGATGTTGGTGGTCGGCGGCATTGCTTTCTTGGCGGGAGGGCTTTGGCTCACAAGGGATTTGGTCGGCGATGGTGAGAATGGTTCAGCACGGCTCTCCGTTGCGTCTTTCCAAACGCATTGCGGGAGTGCATCACATGAATGATCCTGGGTTTCATCTTTCAAAGCAGAGTGACGGTGCCGAATCATGTTGTTGACTTGGAAGCGAGCATTGTTCGCAGCTTGCGTTTTTGGGTTTCTGGGCAGCGTTGTCTTGATAAGCGGTGTCGTTCCGGTGAAAGCGAGCAGTGGGCATTGGCAGGTCACACGTTGGTTCCTCGATTTCGCAAGCGACCGATCGGTGAGTTTTCACTCTCGAGGGACTGAGCCACCCGAAGACCGTGAACTGATGGACGTGCGATTGGGGGCCGAGATCTTCCAAACCAATTGTCGTTTCTGTCATGGTTTGCCCGGGAAAGAACAACCGCCCGTTGCCAAGGGGATGACGCCGACACCGCCGAGACTGGACCGATCACTGCTAGAGAAAGAACCGAGGGAACTGCACTACATCATCCAACATGGAATCAAGTTCGCTGGCATGCCCGCTTGGCCTGTTCCAACACGAGGCGACGAGATCTGGCCGGTGGTCGCCTATTTGCGACAAGCATTGAAGGAGGATCGCGATAGCTTTCATGCGGAACGATCAGAGAGCGATCTGTCTGCACTTGCGAAACTGCCTCTCCTTCAAGCTTGCGTTGATTGTCATGGCGTGGATGGGGGCAGTCGAGCGGGCAAGCAGGTTCCGCATCTGACGGGGCAAGGAGAAGCGTATCTTCGTCAATCGTTGATCGCGTTCCGATCCTCCGAACGTACCAGCGGTGTGATGATGCCGGTGTGTCATGATCTGACCGATCAAGAGATTGAAGCTTTGTCCAAGCACTATCACGAGATGAATTCAGCCGATGTGCGGTCCAGAGTTGACGAAGCGATTCCGGATCAGGCTGCGATTGATCGCGGCCGTGAGCTCGCGATGCGTGGTGATCGCGGTCGAAAAATTCCTTCTTGTCAGAAGTGCCACGGACCGGATTTGGAGAACCGACGTGATGATTATCCAAGTTTGTCGGGGCAGTCGAAGTGGTATCTGCAGCGACAGTTGGAACTGTTTGAGAAGCGAGCACGTGGTGGGACACAAACGGCACGTTTGATGCATCCGATCGCAGACGAGCTGTCCGAGCGAGATCGTTCCGATTTGGCAGCCTTCTACGCTTCCTTGCCCACGTCCGACAAACGTTCGGAGAAATGAATCGGCCTATTGGCCTGTCGCTTTAGTCAGCCGGAACACGATCGCGTCCGGTTTGTCTCCCGTGACCGTGGGTGAAAGCCCATCGGCTGATCGCGAAATCTGCGAAACGTATTGAATCAATAGGCTGCTATCGCTGAATTCCTTCGGTTGCAGCGAGGAAGACGTGTTCGTTCACCACACACATCCCGCAATGGAAGATCTGATCATGGCGACCAGCTTGTCTGAGAAGCAAGAAGAAATCTATGAAGAGTTCTACGACCTCGTCAACATGCAGCCCAAAGAGATCGAGGATTGGTTGGAGACCGACGAGTCCAAATCAGTCGGGCAAACGAAAGACGGTGCCGAAGAGTCTGTCGGTCGGCAATCCGCTCGCAAGATCATCGAAATCAAACGCACCAACAAGTCGGAGCTTTCAGACGAGCAATTGGATCACATGCAAAAGGTTTGTGGGTACATCAAGCGGCACGCGGCGCAAGAACCCGATGGGGATGTTTCAGAAACGGACTGGTGCTACAGCCTCAAGAATTGGGGCCACGATCCATCGAAGTAGAAAGCAAGGTCGGCTCGCCGATCGGGTGAGCCGGCCTCGCGTTTAAGCAGGTTGGCAGGAGTCTGTTGGCATTTGAACTGTCATCGCAAACGCCACTGTTCCCACGTACAACCGGGGCTAACGCCGAATGGCTCACATGGTTCTGCCTGATCACTCCTGTCTACCTGCTTAGACGTTTGAGAGTGTCCGGCCAAGTGGCGACATGCCGCCAGTGTCAGACGGGTGTACGACCGCCAGTGCACCCGAAGACTTCCCCGGTAACGTAGCTCGCGTCGGGACTGGCCAACCAGACGTACAACGGTGCCAACTCGATCGGTTGAGCCGGACGTCCAAAGAGGCTGTTGGCTCCAAATTCCTTGAACTTTTCTTCTGGCATCGAGCCGGGAATCAGCGGCGTCCAGACGGGACCTGGTGCGACCGCGTTGACCCGCACCCCATGGTCCATCGCCAGTTTGGCCAGTCCTTTGGTCATTCCCAGCATGGCGGATTTCGTGGAAGCATACGGGAGCAGGTACGGCGAAGGGTCGTAGCCTTGAATCGAAACCGTGTTGATGATGCTCCCCCCTGGTGGCAAGTGTTTCATCACGGCGCGCGAGAGCCAAAAGGGCGCATAAACGTTGGTTTTGAAGATGCGGTCGAACAGTTCCGTTGAGAATTCGTCGACGTCATTGGCGGTTTCCTGGTAGGCCGCGTTGTTGACGAGAATGTCAATCGCACCGTGTTCTTCGCGAGTCTTCTCCACCAATTCGTTGCAAAAGGATTCTTCGCGAAGATCGCCGCGAATCACGGAGACATCGACGCCGGATTGCTTTGCGACTTCTGCTGTTTGCTTTGCATCGGCGTCTTCTGAGAGATAGTTGATCGCGACGTTGGCTCCCTCTCGAGCGTAGCAAATCGCGATCGCACGACCGATGCCGCTGTCGCCGCCAGTGATCAGAGCGTTCAGGCCCTGCAATTTGCCAGAGCCTTGGTAGCTGTCTTCGCCATGATTGGGAGAGGGGTGCATCTTCTCCGTGCTGCCTGGCATCTCCATTGGTTGCTGGTCGTTGAACGGAGGTTTCGCGTACGCTTCTCGCGGATCGACGAGCTGCACGCGTTGTTGGGTGGCGGTGGTCATGATTTGTTCCAGACGCTTTCTTGTGGAAGGGGGGGAGGTGCGATTTGTCCTTCAACCGAGATGCAAACAACGTTCCGGGAAATGCAGGATTGGGGTGGCAGGTGTTGTTCTCAGTTGCGGCGATTCTCTCACCTGCCCGGTACACCAGTTGCAGTGATGAAACTGGCAGTTTCGCGAGCACAATGAACGCTCGCGGAACAAGAAATCAAAAACAACCAACGAGACTCGAGAGAAATCGTCATGACTGATGCAGCAACGTTGAATGACCGCCAAACCATGAACGCGATGGTCTACGAGGATTACGGCGACGCGACTGTGTTGCATCCCGGCGTCGTTCCAATCCCGGAACGCTTGCCAGGGCAGGTGCTGATTGACGTGCGAGCGTCCAGTGTCAATCCAATTGACTACCGGTTGCGGAGCGGCGAGATGAAAGGGTTGTTGCCGGGTGGGTTTCCTCGGGTTCCCGGCTACGACGTCGCGGGGGTGATCGCGGATTGCGCCGGCGACGGACCCTTTGCGGTTGGAGATCGAGTGGTTGCGTTCCTGGATACGATGCGCGGCGGAGCCTGTGCTGACTTCGCTGTCGCAGCGATTGATGTGACCGCTGCGATTCCCGATTCGATGAGCTTCAATGAAGCCGCCGCCATTCCGCTTGCGGGCACGACTGCGCTCCAGTCTCTCCGAGATCACGGGGGCATTGCGAAAGGCAAGCAGGTTTTGATCAATGGCGCGAGCGGTGGTGTCGGGATGTTTGCAGTGCAAATTGCAAAATCCTACGATTGCCATGTGGATGCCGTCGCAAGCGGGGACAACGAAGATTTTTGCCGGTCACTCGGGGCGGACCACTTTTACAACTACGAAACAACGGATTTTGCCAACTCATCCGAACGCTGGGATTTGATCTTCGACGCGGCGGGAAAATCGGATTACTGGGATGTCAAGCAGGTGCTCAAGGAAGGTGGGCGGTATGTGTCGACGGAGCCCGACGTGAAAGGCATGTTGATGACTTTGGTGACTTGGCCGTTGTCAAAGTCGGGGACAGTGATGTTGGCGAAGCCGAATGCGGACGATTTACGGACGCTGATCACGCTGCATGAACGGGGCGAACTGGAGATCACCATCGACGCGATCTATCCGTTTTCTCAATTGAGCCAAGCACACAAGCATGTGGAAAACGGAGTGGAACGCGGCAAAGTTGTGCTGACCGCTGACGGCAGTGGGCTGTGATTTCGGGTCGCTCCAAGCAGGTAGGAACGATCGAACAGAACCGTGTGAGCCGTTTGGGCATCATTCTGGACTGTGAAAGGTTTGGTGGAGCGGGGGCCAATGGTTTGCGCAAGTTCCGTTGCACGACTTCGCCCCAACAGGGCAGCCCTATGACAGCCCAGGGCAAGGGACGTCGATCTTCTTACTGCCGTTCTTCGAGGCTCCTTCGCCCAGGACCTGAACCGTAGTGGACGAGGCGACGAGTCCTTTCCCACGCAAGGGACTTGTTGCCTCGGCCACTACCAAATGCTGTCCTTCATCAATCGACATACCCTGCCTGCTGAGACAGAATCGGGAGGCGGAGCCTCCAAGACAGTGTGTTCCCAGGCAGAGCCTGGGAACAAGGAAACACGGAAAAAATCCTTCAATCATTCAATCAATTTCCGACGCCCTGGGTTGCGGCTGCCCCGTTGGGGCGTGGGACAGAACCAAAAAAAGGCCGCATTGTCTGGCACCCGCTTTTTCCGAAGGCCAGTGTTGGTCCCGGTTACGGCTCAAAGCATTGAGCGGACATCGGACGCGAAGGTGGGGAACGCGAACAAGGTCGACTTCATGTCGGTTGCGGTCAGATTGAACTTCATCGCCAGTGCAAACAAGTTGATCGTTTCTTCCGCGGATGGGCCGAGCAAGTGAGCGCCAAGAATCACATCGGTTTTCGAATCAATGAGAAGCTTGTAACCGGCGACAGTTGGTCCAATCTTGCGGACACTTCCCCAGGACGAGATGTCGTCGCTCAGGACATCCAGGTTGTGATTGGTTTGACGGGCTTCCTCCTCTGACAATCCAACGGACGCGATGCTTGGAATCGTGAATGCGACCTTGGGAACATGCCCGTAGTCGGGAACCCGATCCAGCTTTTCGGAGAACAGGTTCTTCGCCGCAATTCTCGCGTCTTCATTTGCGACAGGAGTCAATCGCGGCATCCCATTGTCGGCGCAGTCGCCGGTTGCGAAGACGCGTGGGTTGGTCGGGTTTTGCATGAATGAATTGACTGTGACCCCATTCTCGCCGTGTACGATTTCGCCTTGAGAAAGGCAGAGTTCGTCAATGTTCGGGACGCGGCCCGCCCCATGAATCGCAAGTCCACATGGAAGAGGGGATTCCTGATTGGCAAAGTGAATTTGCAGCCGACCGTCTTTCGATTTCTCGACACGGGAGATCTCCGCGTTCAGTTGGAACTGAACCCCGTTGTCACGGAGAGAGCCAGTGAGTTGATCGACAAGATCGGGGTCGAAACCCGCGAGTACTCGAGCGTTCTTTTCGATGACGGTGACCCGGCGTCCGGCGCGGGCAACGACGCCAGCAAACTCCAACGAAATGTAACCGCCGCCAATGAAGACCACATGATCGGGCAACGTTTCCAGTTCCAGAAACTCATCACTGCGGGTGACATTCTCTGCGCCAGCGAACGATAATTCACGCGGCCTGCCGCCGGTGGCGATCAAAAATCGCTCGGCGGTCAGTTTCGTGCCAACGACGTCAATCGTGTCTGGTGCGACAAATCGTGCGACCCCATGAAACGTCTTGATCCCGTCGTCTTGGAACGATTGTTCCTTCTTGTCGGCGACGGGTTGAGTGAACTCCGTTTTGAACGCGTGAAGCTGCTTCCAGTCAATTTGGAGCGACGCGTCTGAAACAAGCCGACCGTTGCCACGGTGGACTTGGTCGACCAATTGACCCGCGTTGACATAAACTTTCTTGGGATTGCATCCACGCAGTGCACAGACGCCCCCGAATGTCCTCGAGTCGACCAACGCAACGCGTTTGCCTGACCGAGCGATTTTCGAGGCGACTGTGCCGCCGGAAGGCCCCGTTCCCAGGACCACCAAATCAAATTGTTTGCTGCTCATGGCAGTTCGATGTCCAATCCGTGATTGACACGATTGGTGAAGTTGGCGAGTGCCACCGCAGCGGCCAGGGTGACCAGTTGTTTTTCGTTGAGGAACAACTTGAGTTCCTTCACAACCGATGCGTCAACGTTTGCCTTAGTCGTCAATTGCTCGGCGTACTTCAGAACCGCCTGTTCCTTGTCATCGAACAGGTCACCTGCGCTGACGTTCATTGAGTCCAGTTGTTGTTCCGACAAACCCGCTTTCTTCGCTGCTTGGCGGTGGTAGTGGGAACAGTAGTCGCACGAATTCAACTGGGACGCTTTGTAGTACGCCAGCTCTCGATATTTGGCTGGCAAATCGTTCTGCAGCCCATCGTTGATCTGAGTCATGCCACCTAGAACGTCTGGCTGGTGTGCCAACGTGCTGAAGATGTTCATTGACTGGCCGAACTTTTCTTCGATGGCCTCGAGGATTGGTTTGGCTGCGTCGGGAGCTTCGTTGATCGACAGTGGTTGTGCATACGCCATGGTGGTTTCCAGATAGTGGGGGAGGTGTTGGACAAAGGTTCCAGGTCGGCTCACGCGAGCGGACCTGGAACTCGGGTTCAGGCATCAGACCGTTTGAGCGGCGTGCTTGCCTTCGGCGAATTCTTCGATCGCCTTGTCGCAGAAGGCTGGCAGGTCATCGGGGTTGCGACTGGTCACCAGCCCTTCATCGCACACGCATTCTTGGTCCACCCATTCTGCACCCGCGTTTTTGAGGTCAGTTTTTAGACTTGGCCAAGACGTGACTCGACGCCCCCGAACAACGTCCGCCTCGATCAGCGTCCACGGTCCGTGGCAAATGGCCGCGACGGGTTTGTGTTGCTTGAAGAAGTCACGGATGAAGCTAACGGAGTTTTCGCAGGTCCGGAGGGTGTCGGGATTCGCGACACCGCCAGGCAGGACCAATCCATCGAAGTCCTCCGCTGAGACGTTGGCCACGTTCTGGTCGACCGAAAACTGATCGGCCTTTTCGTCGTGGTTCATGCCTTGGATTTTTCCATCCTTTGGCGACACCAAAACGACGTCTGCGCCGGCGGATTTGATCGCTTCCCAGGGCTTGGTCAATTCGACTTGCTCGAAACCGTCCGTTGCGAGAAAGGCGATCCGCTTTTCGTTCAGTGTTTGTTCACTCATGTGATTGTCCTCATTGATTGGGTGCGAATTTCAATTGCGAGGGACAATGGACGCAGATTGCGTGCCGCAACAACGCGTTCTTCACGGTTAAGCAGGTACGCAGGTGTCATCGAGTATGTGAGCCGTTGGCGTTAGCCACGGTTTTCACGCGCAACCGGGGCTAACGCCCAAACGGCTCACATGGTTGTGCCCGATCATTCCAGCCGACCTGCTTAGCTCCAGACGAGATAAGTTTTCGCCCCGGTTGTGCGTGGGAGCAACAACGCTTACCGAAACAGTCCAAATGCCGAAAGACTCCTGCCGACCTGCTTAGCGGTCGATGGCAGGCGGCTCGATGTGTAAGGCTGTTCGTTGCGGCGTGAGAATTGCGTTGATGCCGCAATGCTCGGGTGGCGTGTTTCAGGATCGCATTCCGCCTTGCCGACCCAGATCACAATTTCAATGAATTCTACAGAAGGATAGCCAGTTGATAGCGACTGATTTGATGAATGCGATGTTGGTGATGGCCGGGTTGTCGATTGCGGCAGGTTGGTTTGTGTTCTCGGTCGCCTATTCGGACAAAGGTCAGCGGGTGATGTTGTGTTTGTCGCTCGCAGTTCTGGCGATGATCTACTTCCTCTTTTACGCGTCTGGCCAGCTTTTCTGGGCCAAGTATGTGCCCAATTCTGCTGCGATTGTCTACACAAACTTCGCTTCGATCTTCGCTGCACTCGCTGCGGGTTGGGCTTTGCGTCTCCCCCAAACCCCCGCGTGGCGCCGCGTGATCTTGTCCGCTTTGTTGGGGATGGTTTCGGGAGCAGCCATTCTTTGGCCGTTGCTTTCCATCGCAATTCGTCCGGCACCCGAGGGCGGAGATCAATGGAAAAACGGCGTGGCGATGCAGACTTCTTGGGCGACATGCAGTCCCGCTGCAGCAGCGACGCTGCTTCGTGCTGAGGGAATCAACGTGTCTGAATCGGACTTGATCCCGCTTTGTTTGACTGATTCCAGTGGCACGCCAACCCTTGGGTTGTATCGTGGAATCAAATTGGTCGCTGACCAACACAGTCGGTCGGTAACCGTCCTGAATGAGACGCTGGACGAGATGTGGGACCGGAACGATTGGCCAGTCTTGATGGCGGTGAAGTTGCCGTATGGAGTCGATGATCGACGGTACGCTGACCAATGGGGATGGATTCCGGGGATGGGGCACAGTGTTGTTGCACTGGGGCTGACCAGCGACGGGCAACGCATGCTCGTGGGCGACCCGTCGGTCGGGCTCGAGGAGTGGTCGAGAGATGACCTTCGCGTTCTATGGCATGGCGATGCCATCCGCATGGACTGAATTGGTTGGCCAGATGGTGCTGGTCCGCTCGTTTGATAGAAGTTCTCGTTTTCGCATGGAACGAGCTGGGCGAACGAGGTGGGCAGGCGTCTCGCGGTTGTGAATTCTCGCGGTCGAGTTGGAGGCATTGGCACAGTGATTGCTTCAGGAGCAGCAATCCAAAATTTTGCTCTTGAGCCTACCAAGCATGAACCAATCAGCCTCGCGAGTTTGCAGCGGTGTCCTCGATGCGATCGGTGGCACACCACTGATCCGACTCGACCGATTCTTGGACCGACCCGATATCGAGTTGATCGTGAAATGGGAGGCCGCCAATCCGGGCGGAAGTGCCAAGGATCGTCCGGCCGCCAAGATGCTGTCCGAAGCGTTGCACCGCGGTGAGATCGGGCCAGGAACCACCATCGTGGAATCGACGTCGGGCAACATGGGCATTGGTCTGGCGCAAGCGTGTCGGTATCACGGATTGAAGTTTCGCTGCGTCGTGGATCCTCGCGCACAGAAGCAGAACCTTTCGATCATCGAGGCACTCGGTGGCACGATTGAGTTGGTCACTGAACCACTCCATGGCGACTTTCTGGCAGCACGGATCGCGAGAGTCTGCGAGCTGATTGAAACGACACCCAACAGTTTTTGGCCCAATCAATACGCGAACACTGACAACCCGCGATCGCACTTTGAAGGCACCATTCGCGAAATTGATGAGACGCTCGGTGGTGAACTGGATGTGTTGTTCGTGGCCACGAGCAGCACGGGGACCGCGCAAGGTTGCCGGGATTTCCTGAAGGCTCGCGGACGCGACGTGCAGGTCGTCGCGGTCGATTCTATGGGCAGTGTTTTGTTTGGCGGGGCGTCGGGACCTCGCAAAATTCCCGGATTGGGTGCCGGAAAAGAACCCAGGCTGGCGGCAGGCCAACGATTTGATCATCTCGTTCGGGTGACCGATCTGGAATGTGTCATCGGTTGCCGCCGGGCGGCTCAGCGAGAAGCGATGGTGATCGGCGGGTCAGCCGGTGGCGTTCTGATGAGCGTCGGAAAGATGCAAGAACAATTCGCCGGTAAACGCTGTGTCGCAGTGTTGCATGACTCCGGCACGCGTTATCTGGAGACTGTTTTCAACGATCAGTGGGTGGCTCAGTCGCTGGACTGCTCCGGCGAGGAGCTCAATCAATTGGTCGATTCTTCCTCATTTGAGTTTTCGGAAGGGGTGGGCGCATGAATGTTGCGATTTCAGGCGGAAGCGTTGCGGACGATTCGGTAGCGAGTGCCAATCAGTCGAATGCTCCAGTTCGCTTAGCAATCGTGGGTTGTGGCCCTCGCGGGTTGCAATGCCTCGACGCATTGTTTCGGAAATTGTCGTCGGACGAATTGGCAAGGATAGAAATCACCGTTTTCGAACCGTCCACGTTTCCCGGTGCGGGGTGCATCTACAATCCGAAACAGCCACGGATGCTGCGAATGAACTTTGCGTCCCAGCACATTGATTTTTGGAAAGTCGATTCCAATCAGCCAACTCCGAGATCGGGCTCGCTGATCGGTTGGCTGGACCGCAACTACCCTGAGTATGCCGCGTCGGATCAATTTGTACCTCGGGCCGTTGTTGGAGAATACTTGCACGAGTGTTTTGAATCGGTCTGCAGAAGATTGCGTCGGTGGACCAAGTTGACGGTTGTCCGTCGCCGGGTGAAATCGATTCGGAGCGTGACGGATTCGACATCAGGCAGTGGATGGTTGCTGTGGGACGGCGAAGACGAAAGTTCTTTCGATCGTGTGGTGTTGACGACCGGTCACGAGGGATTGCGTGGTTCTGGAACAGTGCCTTCGTCGGATCGAGAGACGTTTGTCTTCCCGGTCGAAACCCAACTCTCGATAGAGCGTGTGCCGGCTGACTGCGACGTTTGGCTGCGTGGATTCGGTCTGACCGCGATCGACGCCATCATGATGTTGACGGAAGGGCGTGACGGGCGCTTTGAACCCAATGACACGCTACCAAACTATGTTCGCAGCGGGATGGAGCCGCATCAAATCGCGGTACATTGCCGATCGGGACGCCCGATGTTGGCCAAACCCACAGCGAAGGTGGAGCCAATCACGGAGGTGTTTTGGGATCCCTATCGAGCGAGATTGCGTGAGTGTGAGAGCCAACATGGCAAGCTGAAATTTCACCATGACATTTGGCGAATCCTCTGCGAAGCAGCCGCGGGATCGATGGTGCATTCAGGGATCTCGGTGACTCCGCGAGATGTGGAAGAGTGGTTCCGCGGTTGGTCTCGATACAAGATGGACGAAGCAGCGGCTCGGCGCGCGATGTTGCAGTCGTACGGTGTCGCGACGGGATCTCGCACAATCGACATACCGTTCGCCTTGGGGGATGCATGGCGTCGCCTGTACCCGCAAATCGTGAAGTCAGTGAGTTTTGGGGGGCTGGCGGACAAGCAGTACAAAGCGTTCCAACAGGTCGCGAAGGAGATGGAGCGGATTGCGTTTGGGCCGCCGGCTGAAAGTGTCGCGAAGCTGTTGCGTCTGATGCGGGAAGGTTTGGTAAAACTGAGTGATCAATCGGTGGCACCTGATGGGGCTGTTGTCGTCAACGCCGTGATTGCCTCACCGAGTCAGGCCGACGAAACAGGCCCACTTTCACAGCTCATCTTGCGTGGTGACGTCGAGGTGGATTCGCTGACGCAGGCGATTCGTGTGAGTGAGTCCGGTCATGTCCTTGGCCGGCGCAAGGGACTCGCGGTGTTCGGACGTGCCACCGAGGGTTGGATCGTCGGCAATGACACCCTTTCGCGAACGTTGCATTCACAAATTCAAAATTGGGCCGACACAGTCGCGGTGGAGTTGCATGGATAAGGCATTGGATGTGATCTTCGAGCGTTCTTCGGTCGGCCAAGAGAGGGAAGGATTTTCGATGGAACATGAAGCAGTGGCAACCCGTTCGTTGCGAGTGGGCTGCCGGGGAGCGTTGCCGTTGGATGCCCGCATTGAACCATGGATGAAGCGTTGTTTGAGTTCGGAACACTTGTTCGATTGGGTTGAAACCTACGGGTCGCCATTGAATCTGTTGCGTCCTCGAACGATGCGTCGCAACGTGGAGGAACTCAACGCGGTGGCTCGCGAGCGTGAGCTCGATTTCCGGGTGTTCTTTGCTCGCAAAGCAAACAAGTGCTTGGGTTTGGTGGACGAAGCGATCGAGTCGAATTTTGGCGTCGACACTGCGAGTGAGAATGAGCTTCGCCAGTGCCTGCGACGGGGCGTCCCCGCCAAAGACCTGATCAGCACCGCCGCGATCAAGAGTGATTCGCTGATCGATTTGTGCTTGGAACATCAGATCTGCATTGCGGTGGACAACGACGATGAGTTGCAAGTCGTGGTCAATCGAGCGAACGAGGTCGGGTGCTTGGCACGAATCGCTTTGCGTTTGGGAGGGTTTTGGCATGATGGTGCGAAACTGCCGACTCGATTCGGTTTCGATGTGGACCGAGATCGCGATCTCCCGCAGCGTCTCACCTCGTTGCCGGTGAGAGTGGAAGGAATTCACTTTCACTTGGACGGCTATCTCGCTGAACAGCGAGTGTCAGCGCTCGCGGAAGCCATGAAGTGGGTGGAACGACTGCGAGCCATTGGGGAACCGGTGAGCTTCATCGACATGGGGGGCGGTTTTCCAATGAGCTACCTCGACGAACCTCGTCAATGGGCCGCGTTTTGGGAGGAACATCGTCGTGCGTTGCTTGGCGAGCGAGCTTCGCTGACCTATCGAGGCCACGGCCTGGGGCTTTCCGTCGAACGAGGGCGCGTGGTGGGAGAACCCAAGATGTATCCCTTCTTTCAACGCCCTGTCCGCGGCGATTGGCTGGTTGGAGTGTTGGACACGTTGATCGACGGGAAAAAGATCGCCGAGCGATTGGTGAAGCTCAACGTGCAGCTTCGTTGTGAACCCGGACGCAGCATCCTGGACGGGTGCGGGATGACGATTGCACGCGTTGAATTTCGCAAGCAAAACGCGGAGGGCGATTGGTTGATTGGGTTGTCCATGAATCGGACACAGTGCCGTACATCCAGCGACGATTTTCTGGTGGATCCGATCTTGGTGCCCAAATGGCAACCCTCAAAGGATCGGCAAAGAGCACCAGCGATGTCGGGATATCTCGTCGGTGCGTATTGCACAGAATCGGAATTCGTCTCCCTTCGAAAACTGAATTTCCCAAACGGAATCCAGCGTGGTGACTTGGTCGCGTTCCCAAACACCGCCGGCTACTTCATGCACTTTCTTGAGAGCCGTTCCCACCAGTTCCCACTGGCAAAGAATTTGATCGTGGACTCTCACCCGGTGCCGTCCGTTTGTCTTGACGTGATCGATGAATGAACTCCCTGGTCGGCCGTCGTTCAGTGGGCGGAACAGGCTTGCAGCCTGACGAGCAGATGCTTCGAAAGGTTGCACATTCGGCTGTGATGATGCGCAGCGTTGATTGATCTGAATTTGAGTCCTCAGGATCGGCACGGGGTTTGCGAAGGGTCATGGCGGCGTTGGACCTGGCGGTTGCGACCGGCGTCAACGTTTGTATGACGCCTCTCGATTCGAGCGAGCGTTTGTCTCCCCTGCTCTACCGTTGGATGTTGCCATGCTGATTCTGTCGCACATCCGAACGGGCTTTTTGAGTGACGTCGCAGTCCCTCCGTTTCGAGGTGCGATTTGATGTCACACATCCATCCGTTCCACACCATGATGACGGGAGTTCGTCCGGAACGACGGCGCGAAAAATCGTGTGAACTGGTGGCCGCTGAGAAAATGTCGGCGCAGTTGTGGTGGACTTCCATGGGGGTTTGGGTGTGCGCTGGGTTTCTGACCTTGTACACGTTGTACATCGGTCGAAACCTCTTCATGCCAATCTTGGTCGCTGGGTTCGCCTACCTGACTCTAAGACCGGTGGTTCGAGCGATGGGGCGGATTGGAATTCCCTCGGGGGTTGCTGCCACCGGGATCATGTTCGCCATTGCGACCGTCTTTGGAACGATCGGGTACGTGTTGTCTGGTCCCGCGCAGGACATGTTGCAGCAGGTCCCGGGATCGATGCCGGAGGTCAAAGAGAAACTGGGATTTATCTTTGACCAACTTGAAACCGTCAACCAAGCCACGGAAGACATTTCCGACACCGCCGACAAAGAAAACATCACGTCCGAGGAAAAGCCGGTTCCTGTCGAGATCAAGCAACCGGCGTGGACCACGACGTCGCCGTTGATTGCCGGCACCGGCAATGCGGTATCGTTCGTTTCGATTGCCGCCGCGTTGTTGTTCTTCCTGATGGCCGCCGGCGACTCATTGATCGTGACGGTCGTCACTGCTCTGCCGTCGTTTTCATCCAAGCGACGCTTCATCGAGGTGCTGGAAGGGGTTCAAGATGCGCTGAGCAGCTATCTCGGCTGGGTCACCTGCATCAACGCTTGTCTTGGCGTTTGCGTGGGGTTCGCGATGTGGTTGCTGGGAATGCCATCTCCGCTGTTGTGGGGCGTGGCAGCGATGTTCTTGAACTTCATTCCCATCGTGGGAGCGATGATTGGAATCGCGATGGTGTTCTTCGTCGCCCTGGTCAGCTTTGAGCATGCATCGTTCGCATTCGTCGTTGCCGGAATCTACGCGACGCTGACAACGTTGGAGGGACAATTCATCACTCCGACGTTGTTAGGGAAATCAATGAATCTGTCGTCTGTGCTTGTATTTCTATCGATCGTGATTTGGGGATGGATGTGGGGGATGCTGGGTGTGTTCCTAGCGGTTCCGATTTTGATTGCCGCCGTGATGGTGATGCAGAAGTTGGAAGCCACGTCTTCGGTGAACGCGATGTTGAACGGAGCCGTTGGAAAGACAGCACAGCCGGAGTGACGTGCATCACGCCTCCGGCACCGATTTTCGATTCCTACAATTCAAACCCGTTTCTGTTTCTCTGCTAGCAAAGTGGATCTATGTCTGAAGAATCCAAGTGCCCGTTTCAAACCCAACAGTTCGGCCGTGTGGTCGATGACAATCAGCACTCGCAAACCGCCGGACCGCGGGGGCCGGTCTTGATGCAGGACGTTCACCTGGTCGAAAAGATGGCGCACTTCAACCGGGAGCGGATTCCTGAGCGAGTGGTTCATGCAAAGGGTTACGGCGCCTTCGGGACATTCACGGTCACGAACGACATCTCCCAGTACTGCATGGCGGATTTGTTCTCGGAAGTCGGTAAGAAGACGGAAACGTTCGCTCGTTTTTCAACCGTCGGCGGCGAGAGTGGATCGGCCGACACAGCTCGTGATCCACGCGGTTTTTCGTTGAAGTTCTATACCGACCAAGGTGTCTGGGATTTGGTCGGCAACAACACGCCGATCTTCTTCATTCGTGATCCGTTGAAGTTCAGCGACTTCATTCGGACGCAGAAGCGAGAGCCTCAAAACCACCTGCAGCCTCATTGGCGTCGTTGGGATTTCTGGGGTGAGGTTCCCGAAGCATTGCATCAGGTCATGTTTCTTTACAGTGATCGAGGAACGCCCAAAAGCGCTCGCTTCATGAACGGTTACGGCAGTCACACGTTCAGCATGTACAACCAGGATGGAGTCCGACACTGGGTGAAGTTTCACATGAAGACGGAACAAGGTTCGGAGAATTTCAGTGCCGATGAGGCGATCAAAATGGCGGGCGAAGCGCCAGACTATTCCACTCGAGATTTGTTTGACGCGATCGAGCGAGGAGAATTCCCTCGATGGCGGATGCACATCCAGGTCATGCCTGAGTCGGATGCGGCGGACTACAAGTGGCATCCGTTCGATCTGACCAAGGTGTGGCCGCACGATGACTATCCATTGATCGAAGTCGGTGTGTTCGAACTCAATCGCAATCCATCGAACTACTTTCAGGATGTCGAGCAAGCCGCGTTTGAACCAGGCAACTTGGTCGAGGGAATTGGGATTTCACCGGATCGCATGTTGCAGAATCGAGTGCTTTCCTATCCCGATGCACACCGGTATCGATTGGGTGTGAACTATCACCAAATCCCAGTCAATCAACCGCGTTGCCCGTATGCGACTTACAACCGTGACGGTGCGATGCGAGTGGACGGAAACGGCGGGGGCACGGTCGACTACGAGCCCAATAAAATGAACGGACCGAAAGAATCTGGCCGGTCTGTGGAGCCTCCGATGCCGGTGCACGGCGATGGCGATCGCTATGACGAGTTCGCGTGTGATGACAAGGACTACTACGGTCAGCCCCAGATGTTTTGGAACAAGGTGTTGGACGAGGGAGCTCGCGAGCGACTTTGCACTGCGATCTCCAATTCGATGGCCGACAGCCCTGAAAACATTCGCGAAAAGATGTTGGCTCAGTTCGGCAAAGTGCATCTGGATTTTGAAGCGGGTGTGCGGAGCCGATTGGACGCTCCCAAGTCACAACCGATCCCGATCGCATAGCGATCATTCCCAAAGCACGACGACAACGCTTGCGTCAGGAAATTCCAAAACCGGGAGTTGGCATCACAGGCAAACCTTGATTGATCGGTGAGTTCGATCTCCCCTGTCAAATACAACGTTCCTTTGAGAGTGCTGCCTGTCCCGGCTTGCTGGTCTTTGGCGTGCCGTTTTGGATTCGTTTGCCGGTCGCTGGCGATACGTCGGCTGCTGAGAGTTTGCTGACGCGTCGTCGGTCTCCTGTTTTCCATTCAGCAGAAAACCGGGGGGTGGTAAGCTGTTCGGCCATTCGTTGTTCCGAAAAGAGGGCCGGATCGAGACGAATTCGCATTGTGTACCTCGCTCGACTCGCTGAACGTTTGAGCAACGTGTCTTCGCCCTGCTTGCTGGAGCAGCCCATGTCTCGTCCGCGAGTTGCGGATCCGCTTTTCAGCAAGGACGCAGGAATGATTGAGCTCGATCCTGTGAGCCGTTTGGGCATTGGCGTGGGCTGCGAAATGTTTGCTATTGACGTTCTGGTCGCGAATGCAATTTTTCTTCCGGCTTCAACCTTTCTTCATCCCCGTAGGGTTTTCAGATGGTAGCCGGTGGTTGCTGCGTAGCAGCGTACCCCCGGAAAACGAGCTCCCATAAAACTCTCCCTCCCGCCGTGGCCAATGGCCACGGCGGGAGGGAGAGTGGCGGCGTGGGGGCCGCCGAATCCAATCAGCATTCTGTTGTCGATACTGCGACAGAATGGGCTGATGGCGGTTGATGACGCATTCGTGGTTCCGAAAAAACAACGAATTGCGAGAAGTTCGCGTTGTGCACCACGCTCGACTCGGTGAACCTCACGGCATGCGTTTCCATCATTTTCACGGGAGTAACCCATGTCTCGTTCCGTCGCACCCGATGCACCGCGTCTCTACAGCAACGGCCAGCCTTGGCGAAACGCTCGCGGTCGCGACGCCCCACGACACGCTGTGGAGACGGAATTCAAAGCCGAGCATGCCGTCGTCGACCTCTCGACTCAGCCGCCCAAACCGTTGGTTGTTAAATGCCTGGTCCGTGAGTTGCGGATCCGCTTTTACGCCGTTAGCACCATCAAAAACTATCGTTCCGCTTGGGTCTGCTTCCTTCGCTGGTACCGGGGACCGCTGGACCAGATCGACCAAGAGGACATTCGGGAGTACTTGGAACTGCTGGTCAATGGCGGCGCATCGGCGTCGGAGGTCAGCGTCACGTTGTCGGCACTGCGAACCGGCCTGGATAAATTCTGTTTGTTGCGGTGCACGGTCGGACTGGTGTCCCCGCGAAAGTCAAAGCGACTGCCTGTCGTGATGTCCAAGAAAGAGGTCCAGCGAATGATGGAGGCCGCTCGCACGTTGCGTGACAAACTGCTTCTCACCGTGTTGTATGCAACCGGTTTGCGAGTCGCTGAGGTCGCCCGTTTGCAGTGGTCGGATTTTGATTTCGATCGCCAGCAAATTCGAGTTCAACTTGGCAAAGGCAAAAAGGATCGCTACGTCATGTTGGCCGACGATCTGTTGCCGCTGATGAGGCAGTTGTGGCGGCACACCAAAGGAGTTGGCTACCTGTTTCCGTCCGAAGACAGGCGTGTCGGCCGGCATCTTTCTCCGCGGACGATCCAACGTGCGGTCAAGCAGGCTCGGATTCTGTCGGGAATTGGCAAGGCGGTCACACCACATAGTTTCCGCCACCGCTTTGCCACGCATCTGATCGAATCCGGCACCGACATTCGGTTCATTCAAAAGCTGCTCGGGCACACCAATTTGGAAACCACCTCGCTGTACACCAAGGTCGCACGAATGAAAGCGACTGCGGTCGCCAGCCCACTGGATCGATTGGGGGACGAACCTGGTTCGTCGTCGGGTTCTTCCGGACGGCAACCGAAGCGTCGGCCCTCCGTGGGCCGGATGCAGCTCGAGGTGGATCCGAACCCCGATTCAAACGGCGCTTACGCGGTGAAGTTGGACATTTGGAAGGATGGTCAATTGCTTCCCCTGCCGGGAATGCGAGCGACGATGCCGCGCCAGGATTGGGTTTCCTTGCAAATCCCACTGCAAGACATCTGGGAGCCGACGCTGCGTTGTCTCCCCGCGGCACAACGAGAGCGATTGGAGTCGCCCGAGTTCTTCTCGCAGGTGCAGCGAGAGGTTGCCAAGCGAATCCTGCGAATCAGAGACTCGGAACCTTCTCAGGCGACCAAAACCTAGTTCATTCGCAACTGCGAGTTGAATTCTCCCCCGCAGGACGTTCGTCTTGTCTGCGAGAGGGGAAGGTGTGATTGCCACCTGATTTCAGTGTGAAAAACACCGCTTTTCACACTCGTGCCTCGGAAGCAGCGAACGCAACACTGCGTCCCCGCACCCTCGTCCGGTCGCCCAAGTGCTGCAGACCGAGCCCCCTTCAGCTAAAATCAACACCCGTTCTCCCCCCTTTCCAAGCATGTACGACACACTGTCGTACAGAAAACCGTTGTGTGACCCTAGCGTATTGACTCCCGACGATTACGAACCGTTGCTTCTCACGTTCCACGACGCTCGACTCGTTGATGGCGTATCCGTGATCGGCGGCGATGGCGGCGGACGCCTAGAATTGGATGGCGACCGTATAATCTCGCGAGACCCGACTGGACAGCTTCCGACCCGATTCGTTAATTCATCCATGCGGCAACTGCAATCCTGCATTGACGCCCACCGTGCGTATGCTGACACCGTTCGCGACGATGACGATGGTGCGGCGTCGGCGGTATTTTCTGACGCTATTTTCGCAATTGACCCAGAGTGTTTCGCCGACCCAGAGAACTGGTGGGCGGTTGTTGTTAAACAAACTCGCGATGGCTTGCTCTGATCTTGCTTCACCGGGTCACACAACATGGTTTTTACGCTAGGCCTTCGGCACACCTTCGTTTGTTTGGCAACGGGCGCTGGCATTGGTACAATTTCCCGTAGTTCAGACATCGTTCGCTTCGTTCAGGGCGGTGTCGTAAAAACCTTCCGTTGTCAGACCTCAGGATGGATGCATCCACACTTACATTCCATCTCCACGAAGATCGCTGCTTCGTTGGCCAGCTGAACTGGATTCGTGACGAAACCCAACTCCGCTACTCGGGCGTGGACGAACTTCGGCACTTTGACTCCTTTCGCAACACGCACCTTCCGTGCATATCGACCACTCCTGAGCAGCTGGCCCAATTCGCTGACGCACTCAACTTGCTCGACGTTTGGTCGTGGCGTGACAAGTACCGTTCCGAAGATTGTGGCACAATCGTGGATGATGGCTACAACTGGCGATTCAAGGCTCAACTCGGTGATCTACGCTGTAAATCTTCTGGATTCAATGCCGTTCCTTCATTCGCTGATCCACAAACGACATCCGTTGGCGATTCGGGGAGATACGGCCTACTAATTACATCGTTCTGCGACATTTTCCGGATTCGCATACCGGGTTACAACTGCTGACCCAGCGCGTCGAGGTCTGACAACATGGGTTTTACGCTAGGCCTTCGGAACACCTTCGCTTGTTTGGCAACGGGCGCTGGCATTGGTACAATCAATCGCGATTCAAGCCCCACCGCTTCTTTTAGGGCGGTGTCGTAAGAACCTTCCGTTATGCGGCACGCACAGTGCAATTCCCATGGCGTTCACCGAGATTCCCGGCTGCTTCCACAACGATCCACCGATCGCTGATGCTGACCAGCGCGAAATCAACGTCCTTGGCAAATCTGACGCAACAACTCGCTGGGACCACCTCGTCAGCGCGAGTGATCGCCACTTCATGCTCCTCGATCAAACCGAATGGCCCGTCCAACTCGTGCGCGACGCATCCATCTTCTTCACTTGGATGGATGACTGGAACAACGACGCCGCCGATGCTTTCTGCGATGCACTCCGAACGCTGGATATTAGCCCTGCCGAAACGATCACAATATTCTGGATGCGCGAACATGCGGTCGAATCCAGTTGGGACGCGTTTACGCGTAACTGGATCAATTTTCTCTACGAGGACGAGGGCTGCATCGTAGTCCCCACCGTGTCTCACACGTCGCTCGTTCTCAGCAACGGCTATTCATGGGTCGGCACCCGGCCCAGTGCCGCATAACATGGTGTGTGCGCAGGTCCACGGCTTCGTCGTTGGAGCATTGTTCGGTTTGCCAAGTCCGCTCGCTCCGTTGTCACCTGTTGGTTTGTCACGCCGTGGACACCGCGTCTTTGGCAGCGTCGATTCGATTTGGTAAACTGTTTTGTGTTGCGACGCTTGTTGGCTTTGGAGAGAAGCGGTGTCGTAAAAACCTTCCGTTGTCGGTCATAAATCAAAGGACTTTCTATGACAACCAAAGAAAAGGCTATTTCGCTAATTCAGACCCTCGATGACGATGTCTCGCTTGACGATGTCATCGACCGCCTTTACCTCCTCCGCAAGATCGAACTTGGTATCGCCCAAGCCGATGCTGGCGACGTAATGGAACACGACGAGTTCATGGACGAACTTGAGGCCGAAGATGCCCAGTAAAATTTACTGGACCCGGCAGTCTCGCGAAGACCTCCGTGCTGTTCGTGCTCACATTGCCCGTGACGCGCCAGCTACGGCGTCTGCCTACGTACGAAAACTGCGGCTATCCGTTGGGCGATTGCGACAATTCCCGTTTTCCGGCGAGGTCGTTCCGGAGACTGGCCGCGAGGATCTGCGCGAGGTACTCCAAGGCAACTACCGCATCATATATCGCGTGGCCGACCGCAGAGTCGATATTCTCGCGGTGTTTCATAACGCCCGTATCTTTGACGAACGCGATTTCAGCAGCAGTGAATGACCGACAACATGGTTTTTACGCTAGGCCCTTCGGGCACACCTTCCTTTGCACTTCAAGCGGGGCTGGCGTATCATTAGCTTCTCGTGATTCAAGCTCCAACGCTTCGTTTAGGGCGGTGTCGTAAAAACCTTCCGTTGTGCGGACTAACCGAATGTGACTGACACCGAAGCGAAACAGATCTACTGGTTCACCACCTTTCTCGTGGCATTTGCGCTCTGCTCAATCACCGTACCTGTCGCGTTCATCGGTGCTCGCTACAACGTCGTTGCTGTAGTTTCCGTCGTTGTCGTGTTCACTGCTTGGACGGTCATTGGACGCAAATGGTTTCGCAGCGGCTTTTACTTCTTCTTTGATTTCCTGTCTTTCCAAGTCTTCATCGCTGGACTCATCGTATTCGGGATCGCCGTCTATCGGTGGGCGTCGCCGTGGTTCGCAGCGTAACGGCCGTGCAACATGGTTTTTACGATAGGCCTTCGGCACACCTTGGCTCTTTGGCAACGGGCCTTGGCCTTGGTACAATTCCACTAATTCAGATATCACTCGCTTCGTTCAGGGCGGTGTCGTAAAAACCTTCCGTTAGGCGACCTACCGATAACTGAATACAACGACGACTACCCGACGTGCGAGCGCACGTTTGCCACACTCCGTATCTACCCGGATTTGCTGTCGCCCGACGAAATCACGTCGCTGCTCGGCGTCTCGCCGACCAAATCGCAACCAGCGCAGCCCCGCCCCGAAGGCGTCCGCGACGTTCCATCTGGCTGGTTCCTGTCGTCCGAGGGCGTGCTTGATTCCCGCGACGTTCGCAGGCACATCGACTGGATCATCAATCAGGTCGGTGACCGCACTGGTGGATTTGACTCGATTCGTCGCGCCGGTGGCCGCGCTGACATTTCGTGCTTTTGGCGTGCCGCGAGCTTTCACGGCGGTCCATCCATCTGGCCGCACCAAATGACGGTGCTTGGATCGCTCGGACTTGAGCTTTGGTTCGATGTCTACCTCGGTGGTGAATGACCGGTCGCCTAACATGGTTTTTACGCTAGGCCTTCGGCACACCTTCCTTTGCACTTCAAGCGGGGTTGGCGTATCATTAGCTGTTCGCGATTCAAGCTCCCCCGCTTCGTTTAGGGCGGTGTCGTAAAATCCTTCCGTTGTGCGTCCTACCGACAATGAGGTTTTCTGCTGCCAGAGGTTTTCATTAGTGTGCGATTAGTGCTTTTTAGTGTTCCCAAAAAACTTGGCTGCGCCGAACACTAATCTTCGCTAATCGGACACTAATCCGAACGGTGTGCGGACTGGGTAGGACGCTTTGACGGTCGCCTAACATGGTTTTTGCGCAGGGCGATTCGCGAGCACCTTCGTTTGCGATACAAACGGCGCTGGCGTATCATTAGCTTTTTGTTATTCAAGCTCAACCGCTCCGGTAACGACGGTGTCGTAAAAACCTTCCGTTGTGGGACGCTAGCCTTGGCTTTCCGCCACCCATCCCCGCTTCTCTATGTCGCATTCTTCGCAGGGATTGCGTTTTCGATTCTTACGCCGGGAATTGCTTCTCTTCGAGACTTGCCTCCTGATTCTAGTTGGATTTCGGGTGTCGGACGGTTCGTAGTCGCGTGTTGTTTCCCTGCTGTTGTCTGGCTGGTACTGCTGACTATTCCATTCTTGATTCTCAATCGTCTCTTCACGTTGCGACCCGGAAATCAAGTTGTGATCAAACGTGGAGAATACGCTGGCTCGATTGGCACAATCGCCCCAGATTCCGACCCTCGCCCCGCTGCGGATGTTAGTGTCATCGTAAGCGCCGATGGGAATGACTCGGTCGTGTGCGTATCACGATACGACATTGAGAAACGTGGTTTTCGGTCACATCTTTTTTGATGGTTACGCTCACCCCGCCGCACCGCGTCCCACAACATGGGTTTTACGCTAGGCCTTCGGCACACCTTCCATCTTTGGCCACGCGGGCTGGCACTGGTACAATTTCTCGTAGTTCAGGCATCGTTCGCTTCGTTTAGGGCGGTGTCGTAAAAACCTTCCGTTGTACGCCGCAGACTGCTAATGGTCGATCACTCATCACGCGTTCGTCAGATGTCCAGCGGTGACGCGTCGGCTGCGGCCATTCGATTGGCTACCGAATATCTCGCCGCCCATGATGACGGCACAGAAGGGCGTGTCGTCGCCTACTGCGTTCCTTGCCATATGAACCCCGAACCCTTCGGTGACATTCCATCTCGATGGCTCGTTGGCACACTGCGGATTCGTGAAGACGCTACTGATATCGAAATAGACGACAGCGCCCGGAAATTGCTTGTTGACCTGATAGCTCAGAACGCTTCGTGGAATATCGATTGATCGACTCCCCGCGGCGTGCAGCATGGGTTTTGCGCTAGGCCTTCGGCTCACCTTCGTTTGTAGTTCGAGCTGCGTTGGCGTATTATTAGCTGTTCGTGATGCAAACTCAACCGCTTCGTTTTGGGCGGTGTCGTAAAAACCTTCCGTTGTGCGTACGAGAATGACAGAACAGGTAACCACATTCTCTGATGATGCAATCGCGATCCTCAACTCGATGGTCGTTGACCCGAATGCCACGTACTCGTACGAACATCTCTCTGGCGGTTTCTGGTGGTCGGACGAATTCCCGCCCGATGACTCTCCAGACTGGGAAACTGTTGGGCACGACTACCTTTATCGTTCCCTCATCCGCATTCGCCGATGCATCACGCTCGGTGACGATTCCGCCGCAACGGTGCCACTTTGGCAACAGGTTCTGACCGATTCGCCGAACTGGCCCGGGTTGTGTCCCGATCGTCACACTGGCAGGATCGTCAAACGCCTGCTTGCCGCTGAACGCCTGTCCGACCGTTGCCTCGCCCAACTTGAAGCGGAATCCGCTGGAGACCCTTGACGTAACGCCGCCGCACAACATGGTGTTTACGCAAGGCCACGGCTTCGTCGCTGGAGCATTGCTTTGCTTGAAACGCATGACGCTCCGTTGTCGCGTGCCGGTTTGCCACGCCGTGGACACCGCTTCTTTGGCAACGTGGTTTCTTTTTGGTAAACTGTTTGGTGTTGCGACGCTTTTTGGCTTCGGAGAGAAGCGGTGTCGTAAAAGCTTTCCGTTACACGACCTCATCTAATGGACATCCACGCAGAGGCTGGACTGTTTGTCCTGCCGGAATCGGATGGCGGGCGTAAATCCCCGTTCTTCTCCGGCTATCGTCCGCAGTTTCGCTTCGATAGCCCTTGACAACGACTGCTCCATCACACTGCTTGATAGTGACCAACTTGATGGCGGCGAAACTGGGATGGTTGCATTGTTGTTCTATCGCCCCGAATTACAGTCTGGCCGATTGTCCATTGGCTCTGAGTTCGCTATCGCAGAGGGCACTCGCGTCGTGGGCCGCGGTAGGATTACTCTGATTCATGACACTTCCATGTTGCGTGGATCCCCCGACTGACAGCTTGCATCCGTTCTCGGATGGCACGTCTTCTGGCGACTCAACGGTCGTGTAACATGGTTTTTAAGCTAGGCCGCTCGCTGTAAGAGAATCTTCCGGCCATGAACGTCGTTCGTTTCGGTCACGTTTCTCCCAGATGGAGACAGCGGCACACGCTCGCTCTTTGTTCAAGCGGCGATCTGTTGGTGCAATTTCATGCGATTCGATATCTTTCAGTTCCGCCGGGACCGGTGTCGTAAAAACCTTCCGTTGGGTGTCCTACCGACAATGAGGTTTTCTGCTGCCAGAGGTTTTCATTAGTATGCGATTAGTGCTTTTTAGTGTTCCCAAAAAACTTGGCTGCGCCGAACACTAATTTTCGCTAATTGGACACTAATCCGAACGGTGCGCGGACTGGGTAGGACGCTTTGACGGTTGCCTAACAAGGTTTTTGCGCAGGTCGATTCGCGAGCACCTGCCTTTGCGATACAAACGGCGCTGGCGTATCATTCGCTTTTTGTGATTCGAGCTCAACCGCTTCGTTTATGGCGGTGACGTAAAAACCTTTCGTTGTACGCCGAGGTCTAAAGAAAAGTCCACATGCCGCGTTTTTCTCTAACGCAACTTCTGATGGGTACGGCACTCTTCGCGATCTTTCTGGTCTTCACTCAAACCGAAGGTTGTGGCACACGTTATTCGACGATCGAAACGCTTTCGTTCTCGTCGGACGACTCGCAGATTCTTGTAACGAAACTCACGGCTCGCGATGCACGCACACCGATGAAACGCTACAAATCCAACCTCGCTCGAACTGTTAGCTGGGTGGACACGTCGACTGGTGCCGGTCGTGGTACGGTCCATCAGGATTTCAAGCCGGGAAACTCCGGTCCCGCGTTTAGGCACTGGTGGGTTGGAAGGACTTCCGTTGTTTGCAACCCGAAAGATGATCGAATCGCATTCTCTGGCTTTGGTGGTGGTGACCTTACTTACGGGGTTGCTCAAACAACACCTACAACGATTCCACTTGCCCAACCTGCCGCAAACCTCACGGTTTCCAAATCCGGTCGCTTTGTCGCTGCCAGTGGGGCGTACCACCTCACCGTTGTGGATACTTCCACACTGAAGCCTGCGATGCAAAAACAGATTGGTGATTCACCGTTCCTTGGTGCTTCGTGGATGTCTTTCAATTCCAACGACACGCTACTTATCACGGTGGGTGACGCTGGCGGCCAAGTTTGGGATTTGGCAACTGGTACGCAAACGGCTATGCTACCGATCGACTCTGAATCTTTGGTGCGTTCAATCGCCGTAATGCCTGATGACTCCGTCGTCATCTGCTTCGACTCATCGACCAAACGCTATGATCTAACCGGTTCACTTCTGAATACGATCAACGAAACCGGCGGATACGTTTGCGCGGCATCTCGAATATCAAACATGCTGGCGATTTCCGACGGAGAAACCGTGCGTCTTTGCGACGTCACCGATGGCACGATAACACGAACACTCTCAACGTCTGGTGTCATGTCGGTTGCTGTTTCATCGGACGACAAATACCTCGCCACTGGCGACTATGACGGCAACGTCGTGCTGTTTGATTTGTTGGCGGGCAATCGACAATGGGCATCAACTCCACCGGGACGCCACCGCTGGCCATGGACAATACCCGCAACGATCCTTGGTATCTGGTGTTGGATCGCGTATCGCCTCTCCAATTGCTGGGGCGATCCTTCCTCGTAGTTCTTCGGAGGACAACATGGTTTTTGCGTGGGGGACCTTGGTGTGCGATCGTGCCGCTGACGGACAGGTAAAGCCCGCGTCGCCACTCACCATCCCGCCGTGGCCATTGGCCACGGCGGGATGGTGAGTTTTTCGGGGGCTCGTTTTCCGGAGGGACGCTGCTGCGCAGCAACTCCCGGCTACCATCTGACATCCCTACCGGGATGAAGAAGGGCTGAATTCGGAATGGAAGCAGGCGTCCCAAAGACGCCGTCAACACCGAGCGTATCGCTGTCCAGGCGAACGCCCCAATGGCTCACATGGTTCTGCCCCAAATTGCTGCTGACCTCCTTTGTCTTCGTCGCACCGCTAGAGTTTGGCAGTGCGGGTTGACCTTGGTACGATCTTTGGGAATTCTGGCCTCGCTCGTGTCGTTTGGGGCGCGAGCGTAGGAGATTACCAATGGCCGACGCAGGTCTTCTCGATGGCGAACCTCATTACGAACAAGCACAAAAAGCTTGAACATGCCAAGAAACCCACTGGTTTCCAAAAACGCCTCTCTGCTCGCAAACTTCGACGCGAAGCGTCTGCCAGCGTCGCGGCGGTAGTCGCGTTGCCTGCGACCCGCCCAACGAAACATGCCGCTCGAAAACGTTCGGGAGCTTGTCCGCTTTGCCTCGGCCGACTTGCGAAGAACGCAAAGGGCAGTCGCTACGTCCAGTGTTGTGGGCATTGCACGGCGCAATTGGTTCCTGATCTTCGCTGTTCCCGATGCGGGACTTTCCGTGTCTGGCGTGGGCGGGCTGAACTTCGATGCAAAGGATGTGGCAACCTGGTCTCGTAGTGCAGGATCGGTCAAAATGGTTCTACGAGGTTGCCAAAGGATCATTGCATCAGACTGCCGTTCGCTGTCGTGACTGCCGCACAAAATTGCGGGCCGCAAAGGAGCTTCCGCGTCAACAAGTGGAGGCCGCTGAAGAGGTCAAACGCCGGGGATAGGTTGCTATCTCACATCGGGGTTGCAACATGGTTTGGACGCTTGCCTTGGATCGCTTCGATAGCGGATGCAACTTTTCTGCCCCGATTGCATCGGCAAGAAACCAGTCCCCCCCTCGCAACCGCGTTTCACGGGGCGCGAGCGAGCATGGGAAGCGGCGCGTGACCCCTCCCCGGAATTCTCGCTGAACGCTCGTCTTCCGACCCTCCCCAACTTCGTTCAGGAGGGTGAATTCGAACTTGTGAGCACGGTCGTTTTCAAGAGAACCAGGGGCAACGCCTGGGCTGATAAAGATGAAATCAACCAGGCGGTTTGGGCGGTTTCTGACGAATGCCATTGATACGGCGTTGGTCGTTATTGAAAAAGTGAAGGTCTAAATTGACAATTGTAAAATGCCGGAATGTGTGGGTGAAATCGCATCAATTTGCATTTTTCAATTGTCAATTTAACTTTTTCAATGAGTTGCATTCGGTTCGCACACTTGCCACCCTGCCAAGATTTCCTTCAGTCCAGGCGATGCCCCTGGCTTCGATGATGATGGCCGTTGGCCAACAAAACCGACTGCAAAAGCGCAACTTCAAAACTCACCCTTCGGGTTAGGATTGAATCAACTGGCCGTCACGGCGGGCCTCGCTGCTGCCTGCATCATCGGTCGCTACAATGGCGGGCTCCATGTTGGAAACGGTTTGGCGGGCCATCACGTTCTCATTGATCGAAGCACCCAGGAATCTGCTATGAGCGTTGAAACAAATCCGAGACGATCCGGCCGTACCGAGACGGCTTCCCCGATGCTGGGGTCGCGTCGCGCTTGGATGGCGGGCGTGGCTGGCGCTGTGGGAGCGTCGGCGTGTGCGGGTGGGGGGGCGTTGGCGGCGGACGAAAAGGATCAGCAGGGTGCAGGTCGTTCGCGAAATCCGAATCCGATCGCGGTTTCGACCTATTCCTATTGGCGTTATCGCGACGACAGCAAGCTGTCGATCGAAGAGTGCGTGGATTTGGCTGCGGACGCGGGGTTTGATGCCGTGGAGGTTCTGCATGTCCAGATGACCGACGAGTCCAACGGCACGCTTCAGCGAATTAAACAGCGAGCGTTCCGACGTGGTTTGAGTTTGTGCGGGATGTCGACTCACCAATCATTCGTTTCGCCGGATCCAGCGGAGCGTCAAAAGAACATCGATCACACAATTCACTGCATCGAGCTGGCGTATGCGATGGGCATCCCGACGATTCGCGTGAACACGGGACGCTGGGGAACGTCAGGCAGTTTCGATGAGCTGATGGCCAACAAGGGCATCGAGCCCACGCTGGAAGGCCATACAGACGAAGAGGGATTTGGGTGGGTCCGAGAAGGGTTTGAAAAGTGTTTGCCGGTTGCCGAGAAGTGCGGGGTGGTGATGGGGCTGGAAAACCACTGGGGGTTGGGACGCACCGCAGCGGGAGTCTTGCGTGTCATTGGTGAGGTGGACTCGCCCTGGTTGCGGGCGACGCTGGACACCGGCAATTTTCTCGAAGATCAGTACCAACAGTACAAGCAGTTGGCACCTGAGGCGGTGTTTGTGCAGGCCAAAACCTACTTGGGTGGAGGGACTTGGTACACGCTGGACATCGATTACAACCGTGTGGCCGAAATCCTCCGATCGGTCGACTATCGCGGCTACGTCAGTTTGGAATTCGAAGGCAGCGAAGCACACGAAACCGCGATCCCGAAGAGCTTGGCGATGTTGAGAAAGGCTTTCGGATGAGCGGGTGGGGGGGCAGGAAGCCTCGGGGTGACTTCCGGCCTGAACCCACTGGCATTTTCCGTCGTAGCAACCGGGTGTCACCCTTCTTTTGACCGTGACGGTCGGTGACCGTTTCGCTTTGATTTTGTCTTCTTACGATTGGTTGGTTTCCAGTTATGTCCGCTGAAGTCCATTTTTCAGGGGCCGCAGACGCTGCTGAGTTTCCCTACAAAGCCATCAACCGCGGCGCCATTGCGTCGTTGGTTTTCTTGATGCTGTCCTTGCCCGGGTTGATGCCGACGTTCTCGCCAATGCTGGTCCTGACGGTGCCGGGAGTTTTGGCGGGTGTGATCGCGCTGCGGGCGATCAGCCGTTTTCCGGAGGAATACAGTGGCGCGGGGGTCGCGAAATTAGGGGTGGCCGGTTGTGCGCTGCTGTTTTTGGGCGGCTTTGGTTTCCACACCTACACGTATTTGACCGAGGTTCCCGAAGGCTACGAACGCGTCGCATTTTACAAATTGCAGGGGGAGCCCAATGGGCCAGACCAACCCACGCCAGATGCATTGTCGATCGACGGGGAAGCCATCTTCCTGAAGGGGTACATCCACCCCAGCAGTGGCAGTGGGATGCTCCGCCAATTTGTGTTGGTGCCCGATCTCGGAACCTGTTGCTTTGGCGGGGATCCCCGCAGCAGTGACATGATTGAGGTGACCTTGCCGCCCGGCGAAGCGGTTCGAGCGGGCCTGACCAAACGCAAGTTGGCGGGAACCTTCAAAGTCAATCGTGTTCCACAGAGCAAAGACGACTTTGAAAACGCGATGTTCTACAAAATGCGTGTCGACCAGTACAAATAGCCGGTGCGAATCGGACGGGCACGCGATCGTGATTTGCTGTTGTGGGATCTGCGGTACAGGTTGGTACGATGGGGCGCGGCGTTGCAGGCGACCGGCACAGCGATTTTCTTCCACCAACGATGGATGCTTGTCAGATGAAACTGAATTCACGAATTGGGTCGATGGTGGTGGTTGGATGCCTCGCCATCGGAACCTCTCTTTCGGCTGTTTCTGCCGCGGATGATTCCACGACCCAGAAGGAACGCTCCGCGACAGCTCGATCGATCATCGAACAGCGCCGCGCTGCGATGCGGGGGGATGCTGCCGGGCGTGAGAAAGTGGAGGTTCGCAAGAGCAGCCTTGCGGACTTGGCCAAAGGCGATATTTCGTTTGACGATTTGACATTTGATATCGAGAAGGGCCAGGTCTTCGACGAGAAGCAACTGACCAAGGAGCTCAAGTTTCTGAATGGTCGCAAGGTGCGGTTGCGGGGCTACATGTTGCCAAGCACGTTGTACAAAGAAACCGACATCGACCAATTTGTGTTGGTGCGTGACAACCTGGAGTGCTGTTTCGGGCCGGGGGCAGCGTTGTTTGACTGCGTGATGATTGAGATGCAGCCCGGCCGAACAACCGACTTCGTTCCTCGCCCTGTCATGGTGGAAGGCACGTTTGTGCTGGACACTGAAAAGTATCGCTACCCCGGCGGCAAGGGCCCCGACGGGGCCTCTCACATGGCCGTGTTTCGAATTGAGGGACTTCGCGTCCGATGATCAACCAAGACCGATTGCTGCAACGTTTTCTTCGCTACGTTCGACTCGACACCGCCGCTGATCCGCAGTCACAGGCCTACCCCAGCACTGAAAGCCAGCGAGAATTGGCGACGATGTTGGCCGATGAATTGACACAGATGGGATTGACCGACGTGGTCTTGGACGAGCATGCGGTTGTGACCGCAACCGTTCCGGCCACCATGGATGGTCAGGCACCCACCGTGGCGTTGGTGGCGCACATGGACACTTCGCCGGAGGCCCCCAGTGAGTCAGTCAATCCTCAGGTGGTCTCTTCCTACTCAGGCGGTGACATTCCGCTGTCCAGTGGGAATGCAATCACAGTCGCTGGTTGTCCCGACTTAGAAAAAATGGTCGGTCACACGTTGATCACGACCGATGGATCGACGTTGCTGGGTGGCGACGACAAAGCCGGGGTCGCGATCATCATGGAGCTGGCTGAGACGTTGGTGGAAAACCCACATTTGCCACACGGACCGGTTCGCGTCGTGATGACGTGCGACGAAGAAATTGGGCGCGGCACAGACAAACTGGATCTGCAGCAGTTGGATGCCACCGTGGCTTACACGGTCGATGGTGGTGGCCAAGGCATCATTGACGTGGAAACGTTTTCAGCCGATGCGATGACGCTGATTTTTCGGGGCCACAACATTCACCCTGCGATCGCGAAAGATCGGATGGTGAATTCGCTGCGGGCGGCGTCTGATTTTGCGGCTTCCCTGCCCCGCGAATCGGAAACGCCCGAGACCACGGATGGCCGGGACGGTTTCATTCACTTGCACGACATCGTTGGTGGTGTCGGTCAAACTCGTGTGGAATTGATCCTGCGATCCTTTGATAGCGAGCAGTTGACCGTTTACGCCGACAAGGTTCGTGGGCTGGCCGAGCAGGCTGCCGCGGCGTGGCCGGGGATCGAGCTGCAGTGTGATGTGCGACGGCAATATCGAAACCTCGCCGATGGGTTGGCCAAACTGCCCGAGTCGATCACGTTGGCCGAGCAAGCGTTTGAAAACTTAGGCCTGTCATGTCAGACGGCGATCGTGCGTGGCGGCACCGACGGCAGCCAACTGACGGAGAAAGGTTTGCCGACGCCGAACCTGTCCAGCGGCCAGCACAACATCCACAGCGTGCTTGAATTCGCAAGTCTCGATGAGATGGTCCGTTCCGCCAATCATCTCGTTGAGTTGCTGAAACTCTGGGGCGAGAAACGCGTCTGAAGCGATCCGTTGCAGGCCGATGATCAGTTGTTTTGAAGGAACTCGATTGTCCAGTCTTGCACGGTTGGTTCTTCCATCAGGAAGGAGTGCAGCACAGGCACTTGGTGCACCGTTTGGGCTCCTTCGAGCTGAGCTTCGTCAAGGCTGACGACAAAGTCACCTTCGCCGTCCACCAATGGATTTGCGATCGGCGTTGCGACCTTTCCTGCCACGATCGCAAAGGGAAACGATGGCGTTGCGAGTTTGGATTCCACCTCGGACCAACGAGTGCCAAGTTCCATCGCACCGGGGCCAGCGACCAGTCCAAACACGCCGGTGGGAGCGAGGCGGCGGGCAATTGCGGCCCCTTGATTGGGCGGTCCAAGCATGACCATGGACCGCATTCTCGGCAGCAAGTTGCCGGGGTCGCCGTCGGCCTGCAGGTCACCGATCAGATGTCGGGTGATGATGTTGCCCATGCTGTGGCCGACGAAAGCGAACTGGGCATCGGGCGATTGGTGCTCGAGGACTTCCCGCAGTGCGGCGGCTGATTCGGCCAGTGAGCCGCGGGTGCTGGCGTAGCCAAACCGGATCGTTTGATCGAACCCTTCGGCGTGCAGTTTGGTTTCCAGGGGCTTCATGCATTTGTCCGTTCGCATCAAGCCGTGCAACAGAACCACCACCGGTCGCTCGCCGGGCGATGCGATTTCAGGCTGCAGTTTGTGGAGGGCTTCGTCGACATCGGCTCGACTGCCCCAAGCCCGGCGAATGTTATTGGGATCCAGAAGCCGCCAGTGTTTGGTCACCGCATTCTGCTGGATCCGGTAACCGTTTCTGTAGTCATGATCCGTCCACAGTTGAGCCCCGCCAAGGGTCGGCAAGGGAACGTTGATGTTCTGGGCCATGGTTGTGCTCGCGGAAGTTCCCGACCAAGAATGGACGCCCCACAACGGAGCCAGTGAAACGGCGGCAATCAAGGCAAATTGCCGAGTGGATTGGAGCCGACGAACGATTGTTTGAGTGAAGTTCATGGGGCTGTTTCAGCAGTTGCAAACTGGCGGATCGTTTGGTGTTTTCTCTGTTTTCGGGGAATATTCAACCAGAGCCCAGCGTCCGGACCAATTAGCGCGCAATCTGGTCGTCACTCATCTTTTTCGTCGATCACATCGCAAGCAGCGATCGGGTCCATTGCAGGCACAGATCACGGTTGAGCGTGAGTGTGGTTTGCAAGGGGCACCCGATACGTCGAAGCGTGGCGGCCCAGAACGGCATCTCGGAGTTTGGCGGACTGGGGATCAGGACCCGAAGCAATCGTGGCGGTCCGTCCTTTCGAAGTCGGATCGCGGGCGGTTCGGTCTCGTTCGAGATGGCCACCCCTGAAAACACATTTTCCGTCGAGAGTGAGGCACCCAGTGCCATGGAATCGGCGGGATTGGCTTTCTCGCCCATCGTGAACGCGCCGCCACCGATCAGGGAAACTGCGGACGGTGACGCACCGGATTGCTTCAGCGAGGCTGCGGTCAACTTGGTGATCGCGTCGATCTCATTGGGACGCCATTGGTCGTCGGCATCGCTGCAGATCACGCACACCGCGACGCGATGCTGGCGAGCGAGGTCTTTCCACGGATCGAGAATGGTGGCTGGATCGCGGTCCTTGGGGGGAGCCAAAACAATTGCCAGCGCCAGCGGCGTCGACCGTGCTTCGTCCGAAGCCGTTTCGGCGCTGGCTTCCGGTTGAGGGAACCAGATCGCTGCGGTGTTGGTGATGTCCGGCAACTGCAGCGTTTCGACATTCCAATCGTCCGCGGCTGAATCGTCCGACGCTTTGAGCGATGCAATCCGATCGAGTGGGCCATCCAACGTCAGGGGA
The DNA here is from genome assembly GCF_001027925.1 of Rhodopirellula islandica. Lineage (NCBI taxonomy): Bacteria > Pseudomonadati > Planctomycetota > Planctomycetia > Pirellulales > Pirellulaceae > Rhodopirellula > Rhodopirellula islandica. Next base: position 82,467 of record NZ_LECT01000016.1, on the reverse strand, counting down.
TCGATCGAGACCGTTTGAGTTTCACCTTCGCGTTCAATGATCAGTTCGATTGCGGTTTCGGGTTCGGATGCCCAGAGACGCTGACGCAGGGCATTGGTGTTCAAAATGGGGGAACCATCGAGTTGCATCAGCCGGTCGTTCGGTTTCAGAACGCCATCGGCGGGCGACTGATTCCAAACGACTTGAACAATGACGGACTCCGTCGAGGACTCGTCTGCTGCATCCTCTTCGTTCGATTCTTCGGTGACTTCATCGGTGGCAATCAGGCCGATGAATTGGGGCTGAAGTGGTGGGATGGTGGCGACCATGGTCGCGATGGTTGAAAGTGATTTGCCATCTCGTTCGTAGGTGATTTCAACGTCATCACCGGCATCGAATTGGCCCAGGGCAAGTTTGATCTCCTGCCGCCGGGTGACCTTTTGGCCGCCGATTGTTTGGACTTGGTCGCCAACCTTCAGGCCGGCTTTGTCGGCGGGCGAACGTTTGCGAACGACACTCAGTTCGGTTCCTTCTGCATAGGGATCGCTGCCTGCAACGACGAAGCCCAGCAAGCCCTGTTGGATGTTGTCTCCACGACGCAGTTGTTCCAGTTTCTCGGCGATGATTGAGCTGGGGACGGCGAATGCGATGCCGGAGTCGTACCAGGCGGTTGAGTCTTCGGCGCCGCCCTCGCCCACCGCTGGGATCACGATCCCACGAAAGCGGCCTTTCAGATCGATCAAGGGGCCGCCGTAGAATGCGGGTGAAATGCGGGCATCGGTCTGGATCGCAGTGCCGTCGAGACGACCGACTGCGGAGAGGATGCCCGTGCTGACCATTGGCGTGTTGGCTTCGCCATAGCGAGCCACTGCGACCATTGTTTCCCCGACTTTGTCGATGGTTTGATCGGTGGATGGGAATTCAATCGGTTGCCAGGTTTCGTCGCTGGAGGTGACTTTCAACAGCACCAGATCGCGGTGTTCGTCTTGGGCGACCACTGTCGCGGGGTATCGTTTTCCGCTCGGTGTGTTGACGATGATGCTGGCGGAGTCGCCACCGGTCACCCAGGAAGAGGTCAGGACGTGGCCCATTTCGTCGATCACCACACCCGACGTCGGTGCATCTTGTCGGACTTCTCCGTCGGCTTGCATGACGCCAATGACTTCGATGGTCACGACGGCAGGCAAGGCGTCGAGAGCGACCCCGCGGACGGCTTTGGCCAAGACGTTTTGATAACGTGCCGACGAGGGAGCCTGCGCATGGCAGACGCCTGCAAGGCAGAACGAAAACGCGAACAGCATGAGCGATCGGGCCGTTCCAAACGAACGAGGAAGAAGGGTTGGTTGAAGCGGGGTTGCCAAGGGAAGCTCGCGAATCATGGGCGCAATACCAAGTCAAGGATTTCGTTGTCTCGTTGAACCACCAACGCGACTTGGTCGCGTCGATCGATCCGTCTCAACAGATCGCGAAACGCACGTTGGTGGGATACTCGGCGACCGTTGACCAGCACGATCAGGTCGTCGGGGCGGAGGTCGACACGAGCGGCAGCGGATTCTTTGTCAACGAAGTCGATGTAGGCGGGGGTGTTTTCAAGCACGTCTGGAATCAAGCCGATGCCGAGGCTCCGCGGCGAATGCGATTTTTCGCGGGGCAGCACGGGATCGGAGTCATCTGGCAGGGTTGTCTTTCGCCCAGCCAGGATGTCACCGATGGGCTGGCGAAGGACGTTGGCGGGAATGGCGTAGTTCAACCAGACACCGGTCTTGCGATCACGAAGTTCCTTGCCAAGCATTCCCAAGAATTCGCCCTCGGGATTGATCAGGGCTCCGCCGGCTGCGCCCGGGTTGTTGGCAACCAAATCGAGCAACAGGACCTCACCGCGATAAGGGGTTTGGAAGGTCCCACGGCGGGCATCCAGTTTGGTTTTCGCGGCGACGCGGCCCTGCATCACGCTGGCGGGTTCATTGCCGGTCGCGATCCCAAATAAATTGCTGACGGCGAGCACAGGATCGCCCCAGGAGACTTGGTTGGATTCAGGGATTGGAAAGAACGGCAGGTCATCGGCTTCGATCTTCAGCACCGCCAATTCGAGCGCCGGTTCGAAGCCCACGATTTTGGATTCGAATCTTCGGCCGTCGTGAAGAATCACGACCGGATCCACGTCCAGCACATAGCTCCATGCTGTTGCGATGTGGCCTGCTGGCGAAACGAGGAAACCGCTTTGATAGGCTTCCAATCCAGACAGCCCACCGGCTCCGTAGATCTTGACCATCTTGGGTTGGACTTGATCGGAGGGCCTCGCCATCGAAGGCTGCGCGAACGCGTTGGTGAGGCCGAAGCAAGTGGTGAATGACCAGATGATGCACCCGAAGAGGATCAGCGTCCAGCTTGAACGGTGCTGGACGTTTCGTGATCGAGTCAGGTGTCGTGTGGATTTTGGAACACAGCTCATGATGGATCTCCATTGATTGGAGCAGCCTGAGGCTTGGTGGCTTGCTCGACGGACCAGTCTTCGATTTGCAAGTCCAGCACGGTCATCAACCCGTAGCGAAGTTGCATGGTGGTAGGCAGCCCGTCGTCATCGGTTCCGAACCAAAGTTCAGCGGGATCGGTGTCCGTGCCAGCGATGGATTCGATCACTTCCAAGCGTTCGGATTCGGGGTGATGCAAGAAACGCGTTTCCAGATCGGAATGAATACCAATCACGGTGTCGCGAAGCGGTCGTTGTCCCGCCAGCGGCATGGTTCCCCAGTAATAGGTTTCACCGAACTGTTGGGGGCCAAGACGCAGCATGCGTTGGAGTGCGCTGAGGCAAGCCAAAATGCCTGCGTCACGTTGTTCATCCACCACTCGAAGAAGTTCATCACCGCGAGACAACTGCTGAACATCGTCGCCAATTTTCAATTGGAATTGTCCGTCACCGATTGTCAGTTGAAAGTCGCTTGGTGGTTGATCGTCAGCGACTGGAACGGTTTTGCCACGGATCTGCCACACGGGTTCTTCCGCGGATGCCTCGGCAAACTGTCCGCGAAGGCGTTCGATGAATTTCGTCTGCTGCAGTTCGTTGTAGAAGTAATTGGCATAGCCTTCCCGCATCTCGATTCGTTTGGCAGCGACTTCAGGAATGGGTTCTCCTGCCGCGTCCTTGAGCGTTTCTTTTGACTGGTCGGGTTGGGGCGTTGGAGGAGCCTCCGGCGACGCGTTGTCAGCGGGGGCTTCGGGTGACTCATCGCCGGGTTCTGGGGGCGTTGGAGGTTTAGGAGGGGCGGGGGGCGGTGGCGGCAGTGCCGACTTCATCTTCTCCAGCAATTCCGATCCACGGTGAACGCTGGCCAATCGGACCAACGTTTCAACGCTGGCGCCGTCCTGCCGATAGGTGATCGGGATTCGCCACGACGCCGGGAACGTTGCCAAGATGTTTTGAACATCGTTGGCGGTTTGGATGACCTGCCCATCGATTTCCAGGATCTCGTCCCCGTACCTCAGTCCGCGACGATAGGCATCGCTGGAACTGAGGATGTTGGTGACGCGAACGCTCCCGTCCTCGTCCGTTCCCACGGTGGCACCCAGCGTGGCATGGTCAACGATGCGGCCGCTGTGCAGGCATCCGAGGAAGTTTTGAGCTTGGTCGCCTGAGATCGCATAGCCAACACCGACGTTGACGCGGCCGCGTTTTTCAAACGAGGCTCGCCCGATGATTCCAATCAGGTCACCTTGGTTGTCGTACAACGGACCGCCGGAGTTGCCGGGGTTGATGGAGGCATCGGTTTGAAAACAGTTGCCGTATTCCAGCAGTGTGCCGGAGGGATATTGATAGCGTCGCACGCCGCTGATGATTCCGGCGGTGACAGTGGGTTGAAGGTTGGTCGCCAGCAAGAAGGGATTGCCAATTGCAAAGCACCAATCGCCCACTTGGACGGAACGGCTGGGGACAAAGTCGGCGGTCGAAAAGTCATCGCGGCCGAGCAATTGAATCAGGGCCAAGTCGCCAACGGGATCGATGCCAACGACCACGGCGTCGTAGACGTTGCCGTCACTGAGGCCGCAACGCATGTACGTGCCCGCTGGACTGCTGACGTGAAAGTTTGTCAACGCGTAGCCATCGGGAGTGATCAGCACACCGCTTCCGCCACCACCGCCTCCCGGAACAAACACCATGACGGTGGAGGGAGTCGCTTTCGCGATGCCTGCAATCCGAGCGGTTTCGAACTCTTCGATCCACTGTTGCTCATCGGGCAGAAGAGACGACTCTTCCGCACGAGCGGTGGAGGCGAACAAAGCAAGGGTCAAACAACCGATTCGCACGCAGGCGGAACCGAGACATCGAGATGGCATGGCGAATCGTATTTCTCAGTGTGAAAACGTCAGTGCGAAAAGCATCGTGGCAGCTGCCTGCTTTTATTTTAACAAGCGGGCACCCAGCCACTCGACGCGATGTCCCAGTGCATCAGCAATGGTTGGCGGCGACGTGGATGAGTCCGTGTCAGGTTGGGTGATGCGGAGTGTGAGTCGTCGAGCATCTTCCAGGGGCAAGATCAGGCCGTGTGGTTTGCGGTCTTGGACGTCCAGCGACCAAACAGTCCGGTCGTCTAACAGGACCGACACTTTCAAAGGGGCGAACTGGTCGACATCCGATGCGATTCGGACGGCGGCAACCAATTTTTGATAGCCCTCTGGAACGCGAACGACATGATCCGATGACAGGACCGTCGTCAGATTCTTCGAGTGGGTTTCTGTCGCGAACCAAGTGGATGCCAGGTCTTCTCCGACGATTGCACTCAGTGGTTCAAGCTGGCTTTGTTGGGCAACTTCTGCGTCGCAGAGGTAAAGGATTCCCCCTGACAATCGAATGTCGAGCAATTGATCGACGGGAATCGAATGTGTGATCCCGTCACCCAGGTCCAACTGCAACGACCGACCCGTGGCGTTCCAAGTGGCTTGTTCGGCCATCCAATGTGATCCCCACTGGTCGCGGATTCGAAGTGGTTTCTCTGATTCCCGATCGCTGTTGGTGGAGAAGATCACGCCTTCCAATTTGCCCAGAGGGGCGTCAACGATATTGCCGCTGAGGTCAAACGACACGGAGTCGCGTGTGATCTCCAGGATCGTGCCTTCAATGGCGTCCAGTGCGTCGCCGTCGCGGCGAATGACCAAGCGGTCGCGTCGCTGGGGTTCTTCGACCAGCGCGAGCCAGTTGGCATCGGTCGCGGCGGAAGGGGCTCGGAATCGAACGGACTGCACCGCTCGAATGGAAACGTTGAACGATGGCTGCCCGACTGAGCGAATCAGCAGGTCTTCCTCTTTCATGGAGGTGGCGGCGGAGGCGATCTCGGATCCGCCACGAAGCAAGACGCGGGTGGGCGGGCTGGTTCGTGCCGAGCCCTCCCACTGGATCTCTGAAATCTCGGTCAACTCCCACTGCTTGGATTGGCCGTCAGACAAAGTCACCGAAAGGGTGGAACCCGTCAGGTTGTTCAGGTGTCCTGAGTACGAGTCGCTGTCGAGGGTTTCGAGCTGGATCAGGGGGCCGGAATCGGTCCCGGCGGAGGTGTCCTGGCTGAAACCCTCCGTTTTTGGAAACACAGCGGCAAGAATCGCAAAGATTGCGGCGGAGGAGATCAGATTGCGGATCGAGCGTGTCATAGGAACCGGCTTGGGCGTAAAAATCCATTCTTCGATCGTCGGTGTGACGTCTCTACAGGATAACCGTCTTGTCAGAGGCGAAGCAGGGGAAACCGCTACTTTCACGCGGGGTGAGTGGGCATGTGTTCACTGGCCGGGGCGGATTGGACGATCGTTCTTCTCGAAAAGTTGGTCCATTTCGATCCTTGTCCTATCGAGCGGGCAGCGCTAGGATGGTTGCAGCTTGAGCAGTCGTGTGAAGCTTGCGTGAAATGAGTTTGCGTTGCAGCGGAGTTGTGGTTACTATTCCCCCTATCAAACGGATTTAACCAGCCGAGTGGCTGGCAGTAGAAAGGTTAACCATGTCCATTCGATTCAACCAATCTTGCCCGACCTGCGGCCGACGAATTGACATTCGCGCATCGTTACTTGGATGTACCGTTGCCTGTCAGCATTGCGGTGCTGAGTTCACGGCTTGCATCAGCGATACGGCTCAGAACCATGAGTGTTCCGACGAGCTGCTTGATCGTGTGGAAGCCGCGCTTCGGCGTGCGGAGTCCGCCGCGACCAAGAGCGGTCTGGCGTCTCCGCCGATCGTCTCTCCCTCCGGCCGCAACTGACATCGGAGGGATTGAGCAGGAGTTCGTTGTCCGTGCTTTGGTGCTCGGGCAGCGCTGCTCGGGATCTTGGCTTCGCGTTTGCGTCACTTCGTGCGTGACACCGGTTTGCTGACGGGCTTGGGTTTGGGTGGCACTGCGGGTTTGCTTGGTGCCACGTCCAAAGTCTCCTCCATGTCCGCTTCCGCGTTTTCAGCTTCGGAAGTCGTTGGCGAGTCGTCATCCAGTTCCTGTTCTGGATCAATTTCGTCGGCTTCCCGAGATTTGGGTTCGATCGTGGCTTGGATCTGGGCCGCCTTCTTGCCTTTGTAGGCACCCGCGATGGCAGAAAATTTGGGAACGTCTTGGACGGACAGTTCCAACGCGGAGTTGGCGGCCTGTTCGGTTGTGATGATGTCGCCCACGGACAGATCCAAGAGGTCGCTGGTGCGAATTTTGGACCTCGCCAGAGTGACCACCACATCCACCGGAGCCGCATCGATGCTGTCGGCAATTTTTCGGCGGGATTGGGGGGTTGGGTTGGTTTTTCCGTAGCCCACCCAGCCGTTCCGCGACAGTTTGGCGTTGTACTTTTCGATCGAATTGAAAGGAATGCAGAGGTTCATCATCCCTCGGTTTTTACCAAGCAACACTTCGAATCCAACCAAGATGGCGACTTCGTTGGGAGGCACGATTTGGGCGAGTTGCGGGTTGCTTTCGGTGGTGTGGATCGAGGGTTCGAGGTGAATCACATTTTGCCAGGCGGGGACAATTTGTTCCAAGAACAAATCGACGACACGGCACATCAACCGAGTTTCGATTTCGGTCAGCGGTCGACGGATCGTTTCCCCCGGAACGGGGTCGCCACCGAGCATCCGGTCGATGATGGAGTAGGCAAGTCCCGGCGCAATGTCGAGGACCCAGTGACCTTCCAGCGGCAGTGGCTTGATCACGTTGAAGCAGCTTGGATTGTCGAGACTGAAGACAAATTCGCTGTAGGTCAGCTGGTCGACGCTGAGCAGCTTGACCTCAATCATGGTCCGAAGCAGACCGGAGATGGAGGCTCCAAAATTACGAGCAATCGACTCGTGGAGCGAATGCATCGCCCGCATCTGGTCTTTGCCGACGCGTTCGGGGCGTTTGAAGTCGTACGCCGTCACTCGTGAGCCGGTCGGCACACCAGGTGAGTAGGGCTTGGAGTCGGCTGGATGGGCGGCACCGACGCCGGGAGCGGAAGAACCAACACTGGTGTTGTCGCTTGCCTGGGATGGAGCCGACGGATCAGCTGAGTCCTTCTTTTCGGTGGGTGCGCCGGCCCCTTCCTCGTCCAAATTGGCCGTTTCCATGGCCTTCAGAAGATTCTCGACTTGATTTTGACTCAGTGATTCGTTGGACATCGTGTCCTCAGCCTCTTATGTGACCGTTCCCACGTACGATGTACTTGTAGCTGGTCAGTTCCCGCAACCCGCATGGGCCCCTGGCGTGAAACTTATCGGTAGAAATCCCGATTTCTGCACCCAAGCCGAACATTCCGCCGTCATTGAAGCGAGTGCTGGCGTTGACCATCACGGCAGAACTGTCCACCAGGGCGGTGAATCGCTCGGCCGCCGCCAGTTCATTGGTGACAATCGCGTCGGTGTGGCCCGAGCCGTAGTGGTTGATGTGTTCCGCGGCTTCGTCGACCGAATTGACGACGGCGATGCTGATTTGTGGGCCCAAGAATTCGGCACCGAAATCAGCTTCGGTCGCGGGAATTCCGCCGGGAACGTGGGGGGCTGCACGTTCGTCGACGCGCATTTCGATTCCACGCCCGGCCAAGCGTTTCGCGATGGCTGGGAGTGCTTGGGCGGCAATCGATTGATGAATCAGGAGTGATTCGCAGGCGTTGCAGACGCCCATCCGTTGACACTTGGCGTTTTCAATGATGTCGACCGCCATCTCGACGTCCGCGGATTCATCGACGTAGACGTGGCAATTTCCGTCGTAGTGCTTGATGACCGGCATGGTGGCTTCGGCGGCCACACGACGAATCAAATTTTCGCCGCCACGAGGGATCGTGACATCGATGAAATCGGCTTGCTGAAGAAAATGCCCCACAGCGGCTCGGTCGGTGGTTCCAACCAACTGGACGGCATCCTCCGGAATCCCGACTCGGCGGCCCACATCGTGCAGCACGTCCATGATCGCACGGCTGCTGTGCGCGGCTTCTTTGCCCCCGCGAAGAATCACCGCATTGCCGCTTTTGACACAGATACCTGCGGCATCGGCGGTCACGTTGGGGCGACTTTCATAGATGAAGAACACGACGCCCAAGGGAACGCGACGTTTTTCGATTCTCATTCCGCCTGGCCGTGCAAAGCCCTCCAGGACTTCGCCAATCGGGTCGTTCAGGGCGGCGATTTCGCGCAGGCCGGTGGCGATCCCGGCGATTCGTTCCGCGTCCAACCGCAAACGATCGATGCCCGCGTCGGTCAGCCCGTACTTGGAGGCGTTTCCGAGATCCAACTGGTTGGCTGCGATGATTGCGTCGGTCGCGTCCACCAGTGCGTCCGCGGACTCGAGCAGCCATTGATCCTTGATGTTGGTGTCCAGAGTCCCAAGCAAGCGGGAGGCCGCTTTGGCGCGACGGGCAATGTCAACGCACTGCGCCGCAAGATCGTCGGACTGGGGGGCGTCGGGTTGGGTGTCGGTCGTGGAAGCGGTCGACATGGGAACCTATGGATTCAGGTGGCGATCATGAGAATCGTGATACGAAAACCGGCTGAGATCAGGGAAATCCCAATCTCAGCCGGTCGTTCTGATTGTCTGGCATTGGCTCGTTGAGGTCAACGTCAACGAGTTTGCCGAGGTCTTCGGGACACTGTCTTACAACAGTTTTGCCATCGCGGCGTCGACCGCGGATTGCAGCGATTTGCTGCGATCATCGCTGTCCGAGGAGCCCTCTTCCGCTTCGGTGGTGGCCGAGGCGAGGCGGTCGAGAACATCGTCGCCCAAGTTCACGGAACCTTGCCCGACGAACTTGTCACTTTCGGACAAGACTTCGATCAGCGGTTCACCGGCCGCGGTGGAGGACGAGGCATTGGCCCCCACATCGGAGCGGGAAACCGCCGCGGCGACACCATTTCCGGTGGTTTCCTGGTTGGTCGATGCCGTGATCGATTCACCCAGCGGTTCGCTGTCGTTCCCACTTGCATCCCGCCGGTTCAGCTCATTGATGACCTGCAACGCATCGAGCGAGCTGATGCGAAGGTCACCGCTGACGTCGTAGTAGCGTCCAGGTTGCGAAGCACTTGGTCGGCCGTTGTCACCCTGGGTCACGACCAAGTCTTCATCGACCGTCGGCGTGTAGTCCGATGCGAAGGAGGAGAAGCGATTGAGGTGGTTGATGATCAACAGAGCATCCAAGGCCGAGACCTCACCGTCGTCGTTGACGTCGGTGTTGAGATCGGGATTCTGCAGGCGACTGATGACCACTTGCAGTGACACCGTGGCCAATCCACTGCGACGACCTTCCGAGTCAGCGATCGAGTAATCGAACGAATCGCGACCGGTGTAGCCGACGGCAGGAATGTACCGCAGCGTTCCGTCGCCGACGTTCTGGACTTCGCCCGCCAAAGGTTGGCGTTCGATTTGAATCGAGCTGAAATCGAGTCCATCCGCATCGGTGAAGTTGTTGCTGATGTCGATCGTGATGGCTTCGTTGAGGAAACCGGAGCGAACCGAATCACGTCCCACCGGAGCCGCATTCGGGCTGATCGTGACCGTTTCTTCCGTGCTGAAAGCCCCGTCATCGTCCGCGACGATGTAGCGGAACTCGTCGTTGCCGGGGAAGTTCGTGAACGGCGTGTAAGTGATCGTTCCTTCGACGGGGTCAATGGAAACGCTACCGAACGCGGGCTGCTTGGTCACGGTCAACGAGCTTGGGTCAATCACGCCATCGACATCGACGTCGTTGTCCAAGACCCGGATCACAGTGCTGCCGGGGCTTTGTAACGTTGGGACATCGGGTTCCGTCACAGGACCGTCGTTGACACCGGTGACACTGACGCTGACCAACACCGAGTTGCTGGTTCGGATCGGCGTTGCGTTGGCACCTGCTCGGTCAGCCACGGCGTAGCTGAACGAATCGTTCAGGGGTGCCGAACTTGGTTTGAGTGCTTGCAATTCGGTCGAAACAGTCGGGTCGTAGGTGATCGTTTGCGTAACCGGGTCGAAGGTCACCAGAGCACCCCGCAGTGAAAGCTGTGGTGAACTCATCACGATTTGCAATTCATCCGGATCGATGTCATTCAAGTCGACATCAATATCGTTCGCCAACAGTTCAGCCGCACTGATCACACGGATCGTGTCTTCATCGGTCGTGAAGTTGTCCGGTGCTGGTGTGGGGAAATCGTTGACAGGTTGAATGTTCACTCGCAGTGTGACCGGGGTTCCTGCCAGGCCTTCGCTGTCGCGGGCGACGACCTGCAAGTCAACCGCACCGTTGGCGTTGAGAGCCGGTGTGAAGGTCAGGATGCCGTCTGGTGAAATCGCAGGTTGTCCATTCTGAGTGAACAGAGCCGAGTCGGCCGAGTTGACGGTTGAGACTTCGAACGAAACCGATTGGTTGGACTCGTCGATCGGGCCGGGCGAGATGTTGGTTGCCCACTGCGTGGTGTAGGGGCCACGGTCTTCTTGCACGCGAACGGTTGGTCCGGCAGTGAACGTTGGAGCATCGTTGACTGGATCCACCGTGATGGTGAACGTTCGAATCGTCGAGGCATTGATGTCACCGTTGCCGGCATCGTTGGGGCCTTCGTCGAACAATTGCACCGTGAAGGTGGCGGAACCATTGAGGTCTTCCGCCGTCACGTACGACAGGGTTGCGTTGCCCGCGGCGTCAATCGATGCCGAAGGTGGCGTGTCAAACAACTCGGGGTTGTTCGACGTTTGAACGATCTCGAATCGGAGTGGCTGACCATCCGTGCCGGTGCCAATTTCATCGTTCGCTCCGGGAGGTCCGGCTTGAACGTTGGTGGCCCAGTTTTCGATCACAACACTTCCGCGACCGCCACCATCATTTTGGTCTTCGTTGCTGGTCACATCGCCGGCACCACTGAATTGAGGTGCATCGTTGACGGCGAAGACTTCGAACGTGACCGTTCCCGATGCGATGCGAGGTTCGTCAATCGGTTGGCCGTTGTTACCAACGGGGACGGTGACTCCGTCGTCGGTGACGGTGTAGATGAAGCTATCCGTTCCGACGAAGTTGGCTCGAGGAGTGTAGATGAATCGAGTGATGACACCGTTTTCGGTCACGCTTTGCAGCGTGCCGCCTTCGGCGGTGGTCACTGGAATCGGAGTGGTCAAGGACAGCGATTGGTTGCCACCTGGTGTGGTGTTGGCCGACTCGTTGGCTGGTCCAACGGCGAAGACGTCCAGCAATCCAGGTGAGGTGCCGTCGCCGTTGACCAACACATCGAATGTGCCGTCTTCTGACAACGAGAAGTCGAGTGGGTTCGTGCCAGGGGCGCTGAATTCCGGTTTGATGAACGGACGGTCGTTGACCGGTTGAACGTCAATGGTCAGCGTGACCGGCAAGGAGGATCGCAAGTCACCTCGCGTGCTGTTTTCCTCTTGGTTTGAACCTGGCAGGATTTCGGTCAGCACCACTTCAAATTCGAAGGTGCCGTAGACGTTCTCTTGAGGTTGGAAGGTCAGGACGCCGGTGTCGCTGATCTGAGGTCCTTGGATAAAGAAGTCTTGCAACTCATTGTCCAGGAAGGACAGCGTTTTCACGGTGAACCGAACGTCTTGCCCGTTGATGAAATCAACTTCGTCAAACGCACTCAATGGCGGACCGGCAGCGATGCCGACGGCGAAGTTGTTGATCCGTTGGGGACCCCCATCTTCTGCCACTTCGTACGACAAGTCATTGGCGACGAACTGAGGTCGGTCGTTGACCGGGTTCAGGTTCAACTGCACGATCGATGTCGAACGACGACGGTCTTGGACCAGTGTTCCAGTGTCGCTGGAATAGGTTTCGCCGTCACCTGGGAAGTCGTCACGGACTTCGAATTCGAACGAGTCAAACGGCGTGCTCGGATCGATTGCGTTGTTGAAGTCCACGGGAGGCGTGTACTCCAAGCCGATCAGCAGGTTGCCTTCAAATTTCGGTGTCAGTGTTCCACCCAAGACCGTGCGGTCGGGGAAGTCGAACAATTCCAGTTGTTGAGGACCGCCGGTTGGGAAGCCAACGCTGAGCGATTGATCTTCGTTGTCTGCACCGACGGTGTAGATGTCCAGCAGACCAATTCGCTGATACGAGCCGACTTGGACCAAGGCTTCTGGGATCGCACGGCTGAGGGGGATGAAGTAGTTACCCGTCGTGACGGCGTTGGCTGGATCGCTGCTGCCGGTTGGTTGGGTGTTGTCTTCACGCAAGGTGTACTGAATCACAGCTTGATCGTCGAAGCCGTCGCCATCGGTGTCGGTGATTCCGGTGATTGAGTAGGCCTCATCCGGATCGTTTGGCACCGCGTCGCCGGTCAGCCCGGGACGAATGCGTGGTGCATCGTTGACCGGACGAACATTGACAGTGAACGTGGTCGCCGGGATTTGAGAAGGAGCGATTCCGCTTTCGACGGGATACAACTCATATGTCGCCTGGCCAACTTTGTCAGGGTTCGGTGCAACGGTCAGCGAGGCTTCTGTGTCACCGCCGACGTAGTTGACAACCGGGAGACTGGACAGCACGCCATTGGGGTCAGCGATCAGGCGGACCTCGAATCCGGTGACGATCTGCGAGAGCAACTCGTCCGATGCGGTCGAAGTTGCCGAGAAGATTTCGGTCAGGAAGTCCGGCACCGTGGTCGTCGACAGATCGTCTCGTTCCAAAACATCGACCGTGCTCAGGTCATTGTTGAAGACGGGAGCGTCGTTGACTGCATCGACGGTGATCGTGATCGTGCCCGCATTCACCGAGCGACGGATCGCATTGATGTCTTGTCGCGTTTGGGCAGGAGACGTGATGCGGGTGAAGGCATCGTCTTCCACCGTGTACAGCAACAATTCACGAGCCGCGAATGGCAGTTCACTGTTGTAGTTTTCAGCCGGAGTGAACGTCACACCGCTGAAGTAACGACGAGCTTGGCCCGCGACTTGAACGCTGTCGACGGTGAACGTGTACGTTCCGCCCGCATCGCTGTCGATGGTCGCGGTCGCTGCCCCCGCGGGGACCGAGTTGATCTCGATGGCGTTTCCGCCTGGTGTCGAGAAGGACACGATTCGAAGGCTCTGTTCGTTCTCGTTGAACGGAGCACCGAGTCGGTTGTCAAACATTCCGCTGGCATCCGTCAGTTCGCCCATGCGGATCGCGGAAACAAGTTGCAGCGAAACAAGTGATTGGCCCGCGGGAACACCCAGTGCGGATGAGTCGGCCAAGGCACCGATGCCTGCGGCACGCAATTGTTCTTGCAGAGTTGTTGCAACAATGTCGGAAGAATCGGCGACGGTGAACGGCACGATGACATCAGCACCAGCGGTTGGTTGGCCGGACAGATTGAACTCGACGACGTGGATGGTTCCAGCGTTGTCGGTGATCGTGAATCGTTCGCCGTCAATCAATCGGTCACCGGCGGGTACCAGGATGTTGGTGCCGCTAAGGGTGACGCTGGTTGGCGACAACGATCGAGTGATCGTATTGGACGTCAGCAACGTGACGCTGTTGCCATTGGCTGTCGCACCGATGTCCAAAGTTCGAAGGGCATCCGCCAGCGAGGTTGCAACATCGTCGATGGATCCCGCTGCATCGTATTGGACGACCGCATCGTTGCCCGATGAAAGCGTTCCCGTGGTGTTGAGTTCAATGCGACGCACCACACCATTTTCGTCGGTCAACGAGAATGTTTGGCCGCTGACCAGATCACCAATGACTGGCAGCACGATGTCCGTTCCGTTGAACGTGATCGCGGTTCCAGTTGGATCCACCGAGACAATGTCGACGGTGTCGATCTGCCATGAGGTCAAGGTGACCGACTGAGCGTTCACACTTTGGCTGACCAAGGCAGCCTCCAATGCGGCAGAGACTTCTGCAGGTGTGTCAGTCATCGAGTACTGAACGAGGACCGCATTGGGGTCGATCAAGGTTGTGCCCGTTTGGAACTCAGCAACAACCAATGTCCCATCGAGGAGTTCGACGATCAGGGCGTCACCGGCTTGAATGCCGGTTCCCGCGGGAACGATCACGTCAGATCCATCCGGAACCAGGCCGGCTCCCGCACGATTGACGCTGAGCGATGCGACGCTGTCCATTCGGACGCGGAATTCTTGTTGTGTGCCAGCGGTTTCGACGGCACCGAAGCCGGCCAGCAACATCGCGTCAGCCAAAGCGGTGGCGGCTTCTTCGGCGGTGCTGGAATCGCTGATCGAAACAGGGATCGCACCGGAGACCAGAATCGAACCGGTTTTGGTGAACGCGAATCGAGTCGGTGTGCCGGCGTTGTCCGTGACGGTCACAATCTCACCGTCGGAGATCAAGCCACCTTCGGGAACCGTGATTCGGCCCGCAGCGGAATCGACCACCACAGCGTTCTGCCCGGTGACCAAAGCGAGTTGACCAGAGGCGTCGAAGTTGACAGTCGCATCCGTGACGGTTCCGCCAAATCCAAGCGAACGAAGTGTCAATTCAAGACGTGTCGCCAGGACATCCGCGGTTTCACCGTCAGCGAACTGAACCACTCGATTGGAGCCGACTGAAGCGATGCCAGTGGTGTTGAATTCCACCACCACACGGCGTCCGTTGCCGGCGGTGACAATCAGTGTCTCGCCGTCACGCAGTTGATCCGCGTCGACCATGGTGACGGCCGATGTCGTGGCCACGATCGCGGAAGGAGTCACGTTCACTCCGTCGAGCAACATCACGTCGCTGATGGTCAGTGGTGTGTCTTCGACTGTGTTGGCATAGCGATCGTAAGCGACCGGGGCGTCGTTGACCGGTTCGACAAAGATCGTCGCCGACTGCGTGATCGAAATCCCTGCAGGATTGCGATTGCCGCGATCGGTGTCGTCGCTGACGTTGCCGACGGAGGTGTCTTCGTTGATGCCGTTGTCGATGGCGGTGTAAGTGAATTCCACTTCGCCGTACACGTTTGCAGCCGGCAAGAACGAGATTTCGTTCGTGTTCGGATCCAGTGTCAGCGTGCCTTGGGTTGGGTCGGCCAAGGCAACGGCAGTGACAACCACAGGGGCGTCGTTGCTGTTCGTGCCCGCGTTTTCATCGGCGGCACCGGTTGGGCCAGCCATGTCGTTGCGGGTCAGGTAAGCCGTTGGGAAGACCAACACCGTGTCTTCCGTTGGCGTTGGAACGGCACCAGTGAAGAAACCGGTGTAGTCCGTGTTCGCGTTGCCATTGGCATCGGTCAGGCCCACGTAATCGGAGGCCAAAACAGGAGCATCGTTCTGAGGCGTGACCCGGATCCGTGCGGTCGCAGGGGCCGAGATCGGTCCGATCGCATCGAACTGATCACGGACGCCGTTGCCGATTCCAAGCACGTCACGTTCCGCTTGGCTGAGCGAAGCGTTCAGGTTGGCTTCCAAATCGGAAGGCAATTCGGAGATGCCGTTGTCGATCAACGTGAAGGTGAACGCGTCGACGGACAGACCGCCAACGGTGGTTCCGTTGTCACTGTTGAAATCAACCGCCGGCGTGTAGGTGATCTCCGTGATCCACTCGTTCGTTGGATTGAACGTCGCGGTCAGTTTGCCACCTTCGGGCGTGCTGGCTTCTGCAAAACGATTGTCTTTATTGATCGTGGTCCCACCGGCCGTGATCGAATGCACGAAGACGGCTTGGTTGGGCTCGTCCTGGACATCGGTGCTGGATCCCAAGTTGAACTGGGCATCTGCGTCCGGAGTGGATCCTGCGATCAGTTCCGCAGCGGTGATCGTCAACGGTGCACCACCGTTCGTGGCGGTCGCTTCGACCATCACAAACGATTGGTCGGTGGCACCCGGAGCATCGTTCTCCGGAACCACATTGACGGTCACGGTGCCGCAAACGGGCGGGTCGCCGGCATCAACGTCGCAGTCGATGTTGCCCAGGTTTTGCTGGGTCGACAATCGATAGGTGAAGGTGTCGATCCCGTAGAAATCGGGGGCAGGAACGTAACGGAAGCTGCCATTCAGATCGTCACCTGCATCGGTGTCGATTTCGAGCGTTCCGTTGGTGGGTTCATCCACGACGAAGTACCGCACTGGCAACAGTTGACCGGCGCGGTTGGCCGCACTGATCAAACCCTGAGACGCGTCCACATCGAGCGTTGCGTCTTCGAACGCGGTGTAGGAACGTGGTTCTGGTTCTGGCAATGGAATTGGCAGGACCGAGACGAGGTAATCTTCCACTTCGCCGCCGATCGCCACTCCATCAGGCCCGATGTTGCCAGCGTCGTTGACGCGGAAACGAGCCCAGGTGTCAAACGGCAAGCTGCCAACATTCAATGGCGTGGTGACGTTGACGATGTTCGTGCCAGTGGTCACTGGAACATTCGACAACACCTGCTCGTCGTCGTCAAAGGTGCCGCTGCGGTCGAAGTCGATCCAGCCATTCAGCAAACCACCGCCCACCACGTCCACTGCGATGTCCGTGCCCGCTTCATCGAAGGGGTTCAAGAAGCCGAGGACCTGATCCGCGTTCAACGATGTGAGGACTTGTCCCCCGGCCCCGGGTTCGCCGAAGACGCGGAAGAAGTTCAGTCCGTCATCGAAGCGAACGATCGAGACCCCATCCTCATCGTCGATGGCACGCACTCGAATGCCCGACGCGTTGGTCGGATGAGTCAATGCATCCACGCCGCCACCGGTGAAGTCCAGTTGCGGACGGATGGCCGTCAGCAACGCGATTTCGATTTCTCGGAGCGTGTTGCCCACGTTGAACAGAACCGGGATGTTGCCCGGCGATGGGTTGGTTGCGGCGTCGAGGAATTCAAACGTGAACGATTGCGAACCAATCACCAAGGTGATCGTTTCACGAACGGTCGGCATCGCAATGATTTCGATGTCGATGATGTCGGTGTCGGGCGTCAGAGAAACCGACACGGCTGCACTGCTGGCCGAGATCGGAATCGTGACATCGTCGCCGACGACATCGTTGGTTGCCGAGTTGGAAGGCGTGCCGTCCACTTCGGTGTCGATGCTGTTGCCCAATCGAACGGAAGTGCCGTCACTGATGACAGCGTGACGAGCACCGTTGCCGGGGATTGAGCTGTTCAGTGGGCTTTCCAGCAACGTGGCGTAGCTGGCAGGAGCATCACCAAAGTCGAAGCGGACTTCGGGCATGATGATGGTGAATCGCGTTTCGTCATTGACTCGCGTCTCACGGACGGGATTGCCTGCCAAATCCGAGACGGCAGGGATGCTCAGGCCGGTGACGTCGACGACGCCATTGCGGGTGAATTGAGCGGAGACCGCATTGGCACCGTCGATCAACAACGTGCCACCACCAGGAGCGAAGATTTCGAGCCCTAGGTTGGCGTTGAGGATCGTTCGTTGAAGCGTGGCCGCAACCGATGCTTCGCTGAATGTTGCCGAAGGCAGGAACTCAACCGGGACAGCACCGCCGCTGATTCCGCTTTGGACCAGTCCGCTGGTTTCAAGGCTGATCGTGGTGACCGTGCGAACTTCACCGGCAGGAACGATCGAAGAGGCTTCGTTCAGCTTGATCGAGTTCGCTGTGGCCACAGGAGCCAATTCATCCGGGTAGACCGCACTGATGACAACGGATGTCTTCGCTGCCAAGGTGGAAGCATCGTCGCCACCGCCAACCAGAATCAAACGATCAGGACTGGTCAGCGAGGCATCGGTCGTGAATCGGAAGGTGGTGGCAACACCGCCGACGTCCAAGGTGAACGTCGTGCCATCGACGTCGGTTCCGGTTTGTCCTGCGGGAACCGTCAGTGACAATGAATCGGTCACGCCCGGCATGCCCGAACGCGAAAGTTGCGAGCTGGTGATGTCCAAGACATCCGATGCCAATCCACCCAGCAGCACGCTTCCGTCGCCGGTGGCTTGAGCTGAATCCAGTCCAAGAGAAACGCCGCCAACCGCTGCGACAATTGCTTGTGCAACCTGATCTGGGGTGCTGGTGCGTGAGATCGAAACCTGCCGCATGGTGTCCGTTTCAACAAACGAATTGCTGTCGTCGAAGACGAATTCAACGGTGGTTCCGTTGGCCGTGTACAGGAAGCTTTGACCGGACTCAACACCATCGGTGGTGCCGTTGAGTTCCATTCCTGCGACGGTGGATCCACCACTTCCCAAGGTCACGGTGTGACCGGAAAGGGTGCCGAGCTGGATCGAATCGAATCCGATCGCGACGGGAGCCAGGTCCAAACGCTGAGCGTAAGTTTGACCGGAACCGGCGTGGACGGAGTTGATGGCGGCGAGGATCTGATCGCGGATGTCGGCAATGTTTCCGACACCGGCCAGGTTGACTGCCACGTTGCCCGCGGCAGTTGATCCAGTGAGGTTGATCTCAAACGATTGACTGGTTCCGTCCGGAGCGGTGATCGTGAACACATCGCGATCAAGGAATCCGCTGGTGACATCCAAGATTCGAAGCGTGGATGTTTGTGGGACGGTGACCGAAATGCCACTTTCAAATTCGAAGACGGTTGGTCGACCGGCCGAATCCAACACGGTGACTTGATCACCATCGGAAATTTGATCGCCACTGACCGTGTCAAACGCAATTCGCGACTGGTTGTTCAGCGTGATTTCGTAGACCGCGTCTTGACGCCACAGACCCGCCAGAGGCGTCAAGCGAATCGTGCGGCTGTTGGCGCTGTAGCCGAACGTGAAGTCGCGATCGGGTAACAGGCGACGGCCGTTCTCCGTCAGCAGGACCGAATCAACCGTGATGGTGTCAGGGTCGGGGCCGGTGCCCGAAGGATCGACCAGTTGAATTTCAAAGAACTCAACGGTTTGCTCCGTGTTCGTCAGACGAACGAAGGAACTGCCGGGGTCGGTATCGCCCGAGGTAACGTTTTGAGCCGCTGCTTCGACGCCATCCGCGTCGAAGGGATTGATCAGCAAGGCGACGGGACGCCCATCATCGGCACGGTCCAGTGCACCGCGGTCGATGAAGACATTGGCACCTGCACCGCCGGAACCACTGGATTGCCCATCGACACGTGGTTGACCGTAGGCGTCAAACGCGGGGGCGATGATTGGCGAGGCCGAAATGCCAACTGGATTCTTGACCGTGTTGAAGAAGCTGTTGCGGTCGGGCAACGAAGCGAACGAACTGTCAATGATCGGGCTGTTCTCAACCGGGATGTACAGCGACCGCGAAGGGTCTTGGAACAACGCGGTCCCGTCCGGAATGATGATCGATGAGCTGGCGATGGGCAGCGTCGAGTCGGTGCCGTTTTCGTGGAAGGCATTGCCGCCAACGACGGTGTTTCCGGAGGTTGCCGTGTCAACTTGGATGCCAACGTTGAATCCAGAGATGACATTGTTGAGCAGGGTTGGATTGGCACGGCCATCGACCGTGATGCCATCTCCGCTGCCGGTGTTGACGACCGTGTTGTTGACGATGCGGCCGAACAGGTTCGGCGCGGGGCTTTCGCCATCATCGAACGTTCCACCACCGAACAAAATGCCGCCGGTGCCCGAGTTGGACACGACGTTGTTGATGATGACCGCACCCGGAATCAATCCGGTTTGGTTTTCGTTGCGGAGCAAACGAGCAGAACCTGGAAGCGTGTCTTGCGTTGTGCCGGATGTGGTATTGCCTTGACCGCGATCACCCAGCGTCGCCGAGATGCCGTAGTTGGCCGAGTCGGAGATGAAGTTGCTGCTGATGATGATCTGGCCTTGGTCATCGGTTCGGTTCACGTCGGTGATGCCGAACTGATAGTCGACCATCAAAACGTCGCGATCAGGAACCCGTGCCGAGGATTCCGCGTTCGGACGAATGGTCAGTTGGTATTCACCAAACTGCTGATCCGTTCCGCTGATTGGACCAAGCCCGAAGTAAGCGCTGTTGCTGACGACGACGTCATAGAAACCATTCGTCGTTGCGGTGAAGTTCAAGAATGCTCCGCCAACCGTTTCACCAGGGGCCATCGTTGGGGTGAAGCCGGACAAGCCAAGGATATTCGCGTTGAAGTCAAAGTTATCGCCCGCTTTCAAAACCGAGATCACCGGCAATTCGAGAGCGTCGCCGGCCTTCGTGAATCCAAGCGAATCCACATCGATGTCAACCGATTGACCCGCCGAAAGATAAATTCGAACCGAGTCAAGGTCGTTCAGCGGATTGGACCCCAAGACAATCAAATCGTCGACCACATTGAATGGGGAGACACCCAAGTTGACGGCATCGCCGATTTTTCCGACACCAACGAAGGTGTCGACATCACCATTGACAAAGCCGGAAACGGAAGACTGAGCAAGTTGATCCAGGAAGTTGATGTACTCGACGGTGTCTTCGTCGTGATCGACGATCGCGATCCGTTGGCTGGTTGCATTGCCAGCAGCCGTTTCTTCGGCGACCAAATCCATCTTGATGAATCGACCACCGCTGGGGTTGACCGTGATGGCCTGGCCGAACAACTCGACTCGTGTCGAGTTGGAGGCACCCTGTTCCGCACTGTCGGATGTCGCCGCGGTGATCGCGAGAACATTTTGGACTTGGGGTGAGTTGATTGCATTGCGAATCGCTCTCGCCACGTCGGCGGGATCGGTGCCACTCGGGTCGAACGGCACGCGAACGTTTCCGGTTTCGACACCGTTGCTATCAAGGATGCTATCGAATTCAAAGGTCAGCTGACGGGTGCCATCATCCAACACAAACGTGTCGCTGGCGGTGACGGTCGAGTCCAAGCTGGTGCCGACATCGATCAACGTCGATCCAGCGGGCGCGATCAGAGTGACAGCTCCGTCGGCCAAACGATCGTTGGAGTCGAATGAGCGACCGGCACTGATTTCCTCGTTGAGTACCAGGTTGATTGGGTTGTAGTCTTGGGGCACGCCATATTCGTCGGCGGTGCGGATTTCCAACGAATAGGGACCCACCAACGTTTCGTTCTGCCGTTCCGGCTGGACGGCTTGCGGGTGTGAGTCCGGCAAGACCGATGGGTCGAACACGTAGTTCGTGTTGTTGACCGGAGCGTTGATGACCATTTCACCCCGTTCGGCCAAGCCAATGATGATGTCATCGATGTAGACACCCTCGACTTCATTGTCACCCGCACCCGCGGTGCTGATTTGGTTGGTTGCGTAGCTTGACGATGCCCCGACGCCGAACTCATCCCCAGGCATCGAAGTGCCAAAGAAGTCGGATTGCGACAGTCCATAAGACCCAATGTCCAAGGCGGTGGCGTTGTACAAGCGAAGCGTGTCGCCACCGTAGATTGGGTATTGGTCAGCCGACGCAATTTGATTGTATCCCGTCGCTGCCGATGCAAGGCGACCGAAGCCCTCTGCAAATGCATTCCGCATTTGCTCCGTGACTTCATTGCCCGTTTGAGTCAACGTCACCTGGATCGGTGTCGGTCGAGTGTCAGCGAAGAAATTGACATCAGGATTCACAATGGATTCGAACGAGACCACCAAAGAATCGCTATTGGACAACTCGACGGACACCGCATTGAGAAGATGAACTTCACGGTTGTTGATCACCACACCCTGCAACTCGCCGCTGATCGATTCAGCCACACGTTCCGCCAAGACATCGGCGGTGTCATTGACATCGTAGAAGATTTCAAACGCATTTGCCGGTGGTGTCGTGACAAACGTGTAGGTCTCCGGAAGCGATCCGCTCGGGTCGTCTTTGCGGAACACGGAGAACGATTCGCCAGGAACAATCTCGCTGCCCTTTGGAAGCGTGATTGGAACGGCGTAGGTGTTGATCTGCGACTCGGCAAGTGTCGTCACCGTCGTCGTGGAACTGATCGTCGCTCCAAGGACATTGCCGGCCAAGCGGAATCCGTCTCCGTCTTGATCGAGGTAGGCCTGGAAGCTGTCGTCGAACTCATTGAGTGCCAACACGATGTCGCTGCCGATTTCTTCGGCTGTGGTCGTGCTGTTGAAGTAGACACTGATGTCACCAGCGTTGGGGACGCTCAGTCCTTCCCGGACCAAGGTGATTGTCGTGGACTGGAAGTTTCGGAACAGCGTGATTCGTTCACCGTGGTGAACCAAGTCACCCGATGGAATGTCGAAGTCCCAAATGTCATCGGTGCTGGTGACGGGATTGAATGCGAAGGACGTGGTTGCGTTGCTCGAGACCACACTGTTGGCCGCGACTGACAAGACGTTTCCATTGACAATGGCGGAGAAACGCGTCGGGAGATCTCGGAGGACTCGGTCGGCCAATGTGGACCCTGCCGTGCCAGCATTGTCATCCGAGAACGGGATGATTTGGTCTCCCGCCACATCCGGGAGGGCACTGTCCGAGAAGCGAACGACGTAGTCGGAACCGTCGGTGTCCACGAAGGTGATGTCTTCGTTGTTGGCAATCGAAGCACCGTTTGGAATCGTGATCTCGATCCGGTTTTCGTTGGCAACCTCCTCCGTGATGGTGATCCCCGTCGGCGCGGGAATGAAACTCGCACTCGTGTCAGGATTCAGGAGGACGACGTCACCTGATCCGTCCACATAAGCCTGCGTGTTGTTCGGCAATTGCTGCACAATCTTCTGAGCAATAGCACGTTTGCTGTCGAATGAATCGACATAAATCTCGCCGGGGAAGAAACTGTCCGGCGGAATCGAATTGTCAACGTTGGTGTACGTGAGCGTTGTCACTACCCCGTCAGGACCCACGACTTCAATCTGTTCACCAACCTCAAATGTCAACGCGGTAGGAATCAGCATTCGCTGAGCGGACTGCTCGACTTGAGTTGGATTGGACTGGCCAGCAGCGATGTTGGCGTCAACGAGAACATCGCTTGCGGCGCGGAAGCTAACGCGACCGTTGCCTTCGAAGTATGGGGCAAGCGACTTGTCGATGGAGGCGACGACCGTCTGAGCAACTTCATTGGCGGTCATGCCAACGTTGAAGACAACTTCGTTGAGTGGCTTCGGTGTCGTCGACGGCACGGTGACAAAGGTGATGTCGGTCGGACCGTTCGGACCGGTGATGGTCAGTTGATCGCCATTTTCGAGATCGGCTCCGGTTGGGAACACGACGTCGCGTCCCAAAATCGTTTGGAACAGAACGGTATTGAAGAGGTCGTCTTGGAACGAAATGACTTCGTTGTCGACCAGATTCTTGCCCGCTGTTCCGGAAACATTGATGGACCCGAAATGCGTTCGCATGGATCCCGATGTCGAGAAATCGAAACGAATTTGAACGTTTTCGTTGCCTGCGAGAGGCGAGACATCGATTCGAGCCTGACGCCAGTCGTTCCCGTCGTCGAAGATTTCCTGGACAAGGATGCCCGTTTCGTTGAAATAGTCGTACTCGTCGCTGAATGCCAGTTCGCGGTAGTTGTTGTTGGTGGCCAACAACTTCCATTCGCCATCGTCCCCTGCACCAAAGACACGGAAGGAGTCGTTTTGCGAACGAGTCGGGGTGTAGTCGTCGGTCGCTTCGACATCGATGAAGTAACTGAAGTACAGCGTTGGTTTGTCAGCGGGGTTGATCTCGCTCAGATCGAATGGACGGGAGACAACCGAGCCTTGACTGCCACCGGGTGCAATTTGCCCGAGAGCATCGCCGTCTGCACGAGCGATGGTGTTGTCGGCCGCATTGCCGGTGACTTCGAAACCGTAGTACAGCGAGCTTCCACCGACGGTGCGAATCCGCGTTTGGTCTTCGTCAGGGTAGATGCCTTGACCATCATCCAGGTTGCGATCGTTGGTGGTATGCCACGGGTTGATCTGCAAATTACTGAACGCAATCCCGTTGACAGTTCGCGCGCCGTCGCCAACCGACAATCCACTGTCGAATTGCATCTCAATCGCCGAGCGACCGTTGTAGAACACATTCGCCGGTTTGATCGTTTGTCCGTCCAGTTGCAACGCGTAGAGCCAGCCGTCTTCTGTGGCAGCGAAAATGATTTGTTGCAGTCGGCCGTCTTCCACTGTTTGCGGGCCGAACGACATGCTCTCGAAGACGGGGTGGCGTTGGCCAGTGGTGAAGTCAAAGGGAGCCGTGAAGTGATTCGCGTCAGCAACCACACGACCATAGTAAGTCGTCGGAATGATGCGGTTGTAGGCTTCCAGTTCGGGATTGTCTTGTGGGGCCGCAATGGTGTTGTTGGGATCAAATCCGTGGATCCCACCGAGGTCCGTTGTTGCCAGGAAAGTTTCAATCCCGAGGCCAGATGGCGTGTACGCCAAACCAGTGATGTCACCTCCGTCGGCACCGGTGTCATAAATGAACCCGGTGTCGATCACACCGTGCTCAACATCGGGTGATGTTGTGCCGTAGAACGATTGGTAGGGAATCGTACCGTCGAAGCCACGGTGGGTGTTCGCGTTGGTGCTACCCAGGGAAGTGATCTGACCGTTTGATGCGACCGCCTGATACAAAATGTTGCGGGTCAGTTCATCCGGGATTTCGCCCCTGCGACCGGTGTTGTCACGTTCCCCAACCAAGAAGAATCGTTCGTTGTCACTGACCGCGGACGTGTTGATGCTGGTGCCGGACGGGCCAGGCTGGAATGCCATGGCGTGAATGTCCAGTTGGGCGCCGTCGTCCGCTTCCAAATCGGTACCAGCTAGGTTGTCACGTTGGAAAGAGATTCCGTCGTCGCCGGCGCTGCTGGCAGCGGCGTCGAATGGGCTGATGTTGAGGAAGTTGCCAACGTTTCCATTGTTCTCAGCTCCACTTTGCGGACCCAGACTGTAGGAAAACAACTCGCCGTCGCGACGGATCGCGATGTCACCCGTTGGTTGGCCAGATTGACCGATCAGTCGATCGACTTGTCCCGTGAATGGATTCACGCTGACCAGGACGCTGTTGTTGTTGCCTGAAATCGCTCCGTCCAGCGAAACAAACAAGCGAATGTCGTCAAACGAATAGGGAACGATGGAGACATCGTCAAAAATGGGTTCGACGATGGGAGCTTCGGCGGCGTACTCAAGGTACCGCGTTTCAAACTCGCGGAACTCGTCCGAGTCGATGACGGTGCTGCTTCCACCAAGTGTGTCCTCGGCAATCCGACGCACCGAATTGATCGGCATCAAACGGGTCAACGGGTTGGCCGAATCGGGATTGAAGAATTGATCCAAGGCCTCCGGAACGGCCACTTCACCGGAGACGGCGACGTAGTACGTTCCTTCGGGCAGTTCGACAGGTCCGATGTAGGCATCCAAGACGCCGGCTGATCCGCCGTCCAAGTTGGCCATGTCAACTCCCTCGAGCGGACGGCCTTGGTCGTCGGCGATGTTGGAGTCACGGCTGTGCAGGATCAATTGACCCGCTGCGTTGTAGACTGAGATGGAAGAGTTGACTCGGCCCAATGCATCGGCGTAGTCAATGTCAAATGTCGTGGTGACAAATCGGTTTTCGCTGTCGAAAACGTCCGGGGAAACTTGTTGTGTGAACAAGTCCACTCGGTAGACGTCGACGTCTTCGATGCGAACATCCAAGTTGGTCGAATCGATGTTTCCGATTTCACCTGTGATGACCAACGACCCGCGGTCGGAGGTCAACAGGTTGCCGACCGTTTGAGCGTTTCCTGTGGTGAATCCGAGACGATTGTTCTCGGTTTCGAGCGTTTGTTCATCGCCGCTGTTGCGATTCGCTGGCGTTGGGTCGATGTAGCGAACCTCTTCACCCACGTCACCAACCAATGGTGAGTGCAGCGGAGCGCCGGAGACGGCAATGGCGTCCGTGGCGTAGCGAATGTCGGCCAACTGGACCGTTGAACCCGCTGTTTCATCAGTTTCACGCAAACGCAAAGACAGCTGGTACTGGCCATCTGTTTTTTGGTTCAGGGTGCGAACACGAACGTAGTACGTGTTGTCACGCTGGGTATCGCCCGGCAGCACGACTCGGAATCCGGCGTCCAACGCGTTGGGGGATTCAACCGAGCCGACTCCCAATTGATAGAGGGGGCGGACGTCGTCGACCGAAACACCATTGGGCAGATTGG
Organism: Rhodopirellula islandica; assembly: GCF_001027925.1. Lineage (NCBI taxonomy): Bacteria > Pseudomonadati > Planctomycetota > Planctomycetia > Pirellulales > Pirellulaceae > Rhodopirellula > Rhodopirellula islandica. Next base: position 56,189 of record NZ_LECT01000016.1, on the reverse strand, counting down.
GATTGGCATACAGTTTCGATTGATCGGTCGTGGAGACCGATGCGTCGGTGAGTTCTGAGAAGCTGTTGTTGCTGCTGGCAACCACGTCTTCGTTGACGTTGATCAGTTCGACAACGGTGTCCAGGCCGAAGGAGGTTTCATCGATGTCGATGAACAGTTCGGTGCCACCGGTTGCCGTGAACCGATAGACGTCTTGGTCCTGAGGGGTGGCCAAGGTTCCGCGGATGTTGAAGCCGAGGCGTTCGTTTTCGTCTCCCGCGTACTCGTGTTCCGCGAGGTCGCCAATGACCTGCGCGTCATCCGGGGTGGCATTGATCGTGATGTCCGATGCCAACGCACGCTCGTTCTCGAGCACGTAGGCGACGTTGCGGTCGTTGACGTAGGCTTCCAGTTGCAGGCCTTGCCAATCTCCTGCGGCTGGATCGGTGGCGTTGGCGGCGGTTTGCAGCAACGCACGACCGTCGGGTGTGAAGCCAGCGCCAACCGTCTCATCGTTGAGACTGGTCAAGACAACTGGGTTGCCTGGCGTTCCGATGACTTGCAGTGTGCCGCCGATGCGATCCGTGATATCGAGCGGACGCCCGCTGCCAACCAGCGTCCCGTCCGGACCAAATTTAACGACGAGGCTTTGGCCCACATCGCTCTTGAGTCGCAACGCACCGTAGAAGTGGTTGGTCATCGAGACCACGGAACCTTCGACGATGTGAACGATGTCGGTGTCGTCCCACACGCTGTCGGTGGTGATGATTTCACTCCGGACACGCAATCCATTGAGCGTGTTGAGATCCAACATGTTGCCCGCGATCAACGGGCCTTGGTTGTCCAGATCGGTCCCGATGATGCTGCTTGGGCCGGTCGAGCGGCCCGTGTCCAACACGTCATCGAAGTTGAGTGCATCGGGGTTGATGCTGATCGCGGCGCCTTCGTTGTTCGCAATCACGTTGTTCAAAATGACAGGCTGGCTGCCCCGAACAAAGATGACGGATTCGTCGTTGAAGCCGCGGCCTTCGCGTGTGCTGGTGCTGGCAAATCCATCGGCATTGCGAGTGAACGTCGAGTTGGCAACGCGGACGTCGGCTTGCAGGATTTCCAAAGCATTGAATTCTGTGAATCCACCTTCGATAGGGCTGGTGCCACCACCAAAACGAACTTCCGCGAAATCAAGGCTGGCGGTGGTGTCTTGACGGAAAATCAATCCGCCCCAATCACCAGGCGTGCCGGTGCTGGCACCATTGTTGTTGCTGTCAAACGTTCCGCCGGCACCGTAGGTGTCGTCCGATCGCGAGGTGAAGATGACTTTGTTGCCGTCGTCCCCTTCGGCGTAGAAGTCAGCGCCAAAGGTGGCTTCGATTCGAGCCGATTCGGATTTCACGATGATGCCCGGATCGATTGTCAATCGAGCATCGTATCGAGGCAGCAACTTGGTGCCGCCATCCACATCATTGCCAAGGGTTTCTCCGAGCAGCAAGTCTGCACGGAATGTTGTCAGACCGTTGTCCATGAAGCTGGTCTCATCCAGCATCAAGCGTGCGACCAGCACGTATTCACCTGTGATGGGTGTCGAGCGATACAGGTTGCGGCCCACGAAACCTTCGGCGGTCGGCGGCAAGTTGTTGAGGAAGATCCCATCGTTGCGAGCGACGACCTGCATCGTGCTTGCGTCGCTGGCACGGGATTCACCACCATATGGGTCCACATAAGTCATGCGGTAGTCGTAGGCCTGGTTCTCGACCAGTTCGCTGGTCCCGACCAATCCTGGAACGGTGCTGGTGGAGATGCCGCTGAGGTCAGGGCTTTGTTCACTGGTGAGAATTCCGCCTCGCGTCGTTCCGTCATCAAGATAAAACGTGGCGCGACGATCCAGTTGGGTCACTAGTTCATAGCGGATGACACCAACAGGAGCGGACAGATCACGGCGATAGAGATTACGACCGGCAAACTCACCTGGGGCCGACGGCAAATTGCTCAGACGCACGGCGCCTGTGGTCGAGGAAACCGAACGAGTCGGCAGGCTCGCCAGCGACTCATTTCCGTCGGTGGTGACATAGGTCATCACGTAGTCATACAGGCCATCCGCCAGCGAACCGCCAGCGGTCGATGTTTGAGCGGTGACGCTGAGCACATCCGGACGATCTTCCAGCAGCAATGGACCGCCGGGGTTGCCTTGGATGGTCAAGACTTCGCTGATGGCGTGGACGATGTCATGGTCGTCGAAGCGACCGCTGACCGTCATCGGTTGCAGTTGACCTGCTGCGGGGGTGTCCACGCGAACGAACAACGCATTGATGGTGTTGTTGACGAGCGTGTTGCCGGCGATTTCGGGACCGACGCGACCGTAGTCGCTGGTGAACGAAGCGACCGACTGATAGCGCGGCGAGTGGAAGTTGGTTTCGCGGAAACTATCGGGGTCAGCGCTGATGGCGGCATCGGCGCTGTTCATGATCGTGTTGTAGATCAACGTCGGCCGACTCTCGTGCATTTGCAGAGGCGTCACGACGGGCGCGTTGGTGTCGATCTTGCCGCCACCATATTGCATGTTGGCGTGGGAGACGTAGTCCAAGAAGATGCCCTCGGTTTCCCAAACCGGGCGGCCTTCGGCAAAGTCGAAGTCGTTGCGGAATTCAACACCCGCCCAGTGCCCCGTCGATGGAACGGTTGGCAACGGGTTGTTGTCGATGCCGATGGTGGGATCGTCAAAGCTGGTGAAGAAGACTTCACCGCCGTTCGTAGCGACTCCGTTGGAGTCAACCAAGACCGGTGTCCCCAACACTTGAAGGGCTGCCAGGGAGCGATCTTCGTCAACCGATTCGCTACCGACACTGATCTTTGCAGTCCGCAATTTCAGGATCGCACCCGCGTCGACCATGACGGTGACGCCCTTGGGGACTTCAAAGACATCGCCGTCTGCCAAGGCCCGGTCACCCGTGCCGCCACGACCGATTTCGTAAGCCGGGTTGTCCTCGACGGTGGAGATCAGATTGTCGGCACCGGCACTTGGGAGCAAGCGAACGATGTCACCGGGCTCAGACAATTCGAAGGCACGACTGATTGTCTTCAGAGGCGTGGCAAAGCTACCGTCGTTGGTGTCGTCACCATCGGCGTCTTTGACCACATACAGCACGCGAGGTTCGTCGGCGGCGGAAATTTCGCGAGCCGTTCGGAACCAAAAGTTGAATTCACCACCTTCGACGCCATCGGCATCGCCGTCCAGTCGTGAACCGGCGGTGTCGGTGATGGTGTTGTTGCTGTCAGGTTTGAACGTGACCCGCAACTGGTAGGTGCCTTCGGTGCGTCCGCCCAGTGCGCTGCCTTCGACTTCGCCGTTGTAGGCATCGTTGCCCGTGCTGCTGACGCCAAGGACGTAATCGCCGGCGCTGACATCGACCGATACCAGCGAGTCGTTGCTGAAGAAGTCGTCATTCGATGCGACCAATTCGTACGTGATCGGGTTGGAACCGGAGGCAGGAACAACTCGATAGAGTTGGACGAGTGTGTCCAGCAGGCTGCTGTCTTCCAGACGCTGTGCAAACGTTTCGGCGGTGATGCGGCCCGTTTCCGCAACGCTGAACGAGTAAAAGTCAACGTCGTCGCTTTCCGGGCGATGCAACGCTTGGCCGAGCGTGACATCGCTTTGGCTGAGGAATTCGGGTTCCGTCGGCAAGTTGGGGTAGGCGTTGCCAGCGAAGTCGGTGAAGAATTCCGAATTGGGTTCATCGGGGCTCGATCCACCTGCCGCGACACCATCGGGTTGTTCGAACAAGTCTCCGATTCCGATGACGTTGCCGACGCCGCGCAGGGCTTCCACAAACCAGCTGGGACGATTGTCTGGCGACAAACCGTACCCATCGAACCATGGCTCGCCGGCATCCATGACCAAGATCCCGCGAGACGGGTCTTTTTCGTTGACGCGGTACAGGCTGAAAAGCGTGCCTTCGCCGGCACCGGTGTCTGCTGTCAAGACAACCGCTTGCAAATCACCGGTGACGAACTGCAACCCGCTGTCTTCCGTTTCAACGAATTGAACGCCCATCCGTTTCGAATACAGATCCAGCACTTCACGCACGCGTTGCTTTTGTGCTTCCGTGATCGCGTTGGAAAGCTTTTGCCCTTGGGTACCTGTGCCGTAGAGTTCGGCAAAGTTGTAGGGGTAAATGTTGATACCGGTGGTGGTATCGATTTGCTGGGTCAGTTGAGACTCACGGCGGTATTCACGCAGGCCAGCGGCATCAAACGCACCGGGCCAGTTCGGAATCACATCGGTGGTCGATTGAATCAGTCCGCCATCGACGAGAACGCTTTGTGATCCGCCACCGAAGTTGGTGCCCAGTGCTTGCGCATTGCTGAACGTGTCGGGCAGTTCCAGGGCGGTGACGTCCGAAGGAGAAGCTGGAATCGCATCGCCGCGTCCGATTCGCAAGCGGAATGTTCCGCTGCCGCTGTTGGATTGGGGGCCGAGCAGGGTGTCGCCGCCGATCACCACATCAGGCAATTCCGAGAGGTCGGAGTCGAAGGTCAGCGTGGCACGATTGAGCGCCGGGTCGTATTCCACCAACGTCGGTGCATAGACCGGGTCATCGGTGTTCTCGACGGTGTCATTCGTGAAGATCAGTTTGTAGAAGTCAGGGTTGACCACCGGCAGCAGCACCGCATCGGTTGATCGAACCACACCCGCATTGAGGTTGGACAACGGATCGTCGTTGAAGTACACGTGCACTTGGTCACGAGCCTGAACTCGCGAGGTGCCATTGAGCGTGATCGGTTGCGGGACAACGGCGACGACTTTGGGGCCAACTTCGATTTCAAAGTCGATGTTCACCGCAGGACGTTGGGGATCATCCGGTTGGGCGGGGGTGACCGCCTGTCCGGATGCGTTCCGCAACGCGACAACGCCGGTCGTGGTGTCGTCGTAACCCGAGATCACAATGCGATAGCGATCATCCGCGAGCGTCTCCGCGAATCGAGCCACCACCACTCGGCCGTTCGTTTGATCGCCTTCGAAACCCAGGAATCCCGGTTGGATTGGGGAGTTGAAGTCTTCGCTGTCAAACGTGCCGTCCCCGCCCGCAGCAACGAAGCGAATCCCGTCCAGCGTGCTGCCATCGACTTCCGATCCGCCATCGAAACGGAACGTCAATTCGGAAGGGGCCACTGACAGGACGTTGTTGTCGTTCAGATCGAACTGTGAACCCGTGTTCGCGGCCACGCTGACCAAACGAGGCCCGCTGATAATTTCCGCTGCGAGCAATTCACGCCGCTCGAGTGTTTGGTGGTGCAAACGGCGAGGTTGCGTCGAAGAACTGCCGCGTCGGCGAAGATTTCGTCGTTGGGTCATGGTTGACCGAAGCCTTGCAGAGATGAATCAAAAACGGGAGAGAATAAGGGGGGGAGCTGTTTGAGGGGCCCCGTTTGGGACCCCCCAGGTCAGCAAATTTTAATTGTGATCAATTTCTTCGGAGAAAAGATCAATCAAAGCGGAGTCAATTGCCCCATCCAAACCGATGCCGGATTCGGATTGAGACGATTCTAAGTCGTCCGCCAGTGCATTGGCCAACAATTCGGTGCGTTGCAGTTGGGCCGACTCGATGTCGAAACCAACCGAGAGCAGGTTGTCCAACGAGGTTTCAGCCGAAACCGTCAGCTCACCGGCCGGGGTTCGGTCGCTGGTGATGGCCGAGGAAACCGGCACCGCGTTGGCCGCCGTGGCATTGGTGGCCGACTGCGATGCCAACGCTTGCGTCGAGGCGAAACGGCCCATCTCAGTCGAATCCAACGATCCGGAGACAAAGGTCGTGTTGTCGCCAAGCAGCGACTCACCCTCTGGATTGCTGCCGTCGACCGAGCGAGCGTTGAGCTCGTTGATCACCTGCAGTGCATCCAACGCCGAGACACGGCCGTCACCGTTGACGTCGTAATAGTCCGGCGGTGAAGTCGGGATGCGGTCGATCGTCAAATCCGCATTTGGATCGTTCGGATCACGAAGTTCATCACGGTTGAGCAAGTTGATGACTCGCAACGCGTCAATGGCCGTGACAAAACCATCCGCGGTCACATCGAAGCGATCCGATGGGTTTTGATACGCCGATTGTCCAAAGGTGATCGTGACCGTCACTGGCGGGCTCAGTCGACCCGTGTTGTCTTGCACGCGGTAGGTGAAGCTGTCGCCGGTTGGCAACGGGTTCAGCGAGCTGGACTCCGGATTGAACGTGTAGATGAACGTCCCATCATCGTTGCCGCTGAGTGAAACCGTTCCGTAAGTCGGTTGCGTGACCGAACCCGATGCGATGCTCAAGGTCGAGTTCAAATCAGGATCGAAGTCATTTCGCAACAGCCCAAACGCAGGGTCGTTGATCTCCAAACGTCCACCCAGTGGTACCGAGTAGGCGTCTTCCACACCGGTGGGTGCGTCTTCTGCCGACAACACCTGAAGCTCAAATTGGTGGGTCGCTTGGAATTGTGAATCACGAGCGGAAAGCTCAATCGTCACCTGGCCGAACTGGTTCGGTTTCGGCGTGATTCGCATCGAGTTGCCAAAGAACTCAATCGACTGGACCAACGGATGAGCCGCGATTTGGGCGGCCGTTGGGTTCACGATCGTTCCCAGGCGAGTGACGGTGTAGGTCAACGTGTCACCATCGGGATCAAAGAAGACTTGGGTCAGGTCTTCGACCGAGACGTTGTCTTCGATGATCTGCAACGGATTCAGGCTGCCCTGCACAATCGGTGCATCCGGCGAACCGGTGACCGTGACCAAGATCGTTTGATCCGTCGTCAAACCCGAAGGATCGCGAGCGGTGATCAGGACAGGGATGCTGTCGCCGTTTTGGAACGGGACGAAATCAATGGTCAGTTCGTTGCCGTCGATCGTCGGGTTGATCACGGACGTGCCACCCGATGCGGTGACTTGATAGGTCATCGCTTCGTTGTCTGGATCGCGGAACCAAGCATTCAAGTCAAAGGTGACTTCTTCGCCTGGTTGTTTGCGTTCGTCGAAACGAATCGTTGTTTCGCCCGGAACTCCATTGACGCCAATGAATTCAGGTTGGTTGTTGACGCTGCCAACATCGATTGTCACCGTCGCGGTTGAGACGCCACCTTCCGAGTCTTGGACTTGGTAGGTGAAGCGATCCGTGCCGCTGAACTGCGAACGCGGCGTGTAGACCAGTTGGTTGCCGTCCAAGCGAACCGTGCCACCGGCTTCGGTGAAGCGGTTGTTGATGACTTGGCCGTTGACCACACGTTGGAACTGGTTGGGAACAAGGGAGATCTGTTGACCATCGTTTTGCTCGTCAATCGGACCCGCGGTGTCGTTGTTCAAGATTCCATTGGGACCATCGACATCGATGTTCAGCGGCGTGTCTTCGTCGGTGCTGTACGAATCATCCACCAAACGAGGATTGTCGTTGATCGCGTTGATCACGATGTTGACACGACCCACTGTGGCGGCGGTTGCACTGACGATGGCGCCCTCGCCGGGAGCTTCGCGGTCCGCGACCCGATAGATGAACGTGTCGGGAGTTGAACCGTTGTAGTCTTGCGGCGGTGTGTAGAGGATCGTTCGGCCACTGTCGGTGATCGCCAGCGATCCGCCCTGCGTCGTTTGGAACGCGGTCGAACCCGTGCCAGCGAACTGGAAGAACAGTTCTTGCTCACGCGGTTCGGAACCCGGTCCTGCGATGAAGTAAGGATCGATCAGATCAGTCGCTGAGAAGACGACTGGTCCCAGCGAGGTTTGATCTTCTTGGCTGACCACGTTGTCTTCGAGGATGGTTTCCGTCGTCAACACATCGCTTGGCTGAACGCCTGATTGCAAGGACGGTGCATCGTTGACTGGAGTGACCGTGATGGTCGCGGTGATTGCACGCGAGCTGACGAGTTGTCCACCAGGGTTGCCTGGCGAGACGTCCGTCGCACGCACCACAAAGGTCGCGTTTCCAGAGAAGTCCGCGTCGGCGTCGAAGGTGAAGGTGCCGTCGGCAGCGATGTTCACCACACCAGCGACACGCGTGGCGTCGTTGACGTCGTAGATCGTCTTGGAACCGACATCATCGGCGAAGATGGCAACGTCTTGTCCATCGGGATCGGTCACGGCACTGAGCAGGCCGTTGTCGTTGGCAATGGTCGGCGTCAGCGTTCCGGTTGCGTCAATCGCTTGCAACGTCGCACCTTCTGCAACGCTGTAGTTGCGGTTGGCGGCGACATCGTCAACGGTTGGCGGCAATCCTGGCAGCAACGTCACCAAATAATCTTCGACTTCGCCGGACAGAGCCAAGCCATTGGGCGACAAACCGCCCTCGGTCGAGACTCGGAACCGAGCGTAGGTCGCGCTCACTCCGCTGGTCGGTGCCGGGGACGTGTCAGGGAACTGAATCACAAATTGCCGCGTGATCTGACCGGGAGTCTCGGGGTTGCTTTCGAACTGGATGTCTTGCAACACATATTCGCCCGCGTCATCCCAGTCGCCATCGGCGTTGAAGTCGATCCAGGCCTGCAGCACGCTGCCAGGCGAAGCGGTGACCTCAATCGGCGTGATCACACCTGGGTTGATGATCCCGCCCGGGTTGGTCGTGCTGGAGAAGTTGACGCCGTCTTCATCGTTGCCGGTGAAGTTGACGACATAAATTCCGTTCTCTTGGAAGACCGAGCGTTCTGCTGGACGAAGAGGGCTTTCATCGATGGCTCGAATAATCGCATTGGCGATGTCCTCTTCCTTGATCAGCGAGTTGCTGATGTTGCCGTTGTCGTCGAGGGCGTCGATCGAGATCGAGTAGTTGTCTTCGTCGAAGCGACCGTCGATGTCAAATTCCAATGTCGCTTGGATTCCGCCCAACGTCAGCGTGATGGTTTCACCATCAAACAGATCCAGCGAAGAGAAGTCCAACGGGTTCACGGCGATGTGAACTTCGCCGTCCACAATGGTGTTCGAGAACAATGTCGACGGCAGAGGATCGCCGGCGGCTGTCAGTGGCGAAACGTCGATGGTCAGATCGTCACCGTCCGCAGTGCGGACCGCCAAGGCGTCCGTTTCTGCATCCACACGACTGCCCAGGACAGGATTGTCGTCGCCACCAATCACGTGACGAGGCCCGTCTTCGGCCAGCGTCGTTGGGTAGCGGCCTGGAACACCTGCGACCGGATCGGGTGCATCGCCAAAGTCCAATGCGATACCCGGCATCAAAATCGTGAACTGAGTCGAGCGATCTTCGCGGTTCGGTGCCAGCGGGTTGCCAGCCAAATCCTTGATGGCAGGCAAGTAGTAATTGCTGACCGGGCCATCAATGATCGTCGCGTTTTCAACGAACAAGGTCGAACCGCCGCGGTTCTCGGCTTCCAAAGTCGTTGTGGCGGGTTGGCCAACTTGGTTCACACTTTGCAAGGCTTGCAAAATGCTTCGTTTGACATCTTCCGAGTTGTTGTCTGGCGAGATCGGAATCGCGATCGCTCCACCAGGAACACCGACGACGTTCAACGTGGTCGCACCGGAAATGTCAACTTGCGTTCCGGGCAAGTCGTTCAAGCGGACTGTGCCAGCTTCGACATCGGCAACCGGCGTCAACTCTTGACCGGTGGCAGGATCCACTGCGAATCGAAGACCACCGCTGTTGTTGGTGATGGTCGCCGCCAAGCTTTGAGCGATCTCACCGATCGAGCTGCTGGAATTGAACGTGACAGGGATGTTGCCGGCACGGACTCCGCCACCGCCATCGCTGAGTTCGAACTCGAACGAAATGTCCACGTCGCCTTGACGCAGTCGCAGCACTTCACCGTCGGCCACGATCCCGCGGTCCACCGAGATGCCTGGTGTGCCCGGAATGAGCAAGCCTGGCAAACCGTTGTTGTCGACCCGGTCGCGATCAATGCGGCCCAGTGAAATTTGGTTGTTCGCGTTGACCGTGGCGGTCATGTCAGCAGGCGACGCGTTGATGACCGCGGCCAGGTTGGTTGCGAGTGTCGCCCCGTTTTGATTGGAGTCGTAAGGCACCAAGATCGAACCGGGGACACGTGTGACATTGTTCAATCCGGTTGGCAACACAAATTGCAGGATCACATCGTTGTCTGCATCGTCTCGCAGAATCAACACGCTGCCGTTGGTGATGCTGAAGCCGCCCAAGGTTGGCATCGTCAGCAACAACGGACCAAAGACCTGAACCGTGCTGCTTTCCGTCACACCGGGTTCGCCACGAACTTCCAGCGAACTTCCCGAAGTCACCGTGATGATGGCTGGTTGAGGAATGACGTCCTGTCCGTTGATGTTGACCGTCTCGCTGGATTCGACTTGAACCTGACCAGGAGCAACCACTCGCGAGCCGGTAGCCAATCCGTTGATCAGATCGGCGGAGTTGTTCAGGGCATCGCGAACGGCATCGGCCAAATCGCTGGCTGTGTCGGTCAAGCGGAATGGCATGCGGAAGTGATCGGGCTCGACACCGTCCGACGTGTCCAGACCGTTCTCGTCTTGCGTCACCAAGTCGAATTCCAACGTGCGTCGGACTTCGAACTCGGACGTTTCGTTCAACGCCAATCCGCCGTAGTCGGATTGGAATGTCGCCGTCACACCCGTTGGCAAGTTCAAGAACACGTATTGGTCTTGAGCCACTGGGTCAGCGGTCAACTCGGCGTTGCGGAGCAAGCCTGCCAAGCGGCGAGCAAACTCTTCACGCGAAACCATGACGAGGGTCTCGTTTCCAACGTCATCGGTGACCGTTTCCGTGACATCCAAGACAAAGCTGCCCGGCGTCGGGATCAAATCATTTTCGGAAGCATCGATTTGGACTCGAACGCGTTCGCCTTCACTGGTTTGCAGAACAAAGACGCTGTTGTCGAGCAGGGCACCGAAGTCAGCCACGGCGAGGCCCGCGGGATAGGCCGTTCCCAGTTCAATCGAGGTGGATACCGTCGCGGGGCTTTCTGTCACGCGGATGATATCGCCATCGCTGACTGGTCGGCTGAGGCCGATGGCCGTCAACTGACCGGCACTGATGTTGACAAAGCCCGACGAAGGCAAGTTCAAGTAGACAATGTCATCGGTCACGGTTGGAACCAATCCCAGTGCCGAGCTGGACAGTGTGTCCGCGATGACCTGAGCCAATTCCAAGGATGTCAAATCGTTTGGAGCCACCGTGATCACCACGGGGACGAAGGATGGATCACTCACCGTGCCGTCTTCGGTGAATTCGAAGGTGCGAGTCACGTTGCCATTGCTGACAATGAACGTGTCGCCCACTTGAACTCCACCGAACGCGGTGCCGGCACGCGGGGTTTGCAACGCCAACGTGCGAGCGTCCTGTTCCATGCCACCGGCCGAGGTGTCGACGGTGTATCCCGAAGGAGCACCGAGGATGACACGGTCGCTATCCACCACCACTTCGACTTCGAAGTTCGGGTTGGCTGCAAGAGCCGTGTTGATCGCCGTTTCGATGTCGCGAGCGATCTGTTCACGAATCTCAAGGCGGCCCTCGGGAGTGTCGACTTGGGAATCGGGCAAGATGATCGGCGTCGCGTCGCCCAACACGGTTCCGTCACGATCGAACTCAAACACCAAGGTGTCGTTTTCGCCATCGCTGATTCGGAACGAGTCGCCATCGCTCAGTCCACCCGCGTCGATCCCGACTTCAGGAACGACCAGGGTCAGAGTTTCTGGCAAGAACAGTTGGTAACCGGATTCGAATTCAAAGACGACGGTTCCGCCATCGGAGTCCGTGATGCTGACTTGCTCACCATCACGCACTTCGCTTGGATCGGGAGCCACAATGACGCTGCGGTCACGGTTGTTCAGCGAGATGCTGTAAGCGTTTTCTTCACGCCAGACACCGGCCAGCGGAGTCAGGGTGATCAGGTTGCTGGTCTCGTCGTAATCGAAGGTGTAATCGATGCCTTCGGTCAGCATCTTCTCATTTTCGAAGACGGTGACATTGGCACCCTCAGGACGCAGTCCACTGATTGAAGCCACGACGACGGTGTCGTCATCGATTCCAATGCCAGAGAATGGGTTGGATGAGTCACCGGTGTCACGCAGTTGGATCGTGAATTTCTGCTGATTTCCGCCGGTCAGTTGCAGGAAGCTTTCCGAGCCATCGCTGTCCCGGCCTTCCGCATCGTTGTCGAGCGGGTTCTGCAGGGTGGCAACGGGGCCGTTGAAGTCAGCGAGCTCGTTGGCACCGCGGTCAATGAACAAGCTTCCGCCGACACCGGATGGAGGAGCGGCCAAATCATTGTCGGCTCGCAGCACACCGTTTCCGTCACGGGTTGGGGCCAGGATGTTACTGGTTCCCAGTCCCACGCTTTCTTTGACACCACCAAACGCGTCGCGTTCGACCACCGAGCTGGCACCGCTGTCAATTGCGAGTGAGAACAAGGCGGGGATGAAGTTGTCACCATCCGCATTGACAAACAACACGTCGTTGTTGCCCAGGGTGATGTTGAAGTCATCCGTGCCCCCATTGACGTTGCTTGGCCCAGTGGGACCATCCGTCGTCAGTCCGGTGCCATTGTTGATACCGTTGATGTTCTGACGGAACAACGTGGTCGCGGGTTGGTCATGTTGGAACAGGTTGCTGGTGACAACCACTTCCGCTGGCTTGATATGTAGATCCGGATCGGTTGGGTGACTGAAACCGCGGAGTTGCGTCTCTTCGACGACAACACTTTGATTCAAGTTGGCTAAGACGTTGTTGATCAAGGTGGCGCTGCTGCCGCCGGTCAACATCACGCCCGTTTCGGGGAGCAACTGATCGAGCTCGACGCCGGCTTGTGGGTCCATTCGCAGAGGAGTGGTGCCACCTTCAGGCGGAATGATCTCGATTTTGGCTGCGTTTTTGATCAGCAGATAAAGTTCGGTCGTGCCGAGACCCGAGGTCGTCGTTCCAGCAAACCCGAGACTGTTCACTTCGCTGGTTCGGTCGTGACCGAATCCGTACTGGTAATCGCTCCCAGGTCCATAAGGCATTGGGATTGAGAAGTTGAATCGATCCAGCCCGGCTGCACTGCCGGCGAGTCCGCCGAGCGCGGTGGCACTGACGCGTTGGATGGGTCCCGATACAGAACCGATGTCATCGTCGTCGGGGCCGTTCTCAAATTCATTGTTGGGCAGTGGAGGACTGGTCAACGTGGCGTTGTCCGCAACTCCCGCTCCGTTGATGGCGTTTTGCAACGCCACCATGATCTCCGGAGTGCGGAAGCCTTCGTCAGCTTGCAACGGAACGTTGACGACGGTCTCGCCATTGTCCGTCGTGCGGATGCCACCGACGCCATCGGTGAACAGGAACCGCATCGAGTTGGTGGTGTTGGCAGCCACAAAGCCGTCTTGGCGATCGGGGATCTGAGTGATCACGACCGACGTGCCAATCAGGTCAGCACCGGTTGTTCCCAGGTTGCCAGTGTTACGTCCCAAGTTTTGATCGTCGATGCTGAGGACGAAGTCACGAGCCGCGTAAGCTTCGATTGCGATCGTGTAATCGCCGGTCGTGTCGGTGCTCTTGGCACGTCCTGACAAAGCATTTGGATCGTACGCGTCGTTCCCCTGCAGGGATACGCCGACGTAGTAGGTCCCTTTGACCGTGGCTGTGAAATCCAAGAATGGATCAACCGCACGCAGGTTGGGCTGAGTGTCGTCGGCAGTGTCAACTGGATCGTCACCCGGGTCGACGTAGGTGTCTTCCAAAGTCGGATCGGTCGCCGTTTCCAGGTGAGTCGGAGCTGCACCGGAATCGTTGGTCGCAACCACCACGCCGTTGGAATCGAACAATCGGAGGACCAAATCAGGTCCTTCGGGAATGTCGATGTCCGCGGCAAGCGTGTCAATGTCGATGCTCAGACGATCGCCGGCGAGCAATTCCACTTCGTAGAAGTCGACGTCTTGCTGGGCGGTGGTCAGAGTGTCGCCATTGCCAATCGTTCCATTGGTGATGTACGCGCCATTGTGCGATTGACCAATCTTCGTGTCACGAGCACCGCTGAGGAGGTCGTCGCCATCAACGCCGGTGGTGATCGCCGCTTGCGAGAACTGCGATTCCGTTCCGTCTTGACCATAAATCGTGTTGTTCACGATTCGCGAGAAAGGTTGTGGGGCTTCGGCCACTGCTGCCGGAGTGGCAATGAACGGGTTGCCGCCCTTCGAGAAGGAGGAGTCGAAGTAAACCCCTGACACGCCTTCCAGGAAGACCGTGGCGGTTGGGAAGGACATGTCGCTGAGGTAGCGGTTCTCTTCCAGCTCATCACCGAACATGATCGACGGACCGATCGTTGGATGGACCAATTGAACCATGTCATTGGTCATCAAGATGCTGCCCTGGACAGCCTGATAGATCGCCATCATCACTTCATGACGCGTGGAAGCGTAACCACGACGTGCAGCCTGAGGGACCGTGGGTGGGTTGTAGAGCGTTGTGCCCGTGTGGCGAATGTAGATCGGCACATGACCGTCGACATAACCATCACCACCAATCACACCACTGCCGCCACCCGCCACAGGGCCGCCACCGATGTCTTCAAATTCAAACGTGACTCGCGTGCCAGCAGCGTCGAGGGTCATGGTGAGGCCATCGCCAATGAAGTCACCGAAGCCGATGTCACCGAGGAAGTCGCCGCTGAAGAACGAATCAATTTGCCAAGGTTGGGTTTCACCGTCGACTTTGATCGCCGAGTAGCCCGCGCTGTCGATGGTGTTGTTGACGATGCTCACCGACGGTGCCAAACCACCGACCACCGAGTTGTTCAGTGTTGGCAGATTACGGACTGCACCGGGCGTGGTGTTGCCAATCGGTGGTTGTTGCAGGTACGGGTTTTCTTCGCCAGCGAAGAAGTCATCGTTGTTGAAGCCAAAGAAGTTTCCAAGGTCCAGAGCGAATTGCGAACGCGTTTTGATGTCCTGTGGGTCAACACCCCGTTCGCCTGGTTCACTCCAAATACCAATCGCGTGAACATCGCTGATTTTGTTCGAGTCGATGAGCACTTGGTCTTGTCGACGTTGAACGTTTTGGTCACCGAGGTATTCGGTGTAAATCGCTGGCAAGCGGAAGGATGTTCCAGCAGGAACCAGCGGATCGGCTGCGTCCGGCACATCGTCCACGCTGTCGACTTTGTAGAAGTCGCCCACCACGGCCGCGGACAAGGCGATGCGAATGTCGCTGTTTCCACCAACCGTGTCGCCCGATGAATCGGTGGCCTGGATTGGCACCAAGGCTTGCACGGCGGGCAGATTGAACGCGGTGCGCATCCGTTCGGCGACCTCGATTTGAGTGAGCGCTCCGATGATGTTGATCGGGATATTGCCAGCGACCACAGACCCGGTGCTGTTGAACTCGAATGTCACACTGCGGACGTTGTCCGACATGGAGAATGTGTCGCCGTCGTTCAGTTGCGAGGGGTGAGGAGCAACAATCGTCATCGTTTGGGCGAGGCGTTCGTTGGTGTCGAACGTGGCCGTCGGAGTCTGGGTCGTTGCCGATGTCGTCGTGGTGTATTCCTGTCCCGGACGGATCTCGAGTTGGTACTCGCCGAGGACGGTTTCCGATTGACCGATGAATCCGGTGCGTCCCGAAGCAGCACCCACCACCATCTCACCGCGTTCAGCAAAGCCGACGATGAAGTTGTCCAGGTACAGTCCTTCTGCACCGAAAACGGGACCGGTGCCGGCGGCAAGGTCGGTGTCGTATTCGAAGCGAATGATGACGTTGGTGTCGCCAGCAAATTGCCCCAAGTCCAAGCGGGCTTGGTACCAGTTGTCCAAGGTGTCCTGCTGCAACAAGGTCGCGGTGGTGCCTGCAGTCCCAGCGGCGTTGCCAGCCAATACGGTCTCGCCTTGTTGATCGCTGCGAGCGACCACACGCACTTCGTCGTTGCCAATGTCGCTGAGCAAGTAATCGAAGTACAGATGCGGTTGATCGGCATCGCTGTAACCCGATAGGTCAAATGCCACGCTGTCGAGATCGCCGCGGATTTCCGAGCGATCGAAGTACAGCGATTCGTTGTTGGGGTCACCACCGTCGACCACATGGTCTTCGACCGAAACGTTCAGTTCATAGGTGCCTTGTTGCGGACGGTCAGCGACATCCAGAGAGAATATCTGCGTGGCGGGGTCGTACGCGGTGGGTTCCGGTGAAACGGCAATGTAGTACACGCCGGCCTGCAAGAACGTTTCGATGTAGGGGTCGTCGGTGAAGATGCTCAGTGCATCGCCGATGCTGCCTTCCGCACCAGCATTGGTGGACGAAAAGGAACTCGTCGAAATCACAACGCCAAACGCATCGAGCAACTGCAACTTCAGGTCGATACTGTCGCTTTGGAAATCTTCGATGTCTGGATCGATGTCGATGCCACCGAAGCCAGGGTTCGTGTCATAAGCAAACGGAATGACACCGTTGTCAATATCCAGGATGACTCGCGAACCATCCACTGGCACGACGAATTGGTAGACGTCGACGACTTCATTGATGGTCGTTCCCAACACCTTGGTGTGAGGAAGTTGTTGCGAGGTGTTGGTGCCGAACGAGTTGCCGATATTCGGGTCGTCGTTCAAACTCCAACCGAGGTTGGCTTCCAGGTCGTCAGCGGACAGCAACGAGTTGTTTGATTCGGACTCAAACTGGACGCTGTCGGGGAACAAATTCACGTTCCGCGAACCGTTGAAGGTTTGCTTGGCGTTGTGACCGACGTCGGTTGCACGATCAAGCGTCGTCGACCAACCAAATGGCAACACGCTGGTGTCGATGAAGAACGGTTCAATCGGCGCGTCAGCGGTCGTTTGAATGTTGTTCGCGATTTGGTCGTCCACGATTCGCAGGATCGAATCGATGGGTTCCAATCGGACCAAAGGGTCGGACAGCACATCGGGAGTGGTGCCTTCGCCGGTGACGGCGACATAGTACGTTCCGTCTCCACCTGGCATGGCGAGTGGACCGATGTAGGCGTCGCCCGTATCGATGCTTCCTCGCTGCAACAAATCGATTGCCGAGTCACCTACGATCGATTGGTCTTCCAAAATGTTGCTGTCGTTGCCGATCGCAACCAATCGAGGTTGGGCGTCACCCGTTTCGCCATCGGGATCGTAGAAGATCGACAACATGGTGTCGGGACGGTTGAAGCCGTCCGCGTAATCAATGTCAAAGATCAGGGTGTCACGGCTGACCGCGCCCTGGGATCCCAGCACATCGATTTGATAGTGATCGATGTCGGCCACGGTGTCCAACGAACCACCGACGCTCAACACGCCGTTGCGGCTTTCCAGCGTGTTGCCGAGGTACTGAGCGCGTTGGCCGGGGGAATCCAGGTCCGAAACTGCGACGTCGTTGCTGGACGTGTTGCCGGCTTGCTCGTTCTCTTGAGCTTCACCGAGAAGCGGTGAGTTCGCCATCGCACCCCGCACGTGGATGCCGTTGTTGGCATAGCGAATGTCCGCGTAACGAACCATGCTGCCACTGAACTCTTGCTCTTCACGCAAGCGAACTTGGAAACGATAGCCACCGCGAGTCAAGCCGCCAGCGGTATCGTCCGGATTGACCGCTGCACTGCGGACTCGGATGAAGTAATTCGTTGAATTGCCGATCGGACCTGGAAGCGTGATTCGCAGACCGGCATCGCGTGGATTGACGGTGTCGTAATCCATGAAGCCGTCGAAGTTGCTGTTCGCTTGCAACGAACCGGCCAAGCCTTCTGCACTGGGGTCCAAGATGGCGACTTCTGCATCGCCATTGACTTCGTCGTACGAGTTGTCGCTGCGGGCGATGACCTGTCCGTCTGGATCCAGGATCTCAACGACGGTGTCCAAGGTGAACGAAGTGTGATCCAGATCGACCCAGATCTGCGTGCCGGCTTCTCCGGTGAAGGCATAGGTGTCGATGTCGTTGGCCTGCGAAAGGAAGCCTTCGACTTCGAATCCCAGACGATTGACGTCGTCACTGAACAATTCGTTGGGAGCCAACGTGCCGAGTGCTTGTGCGGTCACGACCGAGCCATTCAAGCCGGGACTGACTTCGGATTGCAGCTCTTGTTCCAGAATGAATTCGATGTTCGTGTAGTTCGCGTTCTCTTCGAACAGAATACTTCGCCAATCATTCGATTCGGGACGGCTCGCGAAGGAATCCCCATTGGTGTCCAAGAAGGAGGTGCCGTCGGGCATCAAACCAGCACCGACGGTGTCGTCCGCCAAACTGGTCAGGACAACCGGTGATCCGGGCATGCCGATGACTTGGACCGTGCCACCGATGCGATCGTCGATGTCACCGACGGTGCCGGTGGCGGTCAGGCCCGTGCCGCTGGTGGAGCTGAACGCGGTTCCGCCACCCGACAACTTGACGACCAAGCTTTCTTCGGCCCGGCTGAACAATCGCAGTCCGCCGGTTGAGTGCAGGTTGCCGACTTCAATGCTGTCAAACAGCATGTGAACGATGTCGGTGTCATCCCAGATGCTCTCGGTGGTGAGTTCGCCACCGCGAATTTCAAGACCGCTGAGTTGCCGCTCTGAAGCAGCGCTGTTGGCCACGATTTCGTAGCGGTTCAGCCGGATCAACGGGCCGTAGTTGTCATCCAGTTCGGAGAAGTTGTCGACCGAACCGGTTTGACGGCCGAGGTCAACGATTCGCTCTGCGGTCATCGAATTGCTGTCAATGTCGATGATGCTGCCACGGTTGTCGACAAAGTCATTGCCAACAATGATCGGCTGGCTGCCACGAACATGAATGGTCGAAGGCGTCACGCCAGGCAGTCCGAAACGACCGACATCGCCAGCACCGTCTTGCCCATCGTCGTTGAATTCAAATCGCGAATTCACGATGCGAGCGTTTGCCTGTTGCAACTGCAAAGGAACGAAGCCGCGGCTTTCACCACCCGGAATCAGACTCACTCCACCGGCATAGGCGATGGTCGCCGAATCCAGACTGATGTTCGAGTTGGGACCCGCGTATATGCCGGACCAATCGCCTCGAGCAGGATCGAAGATGGTGCCCGTCGCTGCATCATTGCTGGTGTCAAAGGTGCCACCGGCACCAAAGCGGTCGTCGAGCAAGCTGGTGAAGATGATCGGGCGTTGAGCTGTGCCTTCGGCGAGCAACTGAGTGCCATGTCCCATTTCGATGCGGGCACCGTTCAGCTTGATGATCATGCCGGGATCAATCGTCAGCGATGCGTCCAAGCGACCACGGACGCCGTCCAAATCTGGGTCCAGCAGCGTGCTGTTGTCAGCGGTCTGGCTGCCGTTGTCGACAAACGTTTGGCTGGTTGCATCCAGTTGAGCGACAAAGACGTAGTCGGTCGTGCCTGGGATGCTGCGATACAAACGACGAGAAACGAAGTTGCTGACCCCGCCAATTGCTGGCAAGTTCCGCAGCTCTATCGACGAACCGCTGAGCGTCGAAGGCACGCTGAAGTCGCCGCTCGGGTCGCTTGCTTCGGATTCAAATCCGTAGACGTCGACGAACGTCATCTTGTAGTTGTAGGTGCTTTGTTCGAGATCGCCACCCAGTTGCACGTTGCCCGCTGAACTGGTCAGGTCGGGACGGATCCCGTCATCGATGCTGCCGCCAGGGGTGCCAACGATCGAGAGGTTTTCTGCCAAGTAGTGAACCACGTCGATGTCGTCGAAACGACCAGCAACAGTCAGTTCACGAGGTGGGGCGCTGGTTGTGGTTTGGACACGAATGAACAAACCATTGATGCTGTTGTCGAGCAGTTGGTTCGAGTAGATGTCTGGTCCCACGCGGTCGTAATCCGCGATGAAACGCCCGGCCACTTGATACTGAGGACCTTGGAAAGTGGTCTCTTCGAAGGTGTCCGGCGAGGCGCTGATGGCTGCGTCAGCACTCAAGGTGATTTCATTGAACGAAACGGTTGGGCGACGACCGATCATCGTGATCGGGTTGACCAACTGTTGAACCGAATCAATCAGCAGATTGCTGCCGCCACCGTAACGGATCTCCGCGTGGCTGACGCGGTCCATGAAGATGCCTTCGTCTTCCAGCGAGCTGCGGCCTTGGACCGAGTCGAAGTCCGAGCGGAAAACAATCCCACCCCAATTACCAGGGCCAGCGGCCGGTGAGATTCCAGCCGCCGAAGCATCAACGCCACGGTCTCGCATGCTGGTCAAAATGACGCTGCCGTTCTCGTAGGCCGCGGTCGCGTCCGATGGGTCCGTCAACAGAGTCGTGATCGGATCAAAGGCTGGATCGTTGACGTCATTGTCGGTCGACAATTCTACCAACCGTGGTGTACCAAGGACTTGCAACAGCGATCCGCTGCGGTCGACTTGCAGGCTGCTGCTGCCGACGCCAATCCGAGCACTTCGGAACTTCAACGCAGCCCCCGCGTCGATGACCGCGGTCACCCCTTGCGGAACTTCCATGTTGCGTCCGTCTTCCAGTACCTGGCCACCGGTTTCGGTGACACCGAACTGGTAGCTGAAGTTGTCAGCTTCGGTTTCGATGTCCCCGTCGATGCCGCCGTTGCCGACGATTCGAACTTGGTCACCCGAGCGCGCCACCGAGAATGCACTGAGCACATCGTCGCTGGCAATGTTGTTGATGGGCGAATCGATGCTGCCGTCGGCTTGGGCGGCGCCCATTTTGTCGACGAAGATCGTGCGTCCATGGATTGTCATGCCACGGAAGTCGGTCGAGGTGTCGACGGAGCGTTCGCCGGTCAATTGAACCAACTCACCCGAGCCAATCAATTCGGCCGAGACGCCGGTGATGCTGGTCAGCAAATTGATGCTGGTCGCCAATTCATTTGCCAAACCGGCTGCTGGTGACCCTGCCCCAACGGTCGCGTTGTACTGAACCGTGACGCTGCCAGGAACGGTTGCGTTCTGACCGATCGGCACGAATTCGTAGACTCGGCGTACGCCGGTTCCGCTGACGATTTCAATCGTTTGGTTCGGCGTGATCGAGTTGCCGCTCAGCTCGAATTCGAGGATGCGTTCTTCAGGACGAGTTTGGAACCAGAATTGATACAAACCGCCCGGAGTGCCATCGCCATCGCCATCAAGTGGCGTGCCGGGGACTCCGACGCGATCGCCCGCGTTGGTGCCATCGAGGTCCATGTCACGAAGCACGTTGACTTCATCGACGTTGGGGTCAAATTTCACCAACAGCTCGTAATCGCCCTGAGTCAGGCCACCGAAGCCACTGTCTGGAATCAACGGGTTGTACTCATCGTTGCCGCTGGCTGCGACTCCGATGTAATAAGTGCCCGCACCCAGCGACGCGGTCAGGTAGGAATCTTCGCTGAAGTAGTCGTCGTTCCGGCTGAGTTGTTCCAGGCCGCCGCCACTGAGGCTGATCGGCGAGAAATCGAGCACTTCATTTGGACGCGAAATGTCGGTGGATGCATCGCCTTCGACCAAGCGTGCTTCGACCAAGGAAGATGCAAACGGATCGTTGTTGATCGCATCAATCAACGATGAGACTGGCACGGCACCGACGCTGCTGCGTCGTGGCACGTCCAATAAAATCACGTTGTCGAGCAATTGTCCGTCGTCACCGGTTTGACGCAGCACTCGCACTGCATCGTCGTTGGCGGCACGGTCGCTTTGTACGAACTCGATTCGAGTTTGGTTGCCTTCGGCACCTGCGGCGACAGCCACGAATTCAACGTTGAGTGTCGGGCCGATGTCGAAGTCCGAAATCGCTGATGCGGGGACTTCTTGGAACAAGGTCAACGTTGTGTCGAGCAGGCTGGACTGAGCCAAGCGTTCGGCGAACGTTTCAACAGTCAACGTGCCCAAGCGATCGGCATCGTTCAGGTTGACCTCGAACCGGTACATGTCGATATCAACACTGTCGGGTTGATACAGGTACTGGCCATGCAACACGTCGGCATTGCCTGGGAAGACAGGTTCCAGGTCGTTCAGATCCGCTTCTGTGGTTGGGTTGATCGTGTCGTTGAGGAATTCAAACGATCCGCTGAGCAACGTTTCCGGTGGCAATTCAGGTGCGAATTCCAAGCCCAGCAACAGACCCACGCCAGCAGCCGCTTTGCGGGTGAAATCTTCGGCATACGCGGTGCCAAAGGTGACTTGGTTGCTGAACACAATCGCTGGGTCAGCGAAGGTTTCATCCACGCGAACATTCGCGTTGATCACACTGAAGTTGACCGAGGTCGCCAAGCGAGCGTTGTCGCCCACGGCAAAGGTGATGCCTTCGGAAACGGTTTCGCGGAACTGCACCCCGATCTTGGCTGACCAGAGGTCGAGCACTTCCCGAATGCGTTCCTTTTGACGATCCGTGATCTGGTTGCTGAAGGTCGTGCCGCCCGTGGAGGCAACCTGGGATTCAAAGTTGTAAGCAATCTCGGTGATGCCATCGACCGAGTCGGCACCAAACAACGGATTGAGGTGACCTTGGAAAGCCGTGTCGACTTCGCGGTGACCTGGATCGTCGTTCCCGCCGGGAAGATCCAAGTCAAACGGCATTGGCGAAATGGATTCTTGAATCAAGACGCTCGTCAGCTCACCGGTGGAACCGAGTTCGCCGAGGTTGTAAGCGGTGGTCAGAGTGCCGCCCAAGCCAACCAGGTTGAAGTCGCTTTTGTTGGTCAAGCTCAATGGCAATGCGAGCGAACCGAAGCTGTTGGGATCGACTTCGATCAAGCCAGCGACTGAGGGGGTGCTGGCGACGGCAACTCGCAAGTCGTTGACAGTTGGTGTGGATCCACCAAAGTCGACCACGACGCGACCGTTGGCGTCCAAACTGATTGCCAATCCACCGGCGGCTGAGTCGACGAAAGTCACCGCGCGTTCGGGTTGATCTTCGCCGAGCAGCAACGAGCGAATCAAGAACTCACTGCCGCTGTTGTCCAGGCCGACGCTGGTGAACGGACGAGGAATGACTTGGGCGGGTTGCAGTTGCAGTTCCGCGGAACTGCTGATGGCTGTCCCGATTCGCAAGCGGAACGTGCCACCGCCGACAGGAACGGCAAAGCTCTCTTTGAAAGCGTCCAGGTTCGCTTGGGCTTCGGCCACCGAAGGTGTGCCGGCGACCAATGCGGCCTCGAGTTGTGCCAGTTGCGATGAATCCTGTGCGGTGAGAACGGCTTGTTCAAACGCCAAGTCGTTGATGTCATCGGTGTCGAAGAACAGTCGCGCGGTGAAGGTCTCGGTGTCGTAAACCACTTTCGTGGGTTGGTAAACCACATCATCGGTGGTGCGGACTGTGTCTTGGGTCAGCAGCAACTGATAGAAACGCGGGTTCTCAGCCGATCGCGTGGTCGGGTTTCCGTTGGCGTCGTTCTCGACGAACAAGGGATCTTCGTTGAAGTAGACGACGATCTCATTGCGGTTCTGCGTCAGGCTGCCATCCGCGTTGCGAACGACTGGTTGAGGCACGACCGATTCGATCAAGGCACCCAGGTCGAGATCGAAGTTGATCGTCTGAACGCGTTCGCCTGCTTCGTCAGGAACAAACAGTTCCCCGTTCAGGTTGCGAATGCCGACGATGTCTTCGTCTGGATTGTCATAACCAAACAGTTTGATTTGGTAGTCATCGTCCGGCAGGTTTTCGGCAAAGCGAACGACGATCTCGTTTTCATTGGGATCGCCCAAGGAAATCGAGCCGGGTTCGACCACGACCTTCTCGTTGAAGTCGCCGTCGCCGCCGGCGCGACTGATTTCGATGCCGCCCAAGGTTGTCGGGTCGATCTGTTGCGTTTCGTCGAAACGGAACGTCAACACTCGAGGTGCCGTTTGACGGACCGCGCCATCGTCGATCAGGTCGCCCTCGTTGGGTTGCACCCCAATGAGTTGCGGCCCGGCCAGCAATTGGCGAGCTTCGAGCGTTTCGACCAAATGACGTCGACGCTGTTGGCGACTTTCGCCGCCACGCTTGGACGTTTTGGACCGACGACGAGCTGGCACCGCTGGCGCACGATCGTGGGAGGAAGCATTTTCCGTGGACGGAGACACTGTGTTTCGCTGACGCGAGGTCATAGACCGAACCTTCTAGGCAGACCAGAGATTGAGTCTTGGTTGGCTTCCGAAACAGCCAATTTCCAACCCAATCCGCCGAACTTGATGTGAATCTCGGAGCTCCAATTGGCCGCGGAATTGCGGACAATCAGAGATCAGTCGTGGATGACAAGGTTGATCTCGCGGCGTTGCTTGGAATCGCTCAGACAGCAATGTCTGGCAATTCAGGCGCAGCTCGCGCGATCAGTCCGCCGAGTATAGTTGGGGTAAATAACGTCGCAAATTTTTGCGGCATCGCTACTTACCGCAGCGTTCACTCGTCGGACAAATGCGCCAATTGCACCGGTTTTGATGGCGAAATCGACCCGAGCGGTTCACCCACAAGAGGGGGCGGGAACGTTGGGTTAGAAGTCTCGCGGCTCACATCCGTCACAATCGACACATTCTTGCGTCAGGTTGGACGTTGGACTTGCGAAAAAGTTCCCTCGGAAGAATCAGCGCCGGCGAGGGCGTTTTCGTGTCATAGGATTGAGGGTGCGCCGCAACTCTTTCTCTGGTTCGGGCGCTGCTGCCGCAACTGCGGCCGCTTTCTCAGCAGGCGATTCAAAGCCATCCATTTGATCTCGGATCAGCAATTTGTTGATCCGTTGCTCGATGCTGGTCAGAATGTCACCTTCACCTGGCACCACGAAGGTGTACGCAACGCCATCTCGGCCCATGCGGCCTGTGCGGCCAACGCGGTGAACATAGTCGTCGCAATCTTGCGGGACATCGAAATTGACGATGTGTGAGATCGTGCTGATGTCAATCCCGCGGCCGACGACATCCGTCGCCACCAGGAACTTCAGATTTCCATCGCGAAGTTTTTGAAGCACGCGATCGCGTTCCCGTTGTTGCAAATCGCCGTGAATGGCTCCGCAAGCGCCTCCGTATTCCTGCGAAAGCTTCCGGTGCAGGCGGTCAGTGCCCCGCTTGGTGCGGCAGAAGATGATCGCCTGTTCAGGGTTTTCGCGTTTCAGCAACGATTCCAGCAATCGGACTTTGTCGTCTTGGGCGATGGTGAAGTATCGCTGTTCGATTGTGTCGACCGACATTTCGTCGCGGCAGCAATCGATCACGATTGGTTCTTGCATGTAGCTTTCGGCCAGTCGTCGAACGACCGGTGGAAGGGTGGCCGAAAGCAGCAAGGTCTGCCGATTTCGGGGGCACTTCCGCATGATCCGCTCGATTTGAGGCCGGAAACCGATGTCCAGCATCCGGTCGGCTTCATCCAGGACCACGCACCAGACTTTGTCAGTGCGCAGAGTGCCTCGTTGCAGGTGATCGTGCACTCGACCGGGAGTCCCGACGACGAGCTGCGTGCCATTTTCCAGCTGCCGAAGCTGGCGGTTCATGTTTTTTCCGCCGGAGAGCACGGCAATTTCGGTCGGAACCCCGCGGGCAAGCCTTTCGGCCTCGGCGGCGACTTGATCGGCCAATTCGCGAGTCGGGACAATCACAATTGCTTGCGGGTCGCGACAATCTTCCAGCGAATCGAGTTGCTCAAGGATTGGAATGCTGAAGGCCGCGGTTTTACCGGTGCCTGTGCGAGCCTGACCAATCACGTCCCTGCCATTGAGGGCATGCGGGATCAAGGCGGCTTGGATGGGCGATGGAGCTGTGAATCCAGCTGCTTTCACCGATTCACGCATGATCGGAGACAAGTCCAGCTCATCAAAGGAGTCCATTTCCGGCGGTGTTTCCACCGGTCCAACGGATTCAAGCAGAGCGATCGTGTCGACCGGTTCTTCGAAGCGGGCTGGTCGTGTTCCGCGTCCTGCACGCGGTTGGTGTTGATTTCTCATTCTGTTCATTCCGGGAAGTCTATCCGCTGCCTGTCGTTTGCAACACTGATCAGATGCGGCAGGAAGGCAATTTTATTGGGTTCCGACCCGCACGCGGTCATCCGTCGCTCGGTCTCACTCGCCCGCGACGGCGGGGCGGAGCAGTCGAGCGATGGTTTCCTCGTCTTGATTCTCTGCTGTAGCAACAAAAACACCGGTGTCGAGGAACGCTTCGGTCGTCTCGCCGCGGAGGTGAGCTGCCATCGTTTTGACCGCTTGATAACCCATGGCGACGGGATCTTGCAGCACAATCGCGTGCGTTTCGCCCGCTGAAAGTGATTCTCGCAGTGAATCACTGCTGTCAAAAGTGACCAATTTGACTTTGCCTGCCAATTGGCGTTCGCGAAGTGCTCGCAGTGCGCCCTCGGCTGTCGGCTCGCAAACGGTGCAAATTCCATCCACCGTGTCACCGAAGCGATTCAGCAACGCTTGGGCTTTGTCGATGGCGGTCTCTGTCGTCGTTCCGGCGTACTGGTCACTGCTGATCACGCGAATATTCTCATGTTTTGCGATCGCAGCCAAGAATCCCTCTTCGCGTTGGTGTGTGCTTTCACTGCCTTGTTGGTAACGCAGCAAGATCACATCGCCGCCGTCTGCCCCCAATGCATTGGCCATCGCCTGGGCCGCCAATTTGCCGCCTTCGAAATTGTCGGTGGCCACATAAGAAACGTAGTCGCCCGGGTCGGTGTTCAGTCCGCTGTCGAAGATCACAACGGGGACACCGGCGCGGCTGGCCTCCTTCACCGGTCGGATCAAGGCATCGGCATCCAGCGGAGCCAGCAAAATGCCATCGACGCGAGCGTTGAGAAATCCTTGGACGACATTGATCTGCTCATCCCGGTCGTTTTCTTTCGAGGGGCCTCGGAAGGTGATCTTCGCACCGATTTCGTCACCCGCTTGTTCAGCCCCCAGTTTGACCGATTGCCAGAAAATATGGGTGGTGCCCTTGGGAATGACTGCGAAGTGGAGCGGTTTGTCGGCTGAGTCCGCTTGCTCGTTGGCCGGAGGCTGGCAGCCGACGCAAACCAACAACACGATGATGGGTGCGAGCCAAGTCAGACGGCGAAACCGATTTGCTAGCAATTGACCATGCGATGCTCTTGGGGAGGCAGCGTTGGCGAGGGATGGGCTGAGCAACGAATTCAAAACGCGAGGTGACGATTCTGTTGAGGGCAGCGCAGTCGTGGAGGGGGCGCTGGTCGAAGTCGAAGACGTTGTCTTGGTTTTACGACGTGGAGTGAACTGCATGGAAGGAAGGGGCTTTGGCGGGGATGAAAAGAATATCGAGAAAGTTTTCAGGCCGATTCTAAACGATTTCGGGGACCAAAATGGACAGGAGTGACATGAGCTTCCAGAACCTGAAAGACTTTTTGCGAACTCGGCTTGACCCACGAAAGCGGCCCCCGCTAAGTTGCCCCCATCGTCGCAAACGGACCTCCAACCCGGTCCGATTGCGACGTGCGAAGTTTCGAAATCGCATCTCGCACAGGTCGTCTTTTGATTTCAATTGAAAGGCTGGCTGCGAGATTTTCAAGATGTTTTGATGGTCACGGATTGACCTGGAAACCCTTGTTAGGATTTTGAGATGACGGACGTTCGGTTGGTGATCACAAGGATGTGCTCACTCGATCGAACAAACCGACCACCGGCTCCCGGAACAGAAGCGCGTTGTCCTCCGCCCCCCTAGGACCTCGTACTTTCCGGGAGCTTTTTTTATGCGCCGACAGAATCGGTGGGCCAATGGAATTCTCGTGTCGGACGACTTGTCTTCCGCCATCGCAGACGTCTGACCAGGGGTTCAAAAACGTCTCTTGGGGTCATGCGTCGAAAAGGAGTATGCTCCGCCCTGCCGCACCACGATGGATGGGGTTGCGAGCACTACTTTTCACGGATTGGATCGACGGCAATGCGACGCAAAGCGGCCCGGGATTACGACCTCGATGCCAAATTAGGCGTCATGGAGCGTTCGCAAGAAGTTCGCACTCGCAGTCGTCGACAAGGTCGACTGCAGCGCAAACGAACGCTCGTGCTGGTCTTGCTTGCCTTTGTCATTCTTGGTGTCGGGGCTCTTCCCAGCCTCGTCAGTCATTCACCGATGGGGCGTTCCTTTTTGGTTCGAACGCTGGAAAAGTATGACCTGGATGCAAGTGCCGACTCCCTGCAAATTGGCTGGCTGACCCCACTGCAAATTCAAGGGCTGCACGTCGTGGGGCGATTCGGCCAGTCCGAAATCATCGTCGATGAATTGCAGACCTCGATCTCATTGAGCGACCTTTGGTCGGGTGAGCCTCAGGCGGGACAATTCGGTGAAGTCCTCGTTCGTGGCGTGCAACTTTCATGCACGGTGGAGAATGGAACGACGTCGCTCGAAGATGATTTGGCGACGCTTCTTGCTCCCTCCAACGAACCTTCCGCCTTTGTTCCGCAAGGCATCGTCAAACTGCAGGACGTGGCAGTTCTGGCGACTGATGCCGAGACCAACCAAACGTGGACGCTGAGTCAGTCCCATGCCGAAGCGATTCTCGACGCTTCCTGGCTGGACGTCACCTTTGATGGTGTCTTGAGCCAGCCTGGAGGGGGCGATGGATCGGTGGCCGGCCACGTCAAGCTGGCAATGGATGCGACCGCTGAATCCACTGCAGCGGAGCAGTTGTCGGTCGAGATCGATGCTGATTCGCTGCCTCTGTCGGTTCTGGCCTTGGCCCAGCGTCGTTTCCCCGGCAGTGAACTGCCGACGGCGATCACCGGTGATTTGTCAGGGCAAACACAATTGACCCTGACAGGAACCGGCGAGCCCAATGTTTCTCTGCGTCAATTGAATGTTCGTAATTTGGTTGCGAGCGATTCAAAAACGGGACGAAAACTGTGGGACAACGAGTTGGCCACCTTCGACGGTGATTTGCAGATTCGCGGAGGACGGGTCAGCGCCCGACAAATCAACGCGAAGACCGATTTCGCCAGTGTGCAAATGAATGGATCGTTCCCCGATTCCGTCTCCCTGGCTGGCAACACGACGAATCCGTTGGCTTGGCTGAATCAAGTCGATGCGACCGTGACCGTGCAGGTCGATTTACCGCGTTTGCGACGGGCACTTCCTGAGTTGCTGCCGCTGCGAAATGGGGTCACGTTGGTCGACGGAATCGTCGAAGCACGGATCGAACCCATCGCGGGTGGAGGTGCATCCGCGATTGGCGGTGGAAATGCACGTCGCCGCCGCTTGATGATTCGCAGCGGGATCATCCAAGCCCAATCCCAAGGTGGTGAGATTCGTGTGGCACCCATTGACGTGCTCGCCGTCGTAGCCAGTGACACCCAACGGCTCTTCGCCGAACAATTTGAACTCGACAGCCCCTTTGCGGTTGTCAATGGTCAAGGTGATTTGCGCAGCGGTTCTGCCAATGTGGATATCAATTTTGGCAAGCTCGCCCGCATCCTTCGCCCTTTGATCGATCTGGATGACCGCCGTTTGGAAGGGAACGTTCAAGGCGGGCTGCAGTGGAACGCTCAAAACGACGGGACATGGCGTCTGCGTGGTGATGGACGCATGACCGGATTGGCGATCGAGTTGACGCCTGGACAGAGTTTTCAACCTTCGTCTTTGCAGTCGCAGTTGGACATCACCGGCCGCTGGCAAGCGAGTGGCGGTGGGCGGTTGGCGGAGTTGATCAGTGGAAAACTGAATGTCCTGGGCAACGGACTGGAAGCCGATGTCGAGTTGGTTCAGGCGATTTCCGCTCTGGATGTCGACCGTTTGATTCCTTTGCGAATGAGCGGCCAGGGGCAGCTCAATGCGATCGCGCAGACATTGGCCCCGTGGATGCCCGCCGGATACGAATCTCTGCAGGGCGGTTTTCGCTTCAATGCCCGTGGGGGACTGAGTCAGTCCGGCGCGGCCTTGTTGGAATCCATGGACGCCCAGATCACTCAGCTCGAAGTCCCGATGTCAGATCAGATCTGGGAGCAACAGCTGGTCAAGCTGCACTTTGATGGCAAAGCCAGCTACCCGCAGCAGGACGTTATCATTCGCTCGTTGACAGTCGCTGGTGATGCGGCCTCTGCGGCGATCCAGGGAGAATGGATCGGCGGCATGACTGACATCGAAATCGCTTGGCAAGCGGAACTGGAAAGGCTGCAGACCAGCATGCGAGAACGGCTCGCCAATCGTCCGCAAGACCCACGGTTGTCGCAGTCGAACTCTCAAGCACGATCTGTTCAGCAAGTCGCCTATCGAAACACAGCGTCCAGCGACGCAGCCGCCAACAACGCCGCGTCCAGCGAGTGGTTGCTGCGAGGGAAAATGGAAGGCAGCGTCGTGGCGACCGGCGATCCCGCCGTGTTGTTCTTGGATTCGCATTTGACCGGACAAAAGTTCGAATTGGTCGAAACGGTTCCACCGACGTCGGTCAACTTCAACAGCACCAAGCGAGTCGTCTGGTCGGAACCCAATCTTCGTGTCGATGGCCGAGCCGAATGGAATCTGAACGAATCGTCATTGCAGGCCAAAGGGATGCAGATTGCGGGCGACTGGTTCGCGACCACGCTGTCGGGCACTGTCGATTGGAAAGGCGAGCAGCAATCGGTTCGACTCGAAGGTCCCGCAAATTTCAAAATGGACGAGGTGGCTCGCCGGATCACCGAGTTGACAGGAACACCCATCATCGCCGAGGGAGTTCACCCCACACCTCTCAAATTGCAGTACGTGCAAGGTCCCCAGGATCAGTTCTCGTTCAATGTCGATGGCAGCTTGGGCTGGGAGAGCGTCGATGCGGCGGGCATGTGGTTCGGGCCTGCTGAGGTGCCGTTTCAAATGACGGAGTCGGTTGTCTCGATTGCTCCCAGTACGATTCCGGTGTTGGGAGCCAGTCGTTACGTGACTCAGCAATACGGCCCTCAGGTCGCGCCGCTGGATTACGACCCAAATGATCCGGCAACTTATCAAACGGGCAGCAACGCGGCGGTTGCAAATGGCAAGCTCTTGTTGGCGGGCGACGTGCACTACCGGCCCGCGATTTGGATTGAACTCAAGCCGGGCCCCATTGCGAAAAACGTCCAGCTGACGCCAGAAATCACCGGTCAGTGGTTGAAATACATCGCACCGATTGCAGCCGATGCAGCGCGCGTGGATGGCACCTTCAGTGCAACGCTCGAGCAAGGCACGGTCTCCATCGACAACCCCAATCAATCGACGATTCGCGGGCGATTGGAAGTCGATCAAGTTCGGATGAATGCCGGCCCCTTGGCCGATCAGGTCATCGCTGGGGCTCGCCAACTGCAATCACTCGCGGCGATTGGATCCAGTTCCAATCCGCCTCGCAGCAATCGAACGCTGATCACCATGCCAGCGCAGACCATCGAATTCAATGTGGCCGGCGGGGTCGTGGATCACCGCGCGCTGCTGTTGGAAATCGATCGGGCCAAGGTCACCACCAGTGGGCGTGTGACGATGGACGGGCAGCTGGATTTGATGGCTCAAATTCCGCTGGACGCCTCGTGGATTGGAAGCGACCTGAGCGTGCTTTCAGGGCAGACGATCACGATCCCAGTCAACGGAACCTTGGATCGTCCCCGGTTGGATTCGTCCGGGATTCAGCGGATTGTGGCGGACATGGGAACACGTGCCGCTCAAGAGGCCGGGGCCAACTTCTTGCAGGAACAACTTGGCCGCGGCCAACAACAGCTGGAAGACAGCCTGAACAAAGGTTTCGAAAAGCTTCGAATCGATAAACTGTTCGGGCGATAGTCCCAGGCGAACTGCAGCAGCGCCGGTTCCCCCTCCGTGACGACATGCATCCTCCGAAGCTCACGCATTCACGTGATGACGGCTGGGGTCGAGATGTTTGGCATGGTCGTCGGGGCGACCGCGATGCCCGTGGAAGTCGGGGCGTCTTCGTCAGTCTGACGTGGCAGGCACAACGTGAACAACGTTCCCTCGCCCATGTCGCTTTGGAGGTCCACCGTTCCGCCATGCAGCTTGGTGATCACGTCGTAGGCAATCGACAATCCTTGGCCCGTGCCTTTGCCGACTTCTTTGGTCGTGAAAAAGGGCTCAAAGGCCTTCGCCTTGATTTCATCCGACATCCCCGGGCCATTGTCACTGAGTTCGATGTAGATGTTGTCGTCATCGTATTTTGTGACGACTCGAATCTGACCGAGCTCGCTTGAACCACTTTGCGGAGTGTCGCCGATCGCATCCGCGGCGTTGATGATCAGATTGAGGAACACCTGGCTGAGTTCAGCGGGGCGGGCATCGATCGTTGGCAATTCGGTGTCAAGCACGAGGTCGACTGTGGCAGCGCACTTCCAGCGGTTTCGGCTCAGAATGCTGGCGTCTCGAATCAGAGCATTGATATCCGTGGGGCTCTTCGAGTGAGATCCCGGATGCGACATGACACGCATGGCCCGGACGATTTCAACCACTCGGTTGGCAGCTGTCGAAGTCTCTTCGATCGCCATTGGGAATTGAGACCGAATGAAGTCGAATCGATTCTTCTTCAGTAGTTCTGCAATCGTAGCAATTCGATGCTCCCAGCACTCCGGGCTCTTCTCCAGCAGTCCTTGGAACGTATCCACAATTTGGAGCAAGCGATCCGAGTAGTTTTGCAGAAAATCAATGTTCCCGCAGATGCACTGCATGGGCGTGTTGATTTCGTGAGCGATGCCCGCTGCCAGTTGCCCGATCGATTCCAGTTTCTGCGCTTGCAGCAGTTTGCTCTCCAGCTTTTTGTAAAGCGTCATGTCTGTTGCACAGGCGACGAAGGCTTGCGCCGATCCATGCTCGATCGTGAGCGTTCGAACGTGAACGGGATAGCAGGTCCCGTCGGTTCGCAAATGTGTCAGCTCGTATTCCACTTCGACCGCTTCACCGTCGACGATGGGACGCAAGAGTTCCACCAGATTCTCGGTCGTTGATTCCTTCAAATAGCTTGAAATCGATTTGCCGCGGTATTCCTCTTCGTCCACCAACAGGTTTTGGCAGGCGGCATGATTGAGTTCCAGCAGTTCAAACGTCTGCATGTTGAACACGTAGATTTCGCTGGGACACTCGGATTGGATTTTCGCCAACCCATTCAGACGCTCCTCTGCCGTCTTGCGCTCAGTGATGTCGATGTAGGTGCCAACAAGGCCCACGCTGGCGTTTTGGTTGTTGTACAGCGGCGTCTTGCTGGCGAGCACGACGTACGGCTTTCCGTCTGCTCGCGTTTGCAGGATCTCTTGGTTCTTGATTGGAATCCCGTATCGCATGATCGACCGTTCAAGATCGATTTTGTGTTCTTGAGTGGCGTCGTCCCAGGGCAGGTCCGCATCCGTGTGTCCAACGATGTCCTCTTCGGAGCAAAATCCCGTCCATTCCGCGAACGATCGACTGCAACCTTGGTAGCGTCCGGTCTCGTCTTTCCAGTACAGAGGAATCGGCAAATTGGACAGGACCGATTCCAGGAACAATTGTTCGTTCGCCAGATCGGTAGCCGTCTGATCGATGGCATCGACTTGCATCGCAATGTCTTGAGAAACTTTGTGAGTGAGGAAGAGGAACAGCATTCCGAGGATGCATCCGGATGCGAGGTTCGCAAGCCAGATCGTTTGAAGCGTGTTGGCAAATTTTTCGATGCACTGGCTCTTCACTTGGTCGCCTGCCATCGCAAGCTTGTTGCGTTGGTCATCGAGTAAGCGGGCATGCTCCGCCGCTGATTCAGCAAGTCGCTGACGCTCCGATTGACTTTCCGCGAGGGCGAATTGGAGCGACAGGATCCCAGGAGGGATTTCAGGTCGGGGATCCAGCCCGTGGGGGCGGTCAAAATTGGTTTGGTTGCCGTCGTCGTCCGTGGGACCGAAGATGGCGTCGTTGACCTGCTGCACCTCCTGCGACTTTCCAAGCTCTTCACTTGATGTTTTCAGTCGCAGCAGCACCGGACGGATTTGATTCTGGCTGAGGTCCGCCAAGTGGTCGACATGGAAACTCGCGATCAACTGGTTGAGATACAGACGCAGTTCCTTGAGGTCTCCGCTGCGTTGATTGAGCAGGGCCGAACGCGAGCAGTCTTTCAGGATTTCATCGATCGGTTTGGGACGCTTCGAGAAATGACTTCGCAGGCCCACTGCGATTTTGAGGCGATGAATGCCACGCTGTTCATCAGCGTCTTGCTGCAGTTGATCAAGTGCAATGTCGAGTTCTGTGAACTGCGTTTCTGCCGCTGCGTTCAGTTCCGAGTGCCGGTGACTCCAGTGTGCAGCTTGATCGTTCCATTTCTTCAACGGTTCGGTGGCAATGCCCAGTTTCTGATTGCCCTGAAGGTTGAGCGTGGCATTCAAAGAGTCGAAGGTGCTTTGAACCGGAACCAGTTCTTGTTGCCAGTTGTTCTGGGAGTCGCTCACTGGATCCTCGAGGGACGAGGGTGATCCGGACAACAGTCCCGTCCATTCTTGATTCCGGATCACCGTCACGCGGTCCATGCCGGATTGTGCATCGTCGACCTGCTTGACGATTGCGTTGGCGTGCATGCGGCTGTCTCGATGCCAATCCAAGAGCGCAGTCGCGATGAAGAAAAACAGCATCCCGCTGCAGACGCCAGTGGCACTCAGCCAACGCACTCGGCGTTGCGCGGCATGTGCGTTTCTGGATTTCTGGTTGGACGCGTCGTCGATGGTTGGGGTGGGGTCACTCACTGGGCAACTCCTCCCATGACAGCGATTCGCTTCCATCGGCCTTGAGCATGACGGGCCACACCCGGTTGCTGGCTTGATGATCGTTTGGTCCCAGCGTCAGGGGGCTGCCCAGCCCGATGTCAAATTGCCCCAGTTGTTCAAACGCTTCCAGGATGGCGGGACGGCTGATTTCGACGCGAATGGATGCCACCGCCTTGATCAGGATCCGACCGACCGTGTATCCCTCCAGCGAAACAAACGACAGAGGAATCTCTGAATCGTATGTCTGCATCGCGTCGCGGTATTCGCAGACCAACGGCAGGTCGCGATTGAAATGAGGCACGACCTGCGTGGCAACAATCCCGTCGGCCATTTCGCCCAGCGATTGTTGCAGTGCATCGGAACCAACAAACGAAATCGCAAGGAATTGCGGGTTGAAATCATTCTGCCTCGCCAGGCGAATCAATTTCGAGCAGGGTTCATAGCTGCCGACCATGATGACCGCTTTGGGCGTCGGATGATGCATCAACAGGTCCGCCAGTCCATCTTCGACCTGCGATGTGTTTCGGCGATAGCGGCCATGCGGAACGCTCGATATTTTGATGGTTTGATGCCGCCTGATCGCGGCCAGTCCTCCAAAAAAACCGTCGTCTCCGAAGCTGTCGTTCTGGGTGAAAAAGCCAATCTCTTCTGGTCGGATCCCTTTCGCCACCAATGCATCCACGATGGCTGCCGTCTCTTCTGCGTAGCTGGCGCGGTAGTTGATGACGCAGTTGGGGAGGGGCTCTCTTCGGAGCAGACTGGCTCCGGTGAAAGCACCAAAGAATGGGGTTTGCGTCTTCTGGGCAATTGGAATCGCTGTGATCGCTGTGGGAGTTCCAACATTGCCAATCACAGTCAACACCTGATGCACTTCCGTCAGTTGGTGCATGTTCAACGCGGTGCGAGCCGGTTCATACCCATCATCCAACGCGATCAGATCCAGTCGTTTGCCAGGGAAGACCTTTTGTGTCGTCGCTTCAGCAAACGCGGCAAGGATTCCATGCCGCATGTGGATGCCCAGTTCCCCCGCCGGTCCGCTCAAAGCAGTCGACATGCCGAACTTCAGGGTTTGAACGTCATGGTGTTCGTTGTCGTGTGATGTCGGATTGACACCCCAGGCCGACTGCACCCCGGTGACTGGAAGTGCGATGGCGAAGGTCAGTGCGAGAACTCGCCATTGTGAACGTTCTCGCGCAATTGCCCCATTGGTCTTCATTAAAGTTGCCCCCTTTTAATTGAATGACTCAGGGGGAGCCTAGCTTCGTTTTTGACCAGATCGAACTCGCGGTTTGCCAATCAATGGAGGAATGGCCAGGCTCGCTTGCTCGTAGGGATGGTGCCGGTTGCAACTCGTAGCGAAGGAGCGAGAGGCGAACGATGGGAGTGCGGTTGCGTCCTGCCGCTACTTTGGGAGATGTGTTTCTTTTGTGATTGCGAAGGTCTGCTGCTGGAATTGGGCGTCCTTGGCACCGGCGATTTTGGCGCCGCTTCGGTCATCGAACTTGGTTGACGGTGAGGAGTCGGTGCCAAGCTTCGGACGGGAGAATCCGCCAAAGAAACGGAGGCCCATCGTCAAGCAGAATGCCGGCCGCGGATGGAATGTGTCGCCCCAGGCCAGCCCCCATTTGTCATTCATATGATACAACGGCGGCATGAATGCTAACTCGCCTTCCACGCCCGAATCACTTCCCCCCCGCTCTGCCACGGTCGACCCGGATCTCGATCGTGACACGCTGGCAGAGGAGTACTTTGAACTGCTCCCCTACGAGCCCTATCCGGTTCAAGAGGAGGCGTTGCTGGCGTACTTCACCGGCAACACTCAAGCGACCGAAGGTGGGCCAGCGGCTCAGCACGGTGTGTTGGTTTGTGCCCCGACCGGCACCGGGAAAACGTTGATAGCCGAAGCCGCGGTTTACGAGGCGCTGCGGACCGGCAAACGGATGTACTACACCACGCCGCTGATTGCGCTGACCGACCAGAAACTCGACGAACTGCGAGAGTCGGCGGTGCGCTGGGGATTCTCGGCGGATCAAGTGGGCTTGGTGACCGGCAACCGCAGCGTCAACGCCGATGCGCCCGTGCTGGTGGTGGTCGCCGAGATCCTGCTCAACCGCTTGCTCAACCCCGATGCGTTTGTATTCGACGACGTCACCTGTGTGGTGATGGATGAATTTCACTCGTTCAACGACTACGAACGCGGGGTGGTTTGGGAACTGACGCTGGGGTTGCTGCCCAAACCTGTTCGCACGCTGTTGCTCAGTGCGACGGTGGGGAACTCCATGGCGTTCACCAGTTGGCTCCGCAACGCCCACGGTCGGAACCTGCAATTGGTGCAGGGCACCGAACGAAAAGTGCCGCTGCAATACGAGTGGGTCGAAGATGATTTGTTGAATGAGTTTTGTGAAAAAATCGCCGCAGGAAGCGTCGAAGAACGCCGGACTCCCGCGTTGCTGTTTTGCTTCAGTCGATCGATGTGCTGGACCAATGCCGAAATGCTCAAGGGGAAATCGTTGATCGACAAAGCCCACCAAAAGGAGTTGGCGGACATTCTCAATGCCGCCGACTTCACCAACGGCGTGGGGCCGAAGTTGAAGCAGATTTTGATGCGAGGCGTCGGTGTCCACCACGCGGGTATCTTGCCACGTTACCGCCGGATTGTTGAAGAGTTGTTCCAGAAGAAACTGCTCAGCATCTGTGTGTGCACCGAAACACTCGCTGCAGGAATCAATCTGCCAGCTCGGAGCGTGGTGTTGCCTTGTTTGTTGAAGGGGCCCCGTGACAAAAAGAAGCTGGTCGACATTGCTTCAGCTCAGCAGATCTTTGGCCGCGCAGGACGTCCCCAGTTCGATGATCGAGGCTACGTTTTTGCATTGGCCCACGAGGACGATGTCAAAATCAATCGCTGGCGTGAGAAGTACGATTCCATTCCGGAGGACACCAAAGACCCCGGGTTGATGCGGGCGAAAAAACAACTGAAGAAGAAGATGCCCAAGCGGCGAGCGGGGGAATCGTATTGGACTCAAACGCAATTCGAACAATTGCAGGTTGCCAAATCGGCGGATCTATCCAGTCGCGGCAAGGTCCCGTGGCGGTTGCTCGCGTATCTGTTGTCCAAGGATCCGAGCGTCCAACCGATCCGCGAATTGGTGGGACGTCGGTTGATGACGCCCGCCCAAGTGGAAGTGGCCCAAAAGGATCTCAATCGGATGCTGATCACCCTGTGGTCGGGCGGTTACGTGGAACTGGAACCGCTGCCTCGGATCGCTCCCGAACGCAAGCCGACGCCCAAGGGAACCAAGCCTGGGCAGCCCAAAGCGGAAGCTGCGGAATCGAAACCGGCCGCAACGGGCGGGTTGTTCGGTGGGTTGCTGGATGAGATGCGGGCGGCGGAACCGAAGGCTTCACCAGAGCCATCCCCCGAAGAAGACACGCCGCTCGACGACGCGGAAGCGCTTGCTAAACGCGGCTATGAACTGGAGGAGTACCGCCCCGAAACGGCCAAGCCAACTGTCAGGCTCGAACGATTGGTGCAGCTCAAAAGTGTCAATCCGTTGTTCGGCGTCTTCATGGCGGATCAGTTGGCGGATGCCGATGATCAAGAACGCATCGCGGCGATGGAAAGCATGTTGGAGGTGCCCGGTTCGGTTGCCAAATTTGCACGCATGCCTTCGTACGACATGGTGCCGCCAGGCCAGTTGGCTCAAACCCGGTTGGATGCCTTGTTGCTGCAGCGAGGTTTGGCGTCGGCGGAAGAACTTGGTGGCGGTCAGGAGGAAGAAGAGGAAGAGGTGAAAGATCGTGGTTTTGGCCGTGTGATGTTCGAAGAGCCTCGCGTGTGGCCACTCACCATCGGTGAAAAACTATTGCGACTGTTTCGCGATGAGTTCCCGAAAGTCGACGATGTGCGCGTTCGTCCGGTTTGGATTGTGGGTGAACTGCTGGAGTTTGGTGGAGATTTCAACAAGTACGTCACCGCCAGAAAGCTTCAGAAGGAAGAGGGGATTCTATTTCGCCACTGTTTGCGGATGATTTTGTTGTGCGATGAAATGGCGAACGTGCCACCCAAGGGGACCACCGTTGAAACCTGGGAAGATTGGCTGGATGATATCGCCGAAGTTTTGACGGAGGCCTGCCGAAAGATTGACCCACAAAGCACCGATGAAACACTGAGTCAGTCGGAGTCCCCGTTGACGGATGACTTGACCGGTGGTCGGCGAAATTCGGGTGGCAAAGAGCTGAGACATGTGACCGATCAATCGGCCGAGGATGAGGGACAGATGAAACCATGAGTTGGGACTATCGACCACTGCTCAGTGGCCAATCTCGAAATCCGATTTCAGCCCTGGCTCGCGGAGCGTTGTGGTGTGCCAGTGGTTTTTACAACGTGGCAGCACGGCATCGCCGTCGGCAATTCGACAACGGCAAACAGGAGACCTTCCACGCCGGGGTTCCCGTCTTCAGCGTGGGCAATTTGACGACCGGTGGAACGGGCAAGACGCCCGTCGTCGCGGACCTTTGCCGACGTTTGCGAGCCATGGATTTTCGCGTGGCGATCATCAGTCGTGGCTACGGCGCCACCGACGGCGGGATGAACGACGAGGCCATGGAATTGCAAGAACGCTTGCCCGATGTGCCGCACGTTCAGCACCGTGACCGAGTCGAAGCGGCTCGTATCGCAGTGGAGGAATTGGCGGCGGAAGTCTTGGTGATGGATGATGGGTTCCAGCATCGGCGATTACAACGAGATCTCGACATTGTCGTCGTGGACGCGACGTGTCCGTTCGGCTATGGGCACGTGCTGCCGCGTGGAACTCTGCGAGAACCGTTGGACAGCGTCGCTCGCGCGGATTGGATTTTGATCACCCGCGTGGACCAAGTCGATCCGGAAGACGTGCTCGCGATTCGCTCCACCATCGCTCAGTACGCCCCGGATTGTCCCATCTTAGAAACCGAGCACCGGCCGTCGACGATTCAGAACTCGGTTGGTCAGTGGGAGGCGATTGAGGTCTTGAACGACCAACCCGTCGCGTTGGTGTCAGCGATCGGGAACCCCAACGCGTTCGAGCAAACGGTGCGTGACTGCGGTGCGATTGTCGTGGATCACTTGCGACTGCCCGACCATGATTCGTACGAACGAGCCACTCGTGAAAAACTGCGAGCGTGGGTCACCAAGCTCAAAACCAAGGATCCATCGCCTCAACGCTTGCTCTGCACGCACAAAGATGCCGTCAAGTTGGCAACGGATTCCGTGGCCGGTGTCCCGCTCGGCTACATCCCGATTGAGCTTGCCTATCGCACCTCCGACGAACCACTTCAGTTGCGTCTGGAGCTTTTGATGGGCGGTGCCGTCGAGGATCAATCGTCGCGAGAAGATTCGGCCTGAATGGTCGCGGCGGAATCGGGAAGGCGTTTGATTTTGGGGCGGCGTTGCTTGCGGACTTTCTCGGGAACCATGCCTCGCATCGCTTCCAGTTTTCCGAAGCACAGCAGTCGGTCGTGGGGTTCGAGCGTGCGTTTCAGACGCGGGTTGGGGATCACAGTTGTGCCGCGGTAAAGCGTCAACACATTGATGTCCAGTTCCGGCAAACCGGATTCGTCGATGGTCTTCCCGACGTAGTCCGATCCATCGCGAACATGGAGTTCCGTCACACCGTAGCCTCGGCTGACCGTCAGTCGTTGACGAACATCCACTTCGGGGAAGTCCACTTGGGCGGACATGTAATCGATGATCGCCCCGGCGATGTCCAGTTTGGTGGAGGACTCGATGCCCTCCAGGCCGGGTGACGAGTTGACCTCCATCACTTGCGGGCCATTGGCACCTTCCAGCATGTCCACACCAGCCACTCGCAATCCCATGATTTGGGCGGCGCGAACAGCGGTCTCCGCATACGTTTCGTCCAACACCACCGCTTCGGTTTGACCGCCCCGGTGAACGTTGCTGCGGAATTCGTTTCCTACGGCGACGCGGCGCATCGCGGCCACGACTCGATCGCCGATCACAAACGCCCGAATGTCTTTGCCGCGGCTTTCGGCAACGAACTGTTGGACCAGCACGTTTTGCTTGGTGCTCTGCAGCGTCTCAATGATGGCTTCGGCGACCTTGACGTTTTCTGCCAAGATCACGCCGACACCTTGAGTGCCTTCCAGCAGCTTGATGATCACCGGCGATCCGCCAACGCGTTCAATCGCCGGGAGGATGTCCTTGCGGTCGCGAACGAACGTGGTTTGAGGGATTCCAATCTGATGCCGAGAAAGGATTTGCATGCTGCGAAGTTTGTCGCGTGAATTGCTGATCCCAGCGGAGGAGTTCGCACAGAACACGTCCATCTGTTCGAACTGGCGGACCACGGCGGTGCCGAAGTACGTGATCGATGAGCCGATTCGGGGCAGCACGCCGTCGTAGTCGCTGAGCTGTTTGCTGCGGTAGTAAAGATCGGGTTCACCCTCCGCCAAGTCGATCGCAAACTTCAGCGTGTTGAGAACTTTGGCTTTGATGCCGCGTTGTTCAGCTGCTTCCACCAAGCGTCGGGTGCTGTAGCAACGGGGTGAGCAGGACAGGATGGCAAGTTTCAAGGGTTTTCTCTCAGAGAGCTGGGAGTCGGGTGGGGTGGTCTGAAGCGTCGTGGCAACGGATCAGGCTGGAGCCTGAGGCGGAGGGCAAAGTTGGGTGTTCGACCGGATGAGATGAGTCGGTTCGATGAGATCACTTGGTTGGTGGTTCGATTCCACCGGAGCGTTTGCGTTTTCGACGCCCAGCTAAAAAAGAAGCGGCGGAGTCGACCAGGAATCGATTGCGAATGGCTTCGCGACCGACCAGCATACGGAATCCCATCGAGTCACGATTCGCGAGTGTCAAATCGACCATCACGCGACGCCGCAGAATTTCCAGCGGGGTTCGGATCACGATCCGCTCGCTGACATTGCCATTGCTGCTGCGAATGTGGCGTCGTTCCAAGATGGGCACATCGGCTTCGATGTGAAGGTCATCGCGTCGCTGGAAAGGATGAATGGAGAACCGAACGCGTTCAACGTCATCGTCAAAATACGTGTCAACATCGAAAGCGTGCAGCGAACTGGACCGCGCCCCGGTGTCGATCTTTGCTTTGACGTGACGGACCTTCAACTCTGGCAAACCGACCCACTCACGCCAACCAATGACCACCAAAGGGTCGGTGGGAAGCAGTTTTGAACCCGACGATTCCGTCGAGGGCTGGTTGCGGCTAGGATCGTTTGTCATGGGCCATCGTTGGTGGGGAAGGATCACAAATGGCTGGCCGAAGAGGCCACATTCAACAACCAAAACCGTCCGTGCAGTATCGGTGGCCGTCTCAGCGATCCGCGAATCGCGAGGAGCGATGAGATCAGTGCAGATTGACGATTGGGGGTGTGCGCCGTCAAGCGGATCAAAAAACTTTGCCGTGGACCGGGATCCAGCAGCCAACGGAAAGTCCTGGATTGGCTATACTGCCGCAGCGTTTTCTCTCAGTATTGTTGTTGAGAAACATTTCCGCCGACTGCCCTGCCCCTGGAGTTCCATGAATGTCCGCTGAATCATCCGATTCGATCCCTTCCACTGCCCCCACGCGATCCCTGCAGGGGAAACGGGCGTTGATCTCGGGAGCTTCGCGTGGGATTGGGCGCGGAATCGCGTTGGAAATGGCTCAGGCCGGCGCTTCGGTTACGATAAATTATCATTCGAACCCCGAGGAAGCCGAAGGCGTCGTCCAAGAGTGTGAGGCTCTTGGCGTGTCCGCGTTTGCACTCGGAGCGGACATCTCCGATTCGGACCAGGCTCAAACCTTGGTCGACACGGCGAGCGATCGGATGGGGGGGCTCGACATCATCGTCAGCAACGCCGCTTACAGTGACCGGCACCTGATGTTGGAATCCGACCTGAGCGAATTTCGACGCACCATTGATGTCAGCATGTGGGGGGCGTTTTATCTCGTTCGCGCCGGGGCTCAGAAATTGGTCGACGCTGGCAACGGTGGCAACATTGTCGTGATCAGCAGCCCGCACGCTCACATGCCCATGCCTGGTGCGATGGCCTACAACATGGCCAAAGCGGCGAACGATCAAATGGCTCGCACGGCCGCGGTGGAACTCGCCTCCCAGCGAATTCGCGTGAACATCATTCACCCCGGGTGGATTGACACCCCCGGGGAACGGAAGTTCTTCCAAGAAGAAACACTCCGTGCCGAAGGGGCCAAGTTGCCCTGGGGACGCCTGGGCCAAATTCGCGAAATCGGTCGCGGTGCGGTTTTCTTGTGCGACCC
This sequence comes from Rhodopirellula islandica, assembly GCF_001027925.1. NCBI lineage: Bacteria > Pseudomonadati > Planctomycetota > Planctomycetia > Pirellulales > Pirellulaceae > Rhodopirellula > Rhodopirellula islandica. Next base: position 13,458 of record NZ_LECT01000016.1, on the reverse strand, counting down.
CAAAAGTGAGTACATCACCGGCAGCACCTTGACGATTGACGGTGGCATCCAATTGCCATGGCGTGAGATGTACCGGGTGGAAGAGGCCCGTCGGGAAACGAACGCGACCTGATCATGGCGTTTGCAACGCAGCGAATTGGAGGACCCCGTGGGGCTCTCCATCCCGTGCGACGCTCCATCCCAGTGAACTGGGAGGCACAGCCCACTTTAAAACGCGACGCGCAATCCGTCCGTCGCAATTTCGATCGGGCACTGCAATGACGGAACTTCAGCGTCCAGTTGCAGCTCAGCGATTGGATTGATGTGCGTGAGCAGCAAACGTTGTGGCTGTGTTTGAACCGCGATTTGCAATGCTTTTTGAAGGTAGCAGTGCCCGGTCTTCTCGGCCCACTTCTGATTTTGATCGTCGAAGTTGCATTCGTGCATCAGCAGATCGGCCCCCGACATCCACTGCAGCGTTTCAGGGTCTTCCGCGCCGAGAGTGTCGGTCGCGTAGACCAAGACGGCCGGCGGATCCGAGGGGGTGGAGTCGGGGCGTGCCGCCTCCAACCGGAAGGCCACTGATCCACCCGGGTGCTCTTGCAGTCGCCACGACATCTTCGTGCCATGCAGGTCCCACTCCGATTGCTCGTCAATCGAATTCCAGGACACTGGAAGAGCCACCGGGAAAAGCGACTCGTGGAACAGGTGTTCTTGAATGGCGGCCAGCTTCTCGGCTTGCCCCCACACGCGGACCTCTTTCACCGGACGTTGATACAGAATGTCCAAGAGGAACGTCAGTCCCACGACATGATCCAGGTGAGCGTGGCTGAGCAGAATGTCCAGGTGATCGGTTTGGATCAATTCCGGCAACCGAAAGATTCCCGTTCCTGCATCCAGCAGCACGCCGCTTTGCGGCAGAAAGTAGCACGACGTGTGGCGAGATTCGTTGGGGTGGTAACCTGCCGTGCCCAAACAATGCACTTCCAATGTCTTCATCGAATTTCCAATGCCTTCGCCAGTCTCGTCGTCTCGGAACGGTTGTCCTGGTGGGATGAGTCGTCGGTCATGCCGTCTCGGGCAATGCCATGACAGTGATGATCGCAGATGTCCTGTCAGAGTCCATTGTCAAATGATTAAACTCTGTTGGACATGAAAGCCCTAACCGACAAGCTCGATGCTGGCACCGCAGTCGTTTGCCGCGATGCCACGGTAACCTATCCCGGCGGCGTGTGCGCCCTCGATCACATCAATCTGTCGGTCCGCCAGGGAGAAAGGCTGGCCCTCGTGGGACCCAGTGGATGCGGCAAGACCACCCTGCTTCGGGTCATCGCCGGATTGCAATCCCTGACCGATGGTGAGTGCCAGCGGAGCAATCAGGGTGCCCAGCGAAGCAATCAGGGTGCCCAGCGAAGCAATCAGGGGATCCAGCGGAGCAACGAGCGTGGCGATGATCGACGAACGGTCGCCACTTCGTTCGTGTTCCAGCAACCCGCCTTGTTGCCCTGGGCCAATGTGCTCCAAAACGTGACGCTGCCTCTCACGCTGGGAAGACGACGTGATCGACCGTCCGCCCAAGCGATGCAAGGCCGTGCTGTCGCCGCCATCGAAGAGGTGCAGTTGGCGGATGCGGCGGCACGTTACCCACACCAATTGTCGGGCGGAATGAAGATGCGAGCGTCGATCGCTCGGGCACTGGTGACACAACCTGAATTCCTGTTGCTTGATGAACCCTTTGCGGCACTGGATGACTTGCTGCGAAATCAACTCGGCCAGTTGTTGTTGCAATTGTGGCGGCACCATCGATTCACCAGCGTCTTGGTGACCCACAACATTGCCGAAGCGATCCAGCTCAGCGAACGGATCTGCGTGATGCATCAGGGACGCATCATCCGCGAACTGGACAACCCGTTGACGACGTCGGAACCGCAGGCGGATTTGAGACGCACCAATGCGTTCGCCGAATTCTTTGGCGAGGTCAGCGACACGCTGGAGGATGCTGCGTCGTCCAAGTCGGAAGGATCACGGGCATGAGCCATCCATCTTCGCGGCCTTCGCAGCCGACACGCGAGAGTGGTCGGGAGATGGCCTGGACCATTTTCGCGGTGATCGCGGTCGCCGCGATGGGCATCGCGGTCTGGCATCTCATCGTGGTGGCGTTCGATTTGCCAAAGCTTCTCCTTCCCACTCCTTGGCAAGTCGCCGAAGCCGGGTGGCAGCACCGGGTCGTGTTGTTGAAGTCCGGTGGGACGACGTTGTGGACGGCGACCGTCAGTTTGGTCGTTGCCGTGATCGTGGGGAGCGGCGTGTCGGTGTTGTTCAGCCAGTCACGATTGCTGCGGCGGGCGTTGTTTCCTTATGTGGTGTTTCTGCAAACGGTGCCCATCGTCGCGATCGCGCCCTTGTTGGTGATCTGGTCAGGATATGAATTTCGGACGGCCGTCATCGCGACCGTGATCATTTGCCTGTTTCCGATCGTCAACAACGTGACCACCGGGCTGACTTCGGTTCGCCCGGAACATGACGACTTACTTCGAATGTACGGGGCCACACGTTGGCAGAAGCTGTGCCGTGTGCAGTTGCCCACCGCGATTCCGTTTCTGGTGCTCGGTGCCCGTGTGAGCAGCGGGTTGGCGGTGATTGGTGCCATCGTCGCGGAGTTTTTCGTCAGCAACGGTGCGGACTACGAAGGGCTGGGTGCCGTGATGACGGGCTGGCAAGCTCGTACAATGACGGATGCTTTGATGGCTGCATTGGCGGTCTCGACGCTGCTGGGTTTGATTCTTTTTGGCGGAGTGAATCTACTGAGCCGACTGTTCCTGAAACGATACCTCCTTGTGAAATGAGTTCACCGATGCGATCGCCAATCCATGTTGCCAGCGTCCGAGGTGGCCGTGCTGTTTTGATTGCGTCTTCTCAGCAAGCCGCGGTTCGTGTCAGGCCGGGGCGGATGGGAGCTGAACTCGAGCCCGCCTCTCCCCTCGCTTCGGGTGATCCTTCCAACGGGAGGGCGAAGTCTGATCGCACTGGAATGTTCATGGCGAGAAGACAGCACAACGTCGGTGTCTTCGGTTGGTTGACTGCCGGATGCCTGTTGTCGATCTTTGCCGGAGGGTGTTCGCAGCGAACCGAAATCACGTCGGGCGACGCCGCGGATGAATCGGCAACCCATGTTTCAGTTCAATTGAATTGGTATCCCGAAGTGGAGCACGGCGGGGTTTACCAATCGGCTGTGGATGGCACGTACGAGTCGTTGGGATTGAATGTCGAGATTCAGTCTGGCGGACGTGCCACGCCCGTGGCATCGGAACTCGCGATGGGACGCAGCCAATTCGCGATCACCAACGCAGACGATGTGGTTTTGTTTCGGGCTCAAGGAGCCGACGTGGTCGCTGTCATGGCGGCTGTTCAAGACCACCCCCGATGCATCCTGGTGCGTGCCGACAGTGGCGTCGAAAGCTTGGACGATTTGTCTGGGATGACACTCCAACGCCAGGCCGGCCGAGCGTTTCTGGCATTCCTCGAACAAGGCGGCTATCTCAACGATGTTCGTCAGGTCCCCTACCACAACAGCATCGCGGCGATGGTGACCGATCCAAAAATCGCGGTGCAGGCTTACAGTGTGGCGGAACCCTTGATCGCCGAGCAGCAAGGGTTGGAGGTCCGCACCTTGATGATCAGCGAACTGGGGTGGAACCCGTACTCGAGCGTCTTGGTGACGACCGGCGACATGATTCGTGAATCACCCGAAGTCGTTCGTGAGATGGTGGCGGGCACCGTTGCGGGTTGGAAAACCTTTCTTGAAACTCCCGAGCAAGCCAATGCGGCAATTCTTCAAGCGAATCAACATGGCATGACGGAGGAAGCCTTGCGTTTCGGCGCCGAGCAGATGATCCCGCTGGCGATGCCGTCCGGAAACCGCGACGAAGTGGGAACGATGCGTGCAGATCGCTGGCAGACGTTGGTCAACCAAATGGTGGAGTTGAAACTGGTCGAGTCGGACTCTGTCAAAGCCGAGGATTGCTTCACGACGGAATTCCTGGCACCGGCGGAGTGAGCGCCTTCGAGAACCAAGTGGCGGCACTCTGGTGTGCTTGATGCTTTGCCTGCGTCCTTGACCCTTTCTGCGTCCGAGGTCGATCACGCGGCTTGCGAGGTCGATGCCTTGGTGGGGGCGGCAGATGCCAGCAACGCTTTTTCGCGTTTCTTTTCCAATCGACGGGCCACTTTTTCCGGCGGGGTTCTCCAGCGGCGATGCAGCCACCAGTATTGCTCGGGAGCGATGTCGATCATCGACTCCAGTTGCCGGTTGTACCATTCGGTCATCTGCCCGACCGATTGACCGTTTTCGGAGTCGGTGGCAGGATCCACGACGCCCAGCAGCCCCGACTCAAACTGCATGGGTTTCCCATCGATGCGGCGTGTGTAGACGCTCATCATCGGCGCGTTGGCGGTGAGTGAGAACAAGGCCAAGGCTTTGTGGCAGGAGGCTGGCACGCCACAGAAATCGGTCCAGAGTCCTTTTTCTCCTGCGTGCTGATCAGCCAACAAGGACAGCATGCCGCCTTCTTGGAGGTGCTTTTCAACAATCGGGGCACAACCGATTTTGTCGACCACGTCTTGGCCCTTGGCACTGCGAAAGTTCTCGACCCAATCGTGCAGGAAGCGATTGTCCAATCGGCGAGCGATGGCCAATGTCCGAACGCCCATCAAACCCATCGTGTAACCGCCAACTTCAAAGTTGCCGAAGTGGCCGGTCACGTAAACGGAGGATCGATCGCTCAGCATTGATCGCAACATGGTTTGGCTGCCGCGGAAGCGAACGTGTCGGTACCAATTGCAGCGATGCAGTCGTCGCTGTGCCCATGCCACTTCGCAAACCATCAGCATCAAGTGATGCCACATCGCGAAAGTGAGTTCTTTTTGTTGGGGTTCGGGCAAGTCCGGGAAAATCTGTGACAGCGTTGACTGAATGACGCGTTTTCGAACCGGCAGCGGGCCACTGAGAATTGTTGCGATGACACGGCAAAACCGATCCCCCATGTCGAGCGGCATGATTTGAATCAGCGCAACGATCGATCGCACCATCGCGTAAGCAATTGCGTCGAGAGCACGTTGACGCATCAAATGCAGTCGCGATTTCACGGTTTCCATCCCGGATGCATGACGTTGGTTGGGCTGATGGGGGCTTCCTGCCGAGCACGAATTTTCACCGCAGGTGACTGGTGAATTTGCCTGATTTTGACGCAATCCGGCGCGTGTCGCCAGATGAATTCAGCGTCGACCGAGAACCGGTCGGGAATTGGGGACCATGGGGGCCCGAACCGAAGTTTCAATCACCAGACGGTTTTCTTCCCGGAATTCGGTGACGTAGCCGGTGATGGTCCAGCGATCGTCATTGGAGTCCTCTTCGATCGCTCGCGAAATTCGGTCGAGCATTAGGTTTTCGGTGACCAGAGTCATCGGAACCGTGATCGCTGCCGGGGTGATTGGGAGGTCAGGGTCTTCCAGGTTGGAGGAATCGAACGTTCCAATTCCTCGGCCGATGGGCTGTTTCTGGCTCAGAAGCGTGTCCTCTTCCTGCGTCGGTTTGCGGGCCAAACCATGCTGGCCCAGCGAGTTCGGGTTGTTTTGGTGAGCCGTTTCGGGGTGCTCGGGAAGAAAACGCCAGCGGTGGCCGCTGATCACGAACCTGCCTGTGACCGGCCCGACACGGGTCCCTTCACGAAGGATCAAACCCGCGGACGGCATTCGAACGGCCGCGTTGCCTGTCCCACTGGCCATGGAAGGGATCCCCTGATGTCCAAAGGTTCTGGCCCCAGCACCTTTGGGATCGGCTGCTGACAGGGATGTGTCACCCACGCAAAGTGAACACGCTGCCAAGAGCATCACGCGTGAGAACTGGCGGCGCCGCCTGAGCTGATTGGGATGCATGAATCCGTCGTTTCGCGAGTGGTTCGAGGCAAACGTCAGGGAAACAGGAACCGCAAGTGGTTGGTTCGGCCAAGAACACTCACTCGCGAGGCATGGCGACCGCGTGCAAGCTGACCACGGTTCCCACCGCGATCATCGCCAGTCCCAGCCAGCGTGGCGGGTGCACGCGTTTGGTCGGTTTGGGGTGCACCTGCATCAGGAAATTGCTGAATGAGTCTTGGGCGACCACATTGGACTTCTTTGACATCTTTGCCATCGATCGCGTTGTGGTCTCGTTGAGAACAAACGAGTCAACCATTCGAAATTGGACGCCCAGCAAAATCAGCAGGACTCCGATCATGAAGTACCGATTACGATTCATGTCCATTGCGATCATTCCCATCACGCGTGAAGCCTACGCTCTGAATTGAGCGCTGCTGGAAATCATCGACTCAGCGAGCCGTCGGGCTCAAGCGTTCTGGATCAGAGTCGCGTTGTCGTGGATGGCCGGAATGAAACAAGCGAATTCAATGCATCGGTCGTGACGGTTGCATCACTTCTTTCCGGCTCATTGCTTGGAAAACAGGCCGTCGACCAACGTGTGAACGTTTTCGCGAAATCCCGTCAGCGTCGAATCAGACAGCAACTCCGACTGATTGCTCTTCATGATCGCGGCGGCCAATGGTTTGTGCTCTTTCCAATCATCCAAGGTGTAATCACGGATGTCGACGTAGACGTCTTGCAGGTTGTTGCTGATCTTCGGGACCAAGAAGAATCCTTCTGCACCACGAACCAAGTGGTAATGCATCGAACCGTACATCAGCACGGCACCGGTCAACATTCCAAACAAAAAGCGAGACATCCAACCATTCCTTGACCAACGATTTCGGAAGCTGGATCGCTTCCGCCTCGTTCATCGTTCGTCATGACGACTTAAAAAGCAAGGGGATCAGATTGCCCATCTTCTCACCAGTCAGTTGGGACGGGCGAAATCGACAATTCGCTCGGCCACTCGATCGACGATCTTCTGGCGGTCTTCGCAAAGAATCGCGACATGGTCCATCTGAGGGAAGTGATCCACGGTGGCAAGGTTTTTCCAGCGGACGCCGCGCAGCATGTCAAAGAATTGCTCCGCGTAGTTGTAGGTGTCCGAAACGCCGCCGGTGTAGATCAGGTGTAAACGACAACCCTGATCCACCAGTCGCTGGAACTCTTGCTTGGCAATTTCACGAGAGGGATACTCACGCAAATCCGTGCCCATTGGCATGGTCGAGTATTCCGGTGCCGTGGACTTGGGGAAAACTCGAAGCAGCCATCTGGTCAACCGAGTTTTGTTGAGCACTCGCCGAGTCAAACGTTCCCAGGCGTGGATCGATGCCAAGCGTGGAAGGTAGTGCTGGAACACACGGTTCCAGCGAAAACGAGCGGTCGGGTACCCGCAGGCATCCATCGCCACGATGCCGCACACCCGTGGGTCTTGCTGTGCGGCATGAAGGGAGTCATCGGCCCCGGAGCACAATCCAAACAGGATCACTTGCTGGATGCTGTGCTGCTCTTGCAACCAATCGATCGCTTGGCTGATCTCAGCACTTGCTCGATCGAGCGAACGCCCGGCTGCGCCAACGGGCAAGCTTTCACCGATCCCTGAGAGATCAAACCGCAAGGAAGCGACGCCGCGACTGCCCAGTGTGCTGGCGAGGTCGACGTGCAAACGAAAGGGGCCGGCGCTGTGCAGCATTCCGGGGGTGATGAAAATCGCCGCGGTCTTCTGGGCGACGGGCCGAGAGGTGGGGTGAAACACACCGACTAAATGTTGATGGCTTCCAAACACCACGGCTTGTTCACTCGTGGGTCGATCAACTGTTTTGTCTTTTTTGACAACCTCATGCGGTGTCACAATCGGGGCAGTCACAGCTGAGGCAGCGAACGGGACGCTGGGCATGGTGGGATGGCTCATGACTTCACCTCGATGGCATGGTGGATGTTCGATTTGTTTTGCAAGAGTCGCGTGATCTGCTGGATGGCTCCGGGGGACGAGAACGCGGACTCGGTCCATTCAGGGCGGTCCCAGCCGATTTCGTCGTCCAACTCAACGATCGTGACATCCGAGTCGGGTGGCAGATCGATCGGTTGGTTCGCTTGGTAATCCCGACTGCACAGCAACGTTGTCGCTGAATCGCTTGGCAAGTCATTTGGATTCCACTTCAGTTGACTCAGCTGTTGACGGACGACGTGGTTGAGCCGCGCGCCGTAGGCCTGGTCGATCGAACTGGGGGGACGTGGTTTCGAAAACCGGGTGCCATTGGACAGCGTCATCGAGTGCAAACGATCGAGGTGTTGAAGAAACTCGTCTCCGCTGGTGACCGGATCCCATAGCAACAATTGCTCCACGTTGGTCGTTCCTGAGCAGGCGGCCAGCGTCGCTCCCAAGCGAATCCCGATCAACGAAATCGAATTGACGTCGTGTCGCTGACGCATCCAACGCGAAGCGTCCCGAATGTTTTTCATCATCACATGCGGCGTGGCTTCCAACGCGTTGCCATGCGAGTTGCCGGTTCCGGCGTAATCGAATCGCAGGACATCCAATCCTTGTTGCGCCAAGTGCACGGCGAGTTGTTGCAGGTTGCGGTAGCTGCGCGCGTATTCATGGCCATACGCGTGGCACAGAACCAACCCTCGGTTTTTGCGAGCCTGTTGCTTGGGCGGAGCGTAGTGAACGGCAAACAGATCGTGAGAACCGCTGGGCAAAAAGAACGCCTCCATTTCCGGCAGACGTTCCCGCTGGGATTGAACGACCGCCGTGGTCTCGGACGAGAGAACCTGTTGTTTGCCCAGCATCGCTTCGATGTGACGCGACATCAGTTCAATGGTTGGGTTCGCAAAGAAATCGCGAACGGGAAGTTCCAGGCCCAGTTGGTCTTTTAGCCGAGCCACCACCTGTGTGACCAACAATGAACTGCCGCCGAGCAAGAAGAAGTCGTCCGCGATGCCAAGTTGAGGGATCTGGAGCACGGAACTCCAGATGTCGCAAAGCTGTTGTTGCAATTCGGTTTGAGGTTCAACGACATGCTCGTCGCGAGCCACCACCGCGTGATCGCTGTTCGGTAATTCGGTTCGATCGATCTTGCCGTTGATCGTTTTGGGAAAGACTTCCGCAAACACATACCGAGTCGGCACCATGTAAGGCGGCAGTTTTTCGCGAAGTTGCTGGGCGAGTCGGGAAGCGGTTGCCGACAGATTCTGCTTGGACGTTGAGCCGGTGCACTCACTGGAGAGCGTGTTCGGACCGAGCCCGATGTGCGCGAGCAGTGTGGTTTGGCCGTCCACTGTTTCTGCTGCCACCATCGCTTCGCGAACATCCGCGATCGACGTCAGTGCAGCTTCGATTTCCCCCGGTTCGATGCGGTACGATCCCAGTTTGATTTGGTGGTCGACTCGACCGCCGAAATCGATGTTGCCATCCTCCAGCCAACGCGAAATGTCTCCCGTTCGGTACCAACGCTGCACTTCGCCATCAGCATTCTCGCGGTCGATGAAAGCGGCCGCGGTCAATTCGGGTTGATTCAGGTAACCGTCCGCGAGGGCCGTTCCGCCGAGAAACAATTGTCCGGTTTCGCCAACCGGGACTTCATTCAAATCAGCATCCAGGATCAGAGCGGAGTAACCGGGCAACGGTTTGCCGATTGGCATGTTGTCGTCCGAGAAGTTTGCTGCTGGGAAGAAAACGGTTGCAGTGACGGTGGCTTCGGTCGGGCCATACGCGTTGCACCACAGCACGTCGTGGTCGCAAATGGTTTGCCAGCGATGGAAGTGGTCCACGCTCACCTTTTCTCCTGTCACAACCATCAGGCGGAGGCTCGATGGCACTCGCGATCCGGTGGCCAACATCAGGTCCACCCACTGATGCCAGTAGGCTGTTGCCAGGTGGACGGCGGTGATGCCTTGGGTCTCGATCAAATGAGACAGTTCATTGATCGAATCGGCGTGTTCCAACGGACGGATGACCACACAACTTCCGCACAACAACGGTGGGAAGATCTCTTCGATGGCGATGTCAAAGGTCAGCGTTGAAAATTGCAACGTCCGGTCGTCGGGATGCAATCGGTAGACGTCCCGGTCCGCTTGGCAGTATGTCGTCAGGGCGGTGTGATTGATCAGCACCCCTTTGGGGTTTCCGGTCGACCCGGAGGTGTACATCACGTAGGCAAGCTGATCGCCCTGCAGTGCGGGATGGTTTTCACGTGCCACGGAGAACGTCGCGGATTGGTCCTGAATCAAATCAGATGCTTCGATCCAGTTGAGATTGGAAGCGAAGTCAGTGGATTCGTGGTCGGTGTGCTTTGGGTTTTCGAACAGCCCTCGGTATTGGCCGTGCCCGATCAAGATGTTGATCCGGGCGTCTTCGAGCATGTAACGCAATCGATCCGCGGGATAATCGGGATCCAGAGGCACGAACGCCGCGCCGGCCAAGTGAATTCCCAGCATGGAGGCAATCGCGATCGGAGTGCGGTCCAGGCACATGCCCACGCGGTCACCAGGAAGCACCCCTTCTCGCACCAGTGCCTGAGCGATGTAACACGATTGATCAAGCAGATCTCGATAAGTCCACGATGTCTCTTCATGGATCACCGCGACCCGATCCGGTGTGGCTTCGCATTGTCGCCAAAAGAGATCAATGAAAGCGGGGAGCGTCTGGGTGGGCTCTGGTGAAGGAGTCGCTGAATTTGAGATCACGAGATCACCATCGAAGAAACGGGCGAGGTCGTGAGGTTCTGTGGCCAGGGAACGTTGAGCGATGTCGAATTTTTTGACTTGCACATCACCGCGTTCAGGCTTTCACGAAACAGCTGCAGGCCTTGATGGAGTTGGTGATCGGGGATGTTCAAGGCCGGCATGAATTTCAAGACTTCGTCGTCGCTGCCGGATGATTCGAGCATCAATCCATTTTGGAACGCACGGTCGATGACTTTGCGAGCCCGTCTGCCGTCACGCACATCGAGTCCCCAGATCATGCCACGGCCTCGAAGCTCCCAGTTTTCATGGGAGTGTTCCTGCACGATCGACGAGAGGGATTCACGCAGTGTTTTGCTACGGTCCCAAATTCCGTTCACGAACGAAGCGTCGTTCCAATGGTTCAGCACTGCGTTGGCGGCTACAAAGGCGAGGTTGTTTCCTCGGAACGTGCCGGTGTGCTGGCCCGGTTGCCAGACATCGCACTCAGGTCGAATCAACAGCAGCGACAATGGCAATCCGCCGCCGATGGATTTGGACAGACAAACCATGTCGGGGTTCAGGCCCGCTTTTTCAAAGCTGAAGAAGTCGCCTGATCGACCATTGCCCACTTGGATGTCATCCACGATCAACAGCACATCGTGTTGGCGGCACAGCGATTGAACCCGTTGCAGCCAGGCGTCACTGGCCACGTGAATGCCGCCTTCCCCTTGGATGGTCTCCAGAACGATTGCTGCTGGCAGTGGCATGCCGCTGCTGGTATCCGACAGCATCTTTTCAAGCAGGATGGTCGTGTCGAAGTCGTCGAGGTACCCATCGTACGGAAGGAAGCTGACGTTGTTGTGCGATCCGTAGTGCTCGCTGTGGTAGTACTGATTGCCGGTCACGGCAAGCGAACCCAGGGAGTGCCCGTGGTAAGCGTTGGTGAACGTGACGATGTGCGATCGCTTGCGATGTTGCTTGGCCAGCTTGAGAGCCGCTTCGACGGCGTTGGTTCCGGTAGGCCCGGTGAACTGAATTTTGTAGTTCATCGATCGCGGTTGCAGGATCGTTCGTTCGAACGTCTCCAGGAACCGTGTTTTGGCTTCGGTCATCATATCCAACGAGTGCTGGATCCCGTCTTGGGAGATGTACTCCAGCAACGCTTGTTTGGCCGCGGCAGGATTGTGTCCGTAATTCAGCGATCCTGCACCGCAGAAAAAATCGATCAGTTGCTGACCGTTCGCAGTGGTCAGAGTGGAACCGCTCGCACTTTGAAAGACATGAGGGAAGAGGCGACTGTAGCCACGGACCTCCGATTCCATCCGCTCAATGGTGTCGGTTGCAGAACCTGAAACGGGCGTTGGCTGACTCAACGGAAAGACCTGCGATCAATGAAAGATTGCGAAAAACAAACTGGCATTGAAAGCTAGAACGCCACCCTCTGCCGAACGGATCTGGTCCCGCCAGCCACGAAAGTTCTTTGCGGCGACTGGATGCCTTTGACGGTTGTTCGGGTTCTAAGCAGGTCGGCAGAAGTCTTTCGGCATTTGAAATATCGCGGCAAGCGTGGTTGTTTCCACGTCCGACCGGGGCGAACGCCCAAACGGCTCACATGGTGATGCCCGATCATTCCTGCCGATCTGCTTACCGGCGGTGCAATTGTGATCGTTCAGCGTTCGCCGGATTGTTGCTGACGGTAGTCCTGGCGGTCGCTTTGGTATCGTTCGGGTTCCGGCAACGATTCGGAATCCGGTTGGCTGGAATCGAACAAACGTTGGAGAAACGGACGACACCAACCGCATCCTGTGCCAGCCCCAAAGCACTGCGACAGTTCACTGGCACGTCGTGGCTGTTCCACCCGAATGAACTGCTCGACTTTTCGTCGCGAGACGTGGAAGCACAGGCACAGATTGTCGTCAGGTTTCATGAGAAAAATCGATGTGGAGGGGGAAGACGCCAAGTGATGCTATGAGCCAAACCCTCGGGGTGAAACCCGTGCCTGCCAAATGTCGCCGCTCCGCGGCTTTGGGATGGGGTGGGGCGTCCGGAACGTCGGGTTGAAACCCGACGCTATCGAATGTCACCGCTCCGCGGTTGGTTGGGCGACGTCTCGAGCGAACAGTCGCGGAGCGACGACAGCTGGCGACGAGTTCGGAACGATCTGTCACCGCTCCGCGGTTATTGGCGATGCCTCGACCACGCCATCCTGAGCGACTGATACGATGGAGGTCGACGTTCCTCCGCTTTTCAGGACGACTCCCTCATGCCATCAACGCATCACGGATTGCTCATCCACGTTGTTTTCAGCACCAAGCAACGCTTCAAGCTTTTGAGTCCGGTCTGGCGAACGGACCTGCATTCGTACATTGGCGGGATCGCGTCGGAACACCGAGCGACTTTGCTGCGTGCTGGAGGAATCGAAGATCACATTCATTTGTTGTTGAAAATTCATCCTTCCAAGGCAATCGCAGATACGGTCAAGCTTTTGAAAGGGAATTCTTCCAAATGGATCAACTCCCACCAAATGGTCCCTGCCAAATTTGAGTGGCAGCGTGGGTATGGGGCGTTCTCAGTTAGTGAGTCCATGTCCGACACGGTGAAACGCTACATCGAGAACCAGGAAGAACACCATCGCCAGCAAACGTTCCAGGACGAGTACTTGGCTTTTCTCGACAAACACCACATCCATTTCGACCCGCGATATGTGTTTGACGACGAACACGTCGCCTGAACCGCATTCACCCCGTTGCGGACTCCGCATCGTCGCGGAGAAACTATGGAGGGGGCAGGTCAGAGTGGAAAAGATTTGGCACACTCGTTGGGACGTTTAATAGCTTTTGAAACAATCCACAA